>WQTM01000133.1 GCA_009786315.1 Pseudomonadota bacterium | reverse complement strand
TGGTTTGTGTATGGCGCCAAATATTCAAAGGCGATGGAGTGTTTTCAGAAGACTTCAGAAATCAGCGAAAAGGTGGTGGGCAAGAAGCACCCGTTGACTGCCACTGCCTACAATAACATTGCGGGAGTCTGCAGCAGTCAAGGGGACTATGCCAAGGCGTTGGAGTGGCTTCAGAGGGCTTTGGGGATATGGGAAAGGGTGTTGGACTACCCGGCTATTGTTGTCACCTACAACAATATTGCAGGAGTCCACGCCAATCAAGGGAACCATGCCAGAGCGCTGGAATATTATCAGGAGGCATTGGGGATATGTGAAAAGATATTGGGCAAGGAGCACCCGGACACTGCCACCCTGTATAACAACATCGCGCTTGTCTACGCCAATCAAGGGGACTTTGCCCAAGCCATGAAATGGCATGAGAAGGCTTTAGCTATCCGTGAAAAGATATTGGGCAAGGAGCACCCGCACACTGCTCTCTCGTATAGCGACATCGCGCTTGTCTACGCCAATCAAGAGGACTTTGCCCAAGCCATGAAATGGCATGAGAAGGCTTTGGCTATCCGTGAAAAGGCATTGGGCAAGGAGCACCCGGACACTGCTCTCTCGTATAACAACATTGCAAAAGTCTACTTCTGTCAAGGGGACTGTAGCAAAGCGTTGGAGTGGTATCAGAAAGCTTTGGCCATCCGTGAAAAGGTATTAGGCAAGGAGCACCCGGACATTGCTCTCTCGTATAACAACATTGCAAAAGTCTACTTCCGTCAAGGGGACCATACCAAAGCACAGGAGTGGCTTCAGAAAGCTTTGGCCATTCGTGAAACGGTGGACGCATATGAGTCATTAGGGCCTGTTCGCACTGCAGGCAACTTACTGAAGAGCAATTGAGTGCACTAAGTTAATTTTCAGTTGAAGGAGCAACCCCAAAAACTCAGGGCGCTTGCAGAGGCCCACCCTTGGCGCTCGCTTTCAACGGGAGCCTTGTTTGCGGCCCTCAGCACCTGGTTTGGTGTGTGGCACAGCGGTTGTACAGAGGTGAGACATTGAGGTAAAAACAAGAATTCGCACACATGAAACTTTGGTTGGAGCACAGGAAATAGCTCAAGAGGAAACCCATGGCAAAAGGCATGACGGAGCAACAGCAGGTACAAATTCTTCATTCAGGTGTTTTTGTTTCAAAAAAACGCTTTCAGTGCACCCTGCTTTTGTGTGTGCTTTTGAGTGCTTGTTCGGACCCTTTCCTGGTGACTCAGGACAATATTGAAGAATTTAACCGCTATGCCAACACCAAAGAAGGCTTGAAGCGGGACTATTTGTTGACAGAAGACATTGTGCTGAAGGCGCCGGAGCCAGGGGCAAGCAACTGGACGCCTATAGGCAAGGACTTCCACATAAACGGCACCTCATTTGCTGGCACCTTTGATGGCAATGGCCACACCGTCACCGGCCTCACCATCCATGCCACGGATGGCACCAACCAGGAGAGTGGCTTGTTTGGTCGCATAGACTCCAAAGCGGTCATTCAAAACCTCGGTCTGAAAGATGTGAGCATCATCACCCAAAATAGCACTGTCGGCGGCGTGGTGGGGGTGAACAGTGGCACGGTGCAAAATTGCTATTCCGAGGGCGAAGTGAGAGGTTACACTGTTGGCGGTGTGGTAGGGGTGAACGGTGGCACGGTGCAAAACTGCTATTCAATGGGCAGTGTTATTGGCGCCTGGGTCGGTGGTGTGGTGGGGATGAACAGTGGCAATAACCTGGTGCAAAACAGTTATTCAATAGCCAGTGTCACCGGTGGCCAGTTTGTTGGCGGCGTGGTGGGGCAGAACTGGGGTGGCACAGTAAAAAACAGTTATGCCACGGGCAGTGTTATGGGCAGAGATGCCAACGGTGCCACGGTTGGTGGTGTGGTGGGGTGGAACTGGGGAGGCACGGTGGAAAACAGCTATGCCACGGGAGCTCCTAACGGCGTGGGTAGTCGCAGCATGGTTGGCAGCGTGGTGGGGGAGAACTCGGGAGACACCAAGGTTGAAAACTGCGTGGCGCTGAGCCCAATGGTTGCAACAACGGCGGACACTGCCGAGAAGATTGGGCGTGTGGTGGGGGTGAACAGCGAGGGAACCCTAGGGAACAACCATGCGCGAGACGACATGAGGCTGATATATGGCTATGCCAAAACCCATAGTCCCACGGAGGCCCATTTAGCCGGGAAGGACGGTGTGGGAACATCCACCCATAACACCGAGGCTTTTTGGAAGACAACCCTGCGGTGGGATTTCAGCAGAAGCTGGGAATGGAAAGAAGGCTTTTTGCCCACATTGAGAAACGTCGGCGGAGAGCAAACCCCCACGGTACAGGCAGCGCCTTGAGCCCTGCCAGGCGAGCTTTCGTCTGCGAATGAGCGCCCACGCATGCTTCCCTCCAGCAACTTTCCAAAGGTTTTGAAGGCCTCATGAGGCTTTGTGAAACACTGAGAAAGTGCCGCAAAGAGGAGTTGAACCTCTGACCTACTGATTACGAATCAGTTGCTCTACCAACTGAGCTATTGCGGCGAAACCAACTGTATGCGACAAACCAAGGTTTGAAGCGGGTGAGGCCTCAAGCTGGCCCAGGTCGCCTAACATATTCCCATAATTGGTCAAGAGCTGATATGAGAGAAATGTCTCCCATGAATTCCCGAGTATTTTTTTGTGTGCAATGTGGCAAGGCTGTGGCTTCGACGCCGTTGGAGTCGCCTTTTTGCGGCCCCCGGTGCAAGGCCATAGACTTATACCGTTGGTTGGGCGAAGACTACCGCATTGAAGAAACGCATTTTGAAAGTGTGCCTACAGAAGAAGGAATTCTGGAGGGGGTTGAGTGGAAGGGCTGATTTCTGTGGCGGTTTTTATTTTTCTGCCCTAACTAGCCTAAGCGGTTTTGTCTGCCTGAATTTTCTCTTCTAGCCAAAAAGAAGGCTTGCTTGCCCATGTTTATTGAAGCTTTTGGGAAGACCGACGTGGGGCGCAGGCGCGCTCTCAATGAAGATTTCATGCTCATGGATTCTGAACTTGGAATCTACCTGGTTGCGGACGGCATGGGTGGGGCGGCTTCGGGGGAGGTGGCGAGCTCTCAAGCCGGCACTTTGGTTCGCCAATACCTTTGGGATGCGCGCTCTGTTTTGGAGGCGCTGGCCAAAAATTGGACGCCGGAAAACCAAGTGGCGGCAGTCCATGCTTTGGAGGGCGCCGTACAAAAGGCTTGCTTTGAAGTTTATCAAATCAGCGTCCAAGAAGCTTCCAACCGAGGCATGGGGACGACTTTGGTTGCCCTTGTCATTGTTGGGAACAAGGGGATTATTTGCAACGTCGGGGACAGCCGCATTTATTTAATACGCAATGGCCAATGCCACCGCCTCACGGAAGACCACACCTTGGTGGCCATACAACTCAAGGCGGGCGCCATTACGCGCGAGCAAGCGGCCACTTCGCAATACCGCAATGTTATTACTCGGGCGATAGGGATTCAGCCTTCCGTACAAGTGGACACTTTGGTTTTGGACGTATTGCCGGGCGACAAGTTTCTTCTATGCTCTGACGGCCTCCACGGTTATTTTCCCGAGGCGGAGCTATTGAGGATGTTTGAGCAGGTGCCGACGAAGGATTTGGCAGAGTATTTTGTAGCGGCAGCCAACGAGCGAGGGGGCAAGGACAACATTACGGCTTTGGTTGTTTCCGTCCAAGGCGAGTTTTCGGCTGCGAGTGAAGAAATTCTCGAAGCGCAGTCGAGGATGGAGGCGCTGAAGAAGATGCCGCTTTTTAGGCATTTGACATACAAGGAGCAGACGGCGGTTTTGTCCATTGCGACGACGCGCTCCTATGCGGAAGGCGAAGAAATTATTTGTGAGGGGCAACAGGGGAACGATCTCTACATTGTTGTAAAAGGGCGGGTAGTGGTGGAGAAGGGCGGCATGGAGATTTCCGAATTATTTCCAGGTGGCCATTTTGGAGAAATGGGGCTGGTGGACAACGCGCCGCGCTCAGCAACCATTCGTGCTGCCGAGTTAACACGTGTCATGTTGGTTGTGCGCTCCGAGTTAATGGCGTTGATGAAGCGCGAGTCCATTTTGGCGGTGAAAATGCTATGGAGTTTTGTCCAAGTATTGGCAGATCGCCTCCGTGCCGCCAACTTTGAGCTGTCAGAAGCACGCCAAGAGTTGGCCATTGTGCATGCCGTCAAGCCTTTCTCTGAAGAGGAAGAATGAGCCTGCAGGGGAAAAAAGTCGCCGTACTTGTGAGCGGAAGCATTGCCGCCTACAAAGCATGCGAGTTGATTCGCCGTTTGAAAAAAGAAGGGGCCGAGGTGCGCGTGGCCATGACGAAGGCCGCCGAGTCTTTCGTTTCTGCGCTGACGTTTCAAGCCCTCTGCGGGCACGTTGTTTTGACGGAGGCTGCGGAGACAAACTCTGCCTATGGCCACCTTGAGTTGGCCCGTTGGGCGGACATATTCGTTTTTGCGCCTGCGAGTGCAAACAGCATTGCCCGCATGAGGGCGGGTTTTGCAGACAGCCCTCTTTTGGCTGCGCTGTTGGCATTTAGGGGGCCGGTGGTGGTAGCACCGGCCATGAATACGGCCATGTGGGAAAACAAGAGGACTCAAGAAAACCTCGAAGTGCTTTTTCAGGAGCCCAGGTTTCTTCTGATTTCCCCACAAACAGGGGAGTTGGCGGACAAGGACATAGGAATGGGGCGTTTGGCGGGGGTGGAGACAATACTCCAAACCGTTGGTGGTTTGTTGGCAACTTCTCCTTTGAAGGGGAAGAAACTCCTTTTGACAGCGGGGCCGACACGAGAATATTGGGATGCTTTTCGTTTTTTGTCCAACCCCTCCACGGGGAAAATGGGGGTGGCATTGGCGAGGGAGGCCCACCGCCGGGGCATAGAAGTTTCCCTGGTGTTGGGGGTTGTTGCCGAAGCCTTGAGAAAAACGCTGCCTTCCACCATGGAAGTTGTCGACGTTGTGACGGCAGAAGAAATGTGTGCTGCTGTTTTAGAGAGGGTGGAGGGGGCAGACTGCCTCATTGCGACAGCCGCGGTGAGTGACTTCAAACCGGCAGAAACCCACCCCCAAAAAATAAACAAAACCGACACACCCAAGGCCATGGCTTTGCTTCCAACCATAGACGTTTTGGCCACAGCCTCGGCGCAAGCACACCAACTCGACAAGCGCCCCTACCTCATTGGTTTTGCCGCGCAGACGCAAAACCTTGCCGAATATGCAGAGCGCAAGCTGCATGAAAAACGGTTGGATGCCATTTGTGCCAATGACATTTCCAAGGAGGGTGTGGGTTTTGCTGCGGACGACAATGAAATTCTCTGGCTGCATGCTTGCGCCAAGCCTTTGCAGGTGAAGGGAAGCAAAGCGAAAATAGCGGCCTTTATTTTGGATGAATGGGCACAATGGGAAAATGCGGATGAGCGAAACTCGACAAAGCAACGAAAACCAACCCAATGAAGCGGCAGGTGTCGCCCGGGAGTTATACCGCTATTTGCAATGGCACCGCGACACAGGTACTCAAGCACTGTTGCAGTCCCATGCACAACCTGCCCCCGAGGAGACTTCCGGTCCCCCTCCCTCCCTCCGGGCCCCTGCCTCTTTGGAGGAAATACGCGCCCAAATGGGGGATTGTCGACGGTGCAAGCTTTGCGAACAACGTACCCAAATTGTATTTGGTGTGGGCAACCCACAAGCGGAGTTGGTTTTTGTTGGGGAGGGCCCGGGGGCGGATGAAGATGTGCAGGGCATTCCCTTCGTAGGGAGGGCGGGGCAGTTGCTGACGAAAATGATTGAGGCCATGCATTTTTCGCGCAACGAGGTTTATATTTGCAATGTTGTCAAATGCCGTCCGCCCAACAACCGCAACCCTGAGCCGGACGAAATTGAAGCATGCCAAGGCTTCCTCAAAGCGCAGTTGGCCGCCATTGGGCCCAAGGTGCTTGTCGCTTTGGGAAAGTTTGCCGTGCATACTTTGTTGGCAGAGTCCACCCCCATTACCAAATTGCGCGGGCGCTGGAGAGAATATGAAGGCATTCCCCTCATGCCCACCTACCACCCTGCCTATTTGCTGAGGAACCCCGCGGAGAAAAAAAACGTATGGCTGGACTTGCAAAGCGTCATGCAGCGACTTGGAAAACCCCCCAAATGAAAGGCCGCGTTGTGCGTACCTCTTTGGAGGCGCCAGCGCTGCATGCAAACCCTTTGGGGGACTCAAGCACAAGGGAGCTTCTGGTATATTTACCCCCCAACTATGAAGAGAGTGAGGCGTTGTTTCCTGCCGCCTATTTTTTGCATGGCTATGCAGGCTCCGCCTTGCAGTGGTTGAATGTTTCTGCATTTTGCCCCAATGTGGTGGAGCGCGTGGACATGTTGATGGCTTCCAAGCAACTTCCCGGGTGCCTTTGCATATTTATAGATGGGTGGACTTCTCTGGGGGGCAGCCAGTGGCTGAACAGCGAAGCGCAAGGCGCCTATTTGGACTATGTGACGCAGGACGTTGTCGCCTTTGTGGAAGAAAATTTTCGCGTACACCGCATGCCCGCCAAACGTGCATTGTTTGGCAAAAGCTCCGGCGGCTATGCCGTTTGGACAATGGCGTGCCATGGCCCTCCAGTGTTTGGGCATATGGCTGCCCATTGTGCGGATGCTTGTTTTGAATATTGCTATTTGGGTGACTTGCCGAAGGCGGCAGCGCCTTTGCGCCAAGGGGGTGGGGTGTTGCCTTGGTTTGAGGAGTTTAGGCAGCGGGCGTGGGCGACGAAAATGAAGCCGGAGGATTTTGCGGTTATAAATATTTTGGCCATGTCCGCAAGCTATTCTCCTTGCCTGGGCATGCCGTTGAATTTGGAGTTGCCCATGGAGTTGGAGACAGGGGCCATACGTTGGGAGGTTTGGCAACGTTGGTTGGAGAGGGACCCCACCCGCTTTGTCCCCCCTCGAGCAGACTCCCTCAAAAACCTCCAAAGCCTTTTTTTTGATTGTGGGACTCGAGACGAATTTCACCTCATTTGGGGGGCCAGGCAGCTGGCGCATATTTTGAGGGAGAGGGGGGTGGCGCACCACTTTGAAGAGTTTAACGACGGCCACATGGGGGTTAATTACCGCTTTGAGCACTCGCTTCGTTATATTCTTCCGAGAATGCAAGCCAATTAATATGGGTTTTTTGGGGCCTGCGGCCCGGGCTTTTTTTTGAAAGGGTTCTTTCTGCCCTCCGGGCGGGGTTTATTTAACTGAGAATGTTTTTAAGGGCCATGCGGCCCGCGCTTTTTTTGCCCTCCGGGCGTTGTTCTTTCTTGGGCCTGCGGCCCGGGCCATTTTTGGAAACATTTCTTTTTGCCCTCCGGGCGTTGTTCTCTCTGGGCCTGCGGCCCGCGCTTTCTCGCCCTCCGGGCATTTTGCCTCCGGCGGGGAACTTTTTGCTCGCCCAA
>WQTM01000132.1 GCA_009786315.1 Pseudomonadota bacterium | reverse complement strand
AACCGACACCCTCTATGACGGTGAAAACAGAGGCTCCCCACAAAAACCCAACGCCGCGTGCACAAAGGACGTGGAGCAACCGGGGGGGCCAACAGAGCCCGAAGAGCCGACGGAGCCTGAAGAGCCGACAGAGCCCGAAGAGCCAACGGAGCCTGAAGAGCCGACGGAGCCTGAGGAGCCAACGGAGCCTGAAGAGCCAACGGAGCCTGAGGAGCCGGCGGAGCCTGAAGAACCGACGGAGCCTGAAGAGCCAACAGAGCCCGAAGAGCCAACGGAGCCTGAAGAGCCAACGGAGCCTGAAGAGCCGGCGGAATTTGGAACGTGTCTGGACAACGGTGTGCTGCGGGCCATACGCAGGCCAAAACCAGGGCAACTCCTGTTGAGCGAGTTGATGGTGGACCCTGGTGCAGGGCTGAATGACCATGAGGCGGAGTGGGTGGAGCTTTTGGCCCTGGAGGGGGTGGACTTGAATGGCCTGGAGTTGAGGACAAACAGCCGCTCTCAAAAACTCGACTCTGAAAACTGCATTCCTGTCGACGCCCATGCCTATTTCTTGTTGGCAAGCTCCAACACGCCAGAAACCAACGGCTGTCTCTCCCAAGTGGATTGGGCGCTGACACTCGCCTTGCCCAATAACTCTTCAACAAGCAACCGGCAAGGCCTTCGTCTCCTTGTTGACGGGGACATTTTGGACGAAGTTGTTTTCACCTATACACACGCCCCCACCGCACGCAGTTTGCAGAGAGACTCTGTTACCCTGGAGTGGTGCTATATGCCCACCAGCGCACCCGCCTATGACGTTTGCCGCGCAGACAGCGGCAACCGAGGCACCCCAGGGGCGGACAACTTCTCCTGCCCATAAAACCCACAGGAGGCCGCCCCCCCCTCTGGCGCGGCTTCCCCCTTTTCCTAATAGCGGTAGTGCTTAATAGCGGTAGTGCTCCGGTTTATAGGGGCCGTCTGCGGAAATGCCCAAATAGCGAGCCTGCGCCTCGGAAAGTTGCGTCAACCGCACACCCAGCTTGGCCAGGTGCAGGCGGGCCACTTTCTCGTCGAGGGCTTTGGGCAACATATATACTTTGCCGGTTTCCAGGGTGGCCCCCTCCACCTTCAATGCCCCCCATAACCACATTTGGGCCAGGGTTTGGTTGGTGAAAGAGTTGGACATGACAAAGGAGGGGTGTCCAGAAGCACAACCCAGGTTGACGAGGCGACCACGCGCCAGCACCGTCAACACTTTGCCGTCAGGGAAAATGAAGCGGTCCACCTGCGGTTTGACATTTTCTTCGCGAATGCCCTTTTGGGCCTCAAGCCAGGAGACGTCTATTTCACAGTCAAAATGGCCTATGTTGGCCAAAATGGCGCCGTCCTTCATGGCCTGCATGTGCTCGCCACGCACCACATCCCTGCAACCAGTGGCCGTAATTATTATGTCGGCATGGGGGGCGGCCTCCTCCATCGTCACCACACGGTAGCCTTCCATGGCGGCTTGCAGCGCGCAAATAGGGTCTATCTCGGTTATCCACACTTGCGCGCCCATGCCGCGCGCGGACTGCGCACAACCCTTGCCTACGTCGCCAAAACCACACACCACAACACGCTTGCCGGCCACCATAATGTCGGTGGCGCGTTTGATGCCGTCCAACAGGGACTCGCGACAACCATAGAGGTTGTCAAACTTGGACTTTGTCACCGAGTCATTCACATTAATGGCCGGGCATAGCAGGTGGCCTTTTTTGGCCATTTCATAGAGGCGGTGCACGCCGGTGGTGGTTTCTTCGGAGAGGCCACATATGGCGTCGGCACCCTCAAACAACGCGGGGTGCTTGTCGTGCAGCCACTTCGTCAAGTCACCACCGTCGTCCAAAATGAGGTTGGGGCCAAGGCCGCCCTCAAAAGCGAATATTTGTTGCTGGAGGCACGCTTCATATTCGGCTTCGGTTTCGCCCTTCCATGCAAACACTGGAATGCCGGCTTGGGCCATGGCCGCCGCCGCATGGTCCTGCGTTGAAAAAATGTTGCAACTGCTCCACGTCAACCGCGCACCCAAGGCCACGAGGGTTTCCATCAACACCGCGGTTTGTACTGTCATGTGCAGACAGCCTGCTATGCGCGCCCCCTTCAAAGGTTGCGTGGCGGTATATTCCTCACGCAGGGCCATCAGGCCCGGCATTTCCTTTTCGGCAGCTTCAATCTCTTTTCGGCCCCACTCGGCAAGGCCTATGTCGCGCACCTTGCAGGCAGGGTAGTGGTTTCGCTCAAACATGCCAAGGCGCCTAGCACAAGCTATGGGGGTTTGCATCCTCAAACAAGGCCAATACTTTGGGCCAAACCCCCTGGCCCCTCAATACCCACTCTATAAGCTCACGCGCCGCCCCCTCCCCCCCTTTGAGTGTGGACACATAGTCGGCCATCTCCCTCACGTCCAAAGCTGCATCCGCAGGGCAAGCACTCAGGCCCGCCAAACGCAAGGCCGGCAAGTCATTCACATCATCCCCCATATAGGCACAGGCAGAGGGTGCTACTGCGGCCTTCTTGCACAACCGCTCCAAAGCCTGCCCCTTCTTCCTCTCCCCTTGCATCACCACCGCAAAGCCCAACTCCTCGCAACGCTTGGCCACCATGGGTGAGGTACGCCCCGTAATGGCAGCCGTCGGTATTTTCAGCGACGCCAAAGCATGGAGTACCAAACCGTCCTTGGCGTTGAAAAGCTTCATGGCCTCACCTTCGGGGTTAAAAACAATGTGCCCATTCGTCAACACACCATCCACGTCAAATACAAACAGGCGCACCGCCTGCACCTTCGCCACCAGGCTGCTGTTCTCATTCATATCTCAGGGCCTTTCGAATGGCGAGTACGTCGCCAAGCACTTCCTCCAACATCTCAAACGTCAAGGAGCAGGGGCCATCACAAAGGGCCGTCTCGGGGGTTTCGTGGACTTCTGCAAACAAAGCGTCCATGCCCGCAGCTGCGGCAGCCCTCGCAAGCACGGCGACAAACGCACGCTCGCCGCCGGACTTGCCGCCTTCGGCTGAGGGCAGTTGCACCGAGTGCGTGGCATCAAAACACGTCGCAAGCCCCAACTGCTTCAAAATGGCCAGGCTGCGCATGTCCACCACGAGGTTGCCATAACCAAAACTGGCGCCGCGCTCTGTCACAATCACCTGCGCGTTGCCAGCCTGCACGGCTTTTTGCGCGGCCTGCCACATGTCTTTGGGGGAGACAAATTGGCCTTTCTTGAGGTTGACAACTTTGCCCGTTTTGGCAACCGCCACAATCAAATCCGTCTGGCGGCACAAAAAAGCCGGCACCTGCAACACGTCGGCCACTTCGGCCACAAGGGGGACTTGCCACGTCTCATGCACGTCCGTCAAAATGGGGACACCCACTTCGTCTTTCACGGCTTTCAAAATACGCAGGCCTTCTTCAATGCCGGGCCCGCGGTAGGCGTGGGCGGAGGTGCGGTTGGCTTTGTCAAAACTGCATTTAAAAACCAAAGGCACGCAAAGTTTTTCACACAACTGCTTGAGGCGCTGCGCATGCCTTCGCACCATGTCCGCGGACTCAATAACGTCAGGGCCCGCAAACAACATAAGCCTTTGCTTGGGCCCTATGGAATGCCCGCACAGTTGAATCATCCACGCCCCTTTTGTTGTTGGCGCTCGTCCCTGTGCTGCATGGCAGCGTGCACAAAACCTGAAATGAGTGGGTGTGCGGCAAAGGGTTTGCTTTGGAATTCAGGGTGGAATTGGCAACCGAGGAAGAAGGGGTGGTCTTTCAACTCGCAAATGTCCGCATAGCCCTTGCCAACCTCAATGCCTGAAAACTCCAACCCCAAGACTTGGAGTTTCTCAAAGCAACTTTGGCTAATTTCATGGCTGTGGCGGTGGCGCTCCTTCACCACTTCGGCTTTATAGAGGGAGGCGGCCAGGCTTTGGGGGGAGAGGCGGCATTCGAAGGAGCCTAGGCGGAGCTCTTGTCCCGAGGCGAAGGGGACAACAACGGGGTGGGGTGTTTTCGCGTCAAACTCGAGGGAGTTGGCGCCCACCCAGGCGGCCACGTTGCGGGCGAATTCAACCACGGCCATTTGCATGCCCATGCCTATGCCCAAATAGGGGAGTTTGTTTTTGCGCGCATAACCTGCCGCCGCTATTTTTCCTTCGCTCCCCCCTACCCCAAAACCGGCGGGGACAACCACCCCGTCATAGCCCTGCAATACCCCAACCCCCTGCTGCTCCACCTCCTGCGCATCCACAAATACCGGTTGAATGAGGCAGCCATTGTCTATGCCGCCGTGTATGAGGGCCTCCGTCAGGGAGCGGTAGCTGTCCTTGAGGCCAACATATTTGCCCACCACCGCTAGTTTGAGTTGCCCACGCGAAGGGTGTTTGAGTTTGTCGACAACAACCTCCCACTCCTTCAGGCGCGCCTTGGCCGCCCAAATATTCAAAATGTCCGTCAGCCGCTCGTCCAAACCCTGGCGGTGGAATTCCATTGGCAACTCATAAACCGACTCCACCTCCGGGGAGACAAACACGCTGCGCTTTTCTACGTTGCAAAACAGCGCCAGCTTGTCGCGAATGCCTTCCTCAATGAGACGGTCCGCCCGGCAAATAAGCACATCCGGCTGAATGCCAATTTCGCGCAGCTTCATGACGGAGTGCTGCGTCGGCTTGGTTTTCACCTCTCCCGCGGCTGAAATATAGGGCAGCAGGGTGAGGTGTACATGGCAACTGTTGCCCGGCCCTACGTCAAAACGCAACTGGCGAATGGCCTCCAAAAAGGGCAAGGACTCAATGTCCCCCACCGTCCCCCCTATTTCCACCACCGCTATGTCATAGTCTTCTGCGGCGGCCCAAATGTGCAGTTTGGTTTCATCCGTTATGTGCGGAATAACCTGCACTGTCTGGCCGTGGTATTCGCCGCGGCGCTCCTTTTGTATGACGGTGTCATAAATTTTTCCCGAGGTGAAGTTGTTGCCCCGGCTGATTTGCACCCTCGTAAACCGCTCATAGTGGCCCAAGTCCAAATCCCCCTGGCCACCGTCGTGTGTGACATAAATTTCCCCGTGTTGGAAGGGACTCATGGTTTCCGGGTCCACGTTAATATAGGGGTCCATCTTCAGCAGGGTGAGGGAGAGGCCGCGGTTTTCAAGCAAACTGCCAATGCTTGCGCAGACAATTCCCTTGCCAAGGGAAGAGGCCACACCACCGGTGACAAAAATAAACTTCGTCTTCTTTGAGCGCATGCACCGTCTTGTCCCAGGTTGGCCCCTGCCGTCAACCTGAGACGGAAAGCCTGAGTTGTCCGCTGCAAAATTCAAAGCTTAGGCGGCTGGCCTCGGCCGACGTAGGCTCAGGTGCTCCAATGTGCACTCCAGTTTCAGCGGTTGAGCTAACGATTGCATTTGAGGAGGTTTTGGGTGGGTGGAGAAAAAACTTTTCCAACCTGTGTAACGTCCCGGCCCCCCAACCGCCTTAATAGGCGTGAGGGGCGGAGGGGTGGAGGGGAGGTTTCAGCGAGGCATGTGGGAGAGGGGGGGTGTTGTCTTTCCGAGAAGGAGAGGGGGCACCAGGCGGCGAGGCAGGCGGGAGTAGGCAGAGGCAGGTGGAGGGGGGATAGGCGGCGTTAGCGAGGAAGGAGGTGGTTGTTGAGGCAGGCAGCTGAGTGGGCGTGGTGCAGCGTGGAGGGGAGGGTGTTGGGTGGTGGTGGCAGAAGTGGAGTGTGGAGGTGGATAGGGAGCAGTGCCGGGGAGGGTACCGGGTACGTACGGGGCGGGTACCAGGCGGCGGAGTGACATCGGGCGTCGGGTACTTGGGGTGGTACCAAATAGGGAAGGTACCAAGGTGCGTACGGGGGGTGGAGGTTGAGGGGGGGCAGGGTGTGGAGGTGGCAGCAGTGTTGGGGCGACGTGGGAGGCGGGAGCAGTCTCTAAAGGCCCCAGGCGATATGGGCGACATACAGAGAGGACGAACCGGGGCCGGAAGGTATGGGTGAGGGTTTTGGGGCATTGGGGCAGAAGAGACTCAAGGGGTGGCGACGGACAGGGAGAGAGCGCACCTGGAGAGATTCAGGTGCGCTCTGTTTTTAGGGGCAGGGGTTTGCATATGGCCACTCAAAAATGCTTGGCTTTTGGGGGGGCAGCTGATTAGGGAAGTATACCTCAAACAAGGCACCATGTCGGGTTTTCCGATGGAGAAAAAAGCATGCGCATGAAGATGTTGTCGGCCTTTGTCCTCTGTTTTTCCTTAAGTTTGGCTTGCGTCACCCCCGCCGCCAAAACCATTGAGTTGAGCCAACTCCTCCCTGAGGGCCACATGTCCCTTGGGGAAGGCAAGATATGGCCTTTTCTGGATGGGGAAGTACAGCTTAAGCCTGTTTTATTTCAAGGCATTTCTGCGGAGGAGAAGCTGAAGGTTTTGGCCCTGGAAGTGGAAGAGGACGACTTGCCCACCTCTGTGAATGTTTATTTTGTGGAGTGGGGGGGGCGCCGCATTCTCGTTGATGCTGGGTGTGGCAACTTTATGGGGCCAGGCACAGGCCAGTTGGCCTCGGTTTTGGCAGCCAAAGGCATTGCGCCAGAGTCCATTGACACGGTGTTGTTGACGCACCTGCATGGGGACCATTTTGGTGGCCTCATTACGGAAGGCGAGGGCGCGCGTTTCCCCAAGGCCACCGTATGGGTACACGAGACGGATTTTAGTTTTTGGACAAGCCCTCGGCTTGTCAACTCCCGTCCCGAGGAGGAGCGAGCAGGTTATGCGGAGCAGCAACATGGGGTACGGCTTTTGCTAAGGACGCTTGGCGACAGACTCAAAACCTTCAACTCTGACCAAACCATACTCCCCGGTGTCCAGGCCATACACGCACCGGGACATACGCCTGGGCACACGGTTTTCATGTTTGAGTCCGAAGGCAAGAAGTTGTTGGTTTGGGGGGACCTCATGCACAACCTTCGGTTGCAGACGGCTCGCCCCAATGTCCACATTCTCTTTGACAGCAACCCGGGTGTTGCCGTGGCCACGCGCCTGCATTGGATGGAGAAGGCCGCCAAAGAGGGTTTTTGGGTTGCAGGCATGCACCTGCCCTACCCGGGTATTGGCCGTTTTGAAAAGCGAGAGGGCGCCTCATTTAACTTCCTACCCATTGTGCGCGAATAAACATACGCGAAGAAGCCCCCCCAACCCAAGCCAACAGGAGAAGGCGCCCAAGGGGAGCCAAACCCCGTGGGGGAGGGGGGGAGGCCCTAAGGGCTGTCCATAAATTTCGCCCTCCGGGCGGGGTTTTTTAACTGACAATGTTTTTTTTGGGCCTGCGGCCCGGGCCATTTTTTGAAATGTTTCTCTTCGCCCTTCGGGCGTTGTTCTTTCTTGGGCCTGCGGCCCGGCTTTTTTCGCCCATTGGGGCGTTGTTCTCTCTGG
>WQTM01000131.1 GCA_009786315.1 Pseudomonadota bacterium | reverse complement strand
CCCCCGCCAATAATAGGGCCACCGCCCCCTCTGCCGTCCGAATGCCCCCGGAAGCTTTGACGCCCATCCCGCCCCCCACCACACGGCGCATCAACGCAACGTCGGCTTCTGTCGCTTGGCCCGGTGCAAAACCTGTGCAGGTTTTGACAAAATGCGCCCCCGCCGCCTTGGCCAAAAGACAGGCCGCCTCCTTCTCCTCCTCTGTTAGCAAACCCGCCTCTATAATGACTTTTATCCAGGCGCTTGGGGCAGCTTTCACAACGGAGGCAATGTCGTGGCGCACATATGCATGGGCCCCCTCCTTCAATGCCCCTATGTTGAGTACCATGTCCACCTCCCCCGCCCCTGCCGCCACCGCCTCCCGCGCCTCAAACGCCTTCACCTCCGGCAAAGTCGCCCCCAACGGAAAACCAACAACGGCTACCGCCTTCACAGGGGCCTTGCCAAGGGCTTTTACCAAAGTCTCCAGTTGGCATACGTTGACACATGCCCCCCCAAAACCCCATTGAATGGCCTCATCAGCAAGGCGTACCACATCGGCCCGCGTCACATCCGCCTTCAGCAGAGTATGCTCAATAAACGGACATAACGCCAAAGGGCTTTTCAGCTGCTCCCTGCCTATGGGGAGCAAGTTTGGCAAACGGAGACGTCTTTCTTCTGTCATGGCAATAAATGTGGCAAGGTATAGGGTGCAGGTTTGTTGTTCTTTGAAGCATGGACGGTTGGTTTTTGAAACATTCGCTATATAAACACACAACGCACGTGCAACCGTGTCTCATGCGGCTGTTCGTGTCCAGCGCTTGTGCACATTTGTTCGGCTCGTTCGGAAAGTGTGTGTTGGGCGTAAAAAATTGTGCCAGAAGGAGGCTCTTTTGAATTTGAAGGCGGTGGTAATGACGACTTTGGTTGCTTTTTCGGCTGCATGGGCGGAAGTTCCGCTGGTTCCTCGCGACGCACTCTTGGGAAATCCTGAGCGGGCATCGCCGAAAATTTCTCCAGACGGCAAATGGCTGGCTTATATCGCTCCGGACAGAGAAAATGTCTTGCAAGTCTGGGTGCGCAGCATTGACAAGCAGGACGAGCGCGTCCTCACCCAGGACAAAAAGCGCGGCATCCGCTTTTTCTTCTGGGCCTATGACAACCAACACCTGCTCTACATGCAGGACATAGACGGCAATGAAAATTGGCAACTCTTCGGCGTCAACGTGCATACCAAACTGACACGTGCTTATACGGCTTTTCAGGACGTGCGCACAGGCGTTAACGGACTTAGCCACAAAAAACCCAATGAGGTGCTTGTTACGCTCAACCTTCGCAATAGGACTTTGTTTGACGTCTATCGCCTTGACTTGGCAACAGGTGCCCTCGCCCCGGACACGCAAAACCCGGGAGACGTTGTTGGGTGGGACGTTGACAGCAACCTCGTCGTCCGAGGCGCCTATGCACAACTCCCCTCAGGTGAAAAAGAAATTCGCGTCCGCTCCTCGGCAAGCACCCCTTGGAAAACACTGTTCAAAGTCAGCTGGGAAGAGGAAGTCGGCATCATCGGCTTCAACGGGGAAGGCGACAAAGTCTATCTCTCGACAACGCTCGCCAGCAATACGGAGCGCATTGTTGAGTTGGACTTGCTCCAAGGGACAGAAAAACTCATCGCTCACAACCCGCGCGTGGACAGCCATGGCATTTTGGTGCACCCAACGCGACACCACCTCCAGGCCGTCTCCTATGACGCGGGCAAGCCTGTGTGGGATGTGAAGGACAAGGACATTTGGACGGACTTTGAAGCCCTTAAAAAATTGGATGAGGGTGTTTTTAACCTCGTCAGCCGTGACTTGGCCGACAAACTTTGGACAGTCGCTTCAGAGCGCTCTGACGGCCCTGTTAAGTATTACCTCTATAGCCGGGAGAGCAAAACCCCCATCTTCCTCTTCTCCAACCGCCCCAAACTCGAAAACGCCAAACTCTCCAAAATGGAATTCTTCAACATCCCTACGAGAGATGGCCTGAATATGCTCTCCTATCTCAGCTTGCCCCCTGAGTCCTCCGGCAAAAACCTCCCCATGGTGCTCCTTGTGCACGGTGGGCCCTGGGCGAGGGACTATTGGGGTTATGACGCAGAAGCCCAACTGCTTGCCAACCGCGGTTATGCCGTCCTCCAAGTCAACTATAGAGGCTCCACAGGCTTCGGAAAGGACTTCTTGAATGCCGGCGCCAAACAGTGGGGCCGAAAAATGCACGAGGACTTGCTTGACGCTGTCAACTGGGCCGTCAAACGCCAAACGGCGGACCCCAAAAAAGTCTGCATTATGGGCGGTAGCTACGGCGGCTATGCGGCTTTGTCCGGGGCCGCTTTTAGCTCCAACGTCTTCGCTTGCGCTGTCGATATTGTGGGCCCCTCCAACCTCATGACGCTTGTCCAATCCATCCCCCCCTATTGGAAACCCATGCGCGCTACCTTTGACAAACGCATGGGCAACATAGACGACCCCAAGGACCAGGAGCTCCTCAAAAAAGCCTCCCCCCTCTATGCTGCCGACAAAATTAAAATCCCCCTGCTCATCGCCCACGGAAAAAATGACCCCAGAGTCAAAGAAGCAGAGTCCCAACAAATTGTGGAAGCCATGAAAAAGAACGGCTTGCCCGTCACTTATGTCCTCTATTCGGATGAGGGACACGGTTTTGCACGCCCCGAAAACCGTACGGACTTCTATGCCAGAGCAGAAGCTTTCTTGGCCCAAATCCTCAAAGGACGCGCGGAACCCTTGCAGGGAGAACGTATTCCCGGCTCAACAGCCCACGTCATCGTCATCCCCGCAAAACCTAAAAAATAACACCCTCTTTGCCTGAAAATATGCAAGCTTGCTTCAAAAATACATAAAAAGGCGTACATATTCAGCCCAAAAGGCTTGTGTGTACGTCTTTTGTGTGCGCTCATTTGGCCTCTTCGAAAAATAATTCTAACTCTTGGTTCGGCGCATGTTATTGCGCCGCGGCATACCTAAAGGAGAAGCGATGTCGACGTATAAAAAGTTTTGGAGCTTTCTAATAGCTCTGCTTCCAGGGCTGGCGTTCGCATCTGAAGCCAACCTGGTTTTGCCAGATTTGTCTGAAGTCACATTCCTCGGAAATATGAACGGAAAAACACTGCTAATGGTGGGGATTGCCCTGTCCTTTATTGGCGTTGTTTTCAGCTTCATCCAATATTCCCAACTGAAAAACCTGCCCGTCCACAAGGCGATGAAAGAAATTTCAGAGCTTATTTATGAAACTTGCAAAACTTATCTGCTGACTCAAGGAAAGTTCATTTTGTTCCTCGAGGTGTTCATCGGCGCCATCATGGTGTGGTATTTTGGGTTTTTGGCTCCCGCAGAAGGTGAGTCCGCTCAAGTCCCCGGCGCCATGCGCGTCGCCATCATCCTCTTCTTCTCCCTGCTGGGCATTGCCGGCAGCTTCTGCGTCGCTTGGTTTGGCATCCGCGTCAACACCTTCGCCAACTCCCGTACCGCCTTCGCCAGCTTGCGCGGCCGCCCCTTCCTCACCTATGACATTCCACTCAAAGCCGGCATGAGCATTGGGATGATGTTGATTTCAGTGGAGTTGATTTTGATGCTCGCCATCCTCTGCTTTGTGCCCGGCTACCTCGCCGGGCCTTGCTTCATCGGCTTTGCCATCGGTGAGTCCCTGGGTGCCTCCGCCTTGCGTATTGCCGGCGGCATCTTCACAAAAATTGCCGACATTGGCTCGGATTTGATGAAAATTGTGTTCAAAATTAAGGAGGACGATGCACGAAACCCCGGCGTCATCGCCGACTGCACCGGTGATAATGCCGGTGACTCCGTGGGCCCCTCTGCGGATGGTTTCGAAACCTATGGCGTTACGGGTGTTGCCCTTATTACGTTTATTCTGCTGGCTGCGGCAGGCTCCCCTCAAGTCCAAATCCAACTGCTCGTGTGGATTTTTGCCATCCGCGTGACGATGATTCTCACCAGCTTCTTGTCCTATCTGCTCAATGCTGCTGTCCAAAAAGCCAAATATAAAAACGCCGCCAAAATGGACTTCGAAAAACCGTTGACTCAACTGGTTTATATCACCTCAGTGGTTTCCATCGGCATGACTTTCCTCATCTCCTGGCTGCTTATCCCCAGCATCGCCGAGGACTCCAGCCTGTGGTGGAAACTGTCCCTCATCATTACTTGCGGCACCATCGCAGGCGCTGTCATCCCCGAAATGGTCAAAGCCTTCACCTCCACAGGCTCCCGCCATGTCCGAGAAGTCGTCACCGCTTCCAAAGAGGGAGGCGCTTCGCTGAATATTATTTCTGGCTTGGTTGCCGGAAATTTCAGCGCCTATTGGCTCGGCATGGTGATGGTGGGCCTCATGGGCCTGGCTTATTGGACTTCTCTGCATGGACTTCAAGTCCTATTCCCCTTGACGGGTACCACCATAGACCCATCCCCCATCTTCGCCTTCGGCCTGGTTGCCTTCGGCTTCCTCGGTATGGGGCCTGTCACCATTGCCGTCGACTCCTATGGCCCTGTGACGGACAACGCTCAGTCCATTTATGAGTTGTCACTCATTGAAGAAGTCCCCAATGTCAAAGAAGAGGTGAAAAAAGACTTCGGCTTTGAGCCGGACTTCGACAAAGCCAAACTCTATCTCGAAGAAAATGACGGCGCAGGAAATACCTTCAAGGCCACCGCCAAACCTGTGCTCATCGGCACCGCCGTCGTCGGCGCAACGACGATGATTTTCTCCATCCTCTTCTCTGTGACAGATGGCCTTCGCGAAGGCTTGCAGTTTCTGTCTCTGGTGAATGCGCCTTTCTTGCTGGGCCTTGTGACAGGTGGCGCCATCATCTATTGGTTTACGGGTGCTTCCATGCAGGCTGTGGCCACAGGCGCCTATCGCGCAGTGGAATTCATTAAACGAAATATTAAACTCGACGGCACCAGCAAAGCCTCTGTCAAAGACTCCAAACGCGTTGTCGAAATTTGTACCCTCTATGCGCAAAAAGGCATGCGAAATATTTTCTTCGCCGTCTTCTTCGCCACCCTCGCCTTCGCTTGTTTTGAGCCCGCCTTCTTCATCGGCTACCTCATCTCCATCGCCCTCTTCGGCCTCTTCCAGGCCCTCTTTATGGCCAACGCAGGCGGCGCATGGGACAATGCCAAAAAACTTGTCGAAACAGAGTTGCAAGCCAAAGGCACAGAGTTGCATGCCGCAACCGTTATCGGCGACACCGTCGGAGACCCTTTTAAGGACACCTCTTCTGTCGCCCTTAACCCCATTATTAAGTTTACCACCCTGTTCGGCTTGCTCGCTGTGGAATTGGCCATCTCCCTCGGAGCCCAAGAAGAAGGAAAATGGTTTGTGGCTACCCCCACCACCTTCGGCCTCTCCGCCGCCTTCTTCGTCGTCGCATGCTTCTTCATCTATCAGTCCTTCTATGGCATGCGCATCCGCGATAACTCCCAGGAAACCCCCTCCAAAAACCCCAACTCCGCTTCAAACCCCACTTCCTAAAAAACCCCCCCCAACCCATGGCAAGCAACGGCCTCTCCCTCCTCCGCCTCACCTTCTTGGGTACATCCGCTGCAGCCCCTACGCTGCAGCGCAATGTCTCAGGCCTCATGGTGAAGGCGGACTCGGAGTTGTTCCTGTTTGACTGCGGAGAAGGCTCTCAACGGCAGATGATTCGCTATGGGACAGGCTTTGCCGTCTCTAGGGTTTTTTTTACGCACTTCCACGCGGACCATTACCTCGGTATTATTGGCTTCTTGCGTACCCTCGGTATGGGAGGACGTACAGAAGCCATGCAACTGTTTGGCCCCGTGGGAGCCAAACGCATTCTCCTGGCAGCCTTGCACCTCGGAATTGAAAAACTGGCTTTCCCCATCGACATTGTCGAGCTCAACGGCGACGAATGCTTGCCCTTCCTCGGCTTGTCGGTTTGCACCGTGCGCGCAGACCACCGCGTTCCCGCCCTAAGCTTTGTCTTGAAAGAAAACAACCGGGCAGGACGCTTTAACCTGGAAGAGGCTTTGCGCCTCGGGGTTATGCCAGGGCCTGACTTCGGACGCTTGCAACAAGGCTATGCTGTGCAAAATAAATATGGCCAGACGGTTTCGCCAACTCAAGTCATCGGCGAAAAACGCAAAGGCCGCATCCTCGCCATCTCCGGGGATACTCGCCCCAACCCCCTCTTCGCCCAAGCAGCTGCTGACGCGGATGTGTTGATTCATGAGGCGACTTTCTCTGACGAGGAACACACGCGCGCGGCACAAACCAAACACTCCACTGCACGCGAGGCCGGAGAAATTGCCCAACTCGCCCATGCCAACCGCCTCGTGCTGACACACCTCTCCTCCCGCTTCCACATGGATACCTCCCCACTGGTCACCCAAGCCAAGACCGGCTTCCAAAACACCGTCGAAGTGGCCAATGACGGCATGCAAATGGAAATCCCTATGTGCAACGTCGGCACTTAGAAGGCGGCCTTGCCCTCAATGCGTTAGCCACCATACAAATGATATGCTGATGCAACAGAGCACAAAACACACAACGGCGCGCAACAACAACGAGGGTGGCTTGCGCTGCACCTGCGGTTGCTGCACAGCTGCGTCGTCCAATGTCTGCGCATTCGAAGGACACTCGTTGGCGGGCCATAAGTCGGCCAACACCTCTATGCCATTCAGCTTGATATAGTGTGGGCGTGCTCCACTGTCGGTTTTGCCTGCTTCCACTTTGTGTCCAGACATGCTGCCTCTCCGGTACGCCAGAGTTAAACACTACAAACTAAACACCTCCAAGGCTACTTGGCTTGAAGAGAAGTTTCAACCCGAAGCCAAACAAATGGTGACTTCAATAGGCGAATACTTCGGCACACATGCCCACCCTTCCCCGCTCCACACATATACGCCCTCCTTCTCAGTGCCCCCCTCTTCTCCGAGGCTCCAAGGCTCCAAGGCTCCAAAGCTGCCCCCTCCCTCCTCCTCCTGGTTTGTTCCATTTAGGTGGGGTTTAAAGGCGGGCGTTCTCTTTGCCTACTTCACCCCGTTTGGATTGTTGCCCTAGGCAGTGTCGTTCATAAATTTTGCCCTCCGGGCGGGGTTCTGTTGCCAACTGACAACGCTTTTTTGGGCCTGCGGCCCGGGCCATTTTTGGAAATGCTTCTCTTTGCCCTTCGGGCGAGTTTATTTAACTGA
Source organism: Pseudomonadota bacterium (assembly GCA_009786315.1). GTDB lineage: Bacteria > Myxococcota > Myxococcia > Myxococcales > Myxococcaceae > WRKR01. Next base: position 201 of record WQTM01000131.1, on the reverse strand, counting down.
CAATGTTTTTAAGGGCCATGCGGCCCGCGCTTTTTTTGAAAACATTTCTTTTCACCCTTCGGGCGTTGTTCTTTCCTGGGCCTGCGGCCCGAGCTTTTTCGCCCATTGGGGCATTTTGCCTCCGGCGGGGAACTTTTTGCTCGCCCAAAAAGTTCCTCAAAAACGGCTCCCTCCGGTGGCCCTGCGGGGCTTCCCGCATCA
>WQTM01000130.1 GCA_009786315.1 Pseudomonadota bacterium | reverse complement strand
TCATTGGCTGGTTATGAAGAGGAGGGTGGTGTCCGGGAGGAGGCCGAAGAAGAGGGGGGGGGTGCAATAAGGGCCGAAGAAGAGGGGGAGGGAGCCGTCCCCGCCCCCGGGGGGCTGGTATATACTTTTTTTGTGAATTTTGTCCCTGAGCCTTTTCCATTTCCAATAATTGGCCTCATAAATATGGCGAGAGGAAACCATAAAACCGTTCAATTTGGCCTTTTTAACTGGAATACGGGAAATTTTTCAGGTTTGCAGGCGAGTTTCATAAACACTGTGAGGGGCGACACAAAGGGGATGCAGGCAGGCCTCATCAACACCGCCATTGGCAACACAACGGGTTTGCAGGCAGGCTTCATAAACACCGTTGGCGGCAATGCAGAAGGCCTTCGAGTGGGCCTTATAAATACCTCTATTGGCGACACAAAAGGTTTGCAAGCAGGCATTATAAATATTGTTATTGGCGACACCAACGGTTTGCAGGGAGGTTATATCAACACCACCATTGGGGAGGCGAGAGGCGCGCAGATAGGTTTTATAAATACAACCATAGGAACAACACGCGGCCTTCAGTTTGGTTTTATAAACACGTCGGCAAAGAAGCTAACGGGTGTACAATTAGGGTTTGCGAATTATGCGGACAGTGTGGAGGGTGGGGTGCCTATTGGGTTTCTTTCTATTGTCCGGAAGGGTGGTTACCACGTTGTTGAATATTGTTTTTCGGAATTTTACCCTATAGGGTTGGGGTTGAAATTGGGCATTGAAGCTTTTTATACGAATGTTTTCGTGGCCTATAACCCGATGGAGAGGCGTGTCCGGCGGCATTTGTTTTTTGGGTTTGGGATAGGCTCCATCATCCCAATAGCCAACCATTTTTTTGCCAACCCGGAATTAAGCGTGTCTTTTTTTAAGGGCAACAATGCTGTTACCAACAGGTTTCTAAGTTTGGTTCCCTTTTTTGGATATAAGTTTAACAAATATTTCAGTATAGTGGTTGGGCCTTCTCTGACGCGTGTACGTGCAAACAATGAGGCCGCGTTTCAGAAGCCCTTTTTCAGGCTGCTGGAACACAAAATGGGCAAGAGGAACAGTGTTTTCCTTGGGGCGAGGTTTGGGGTGCGACTGCACTTCTAAAGGAGCCGGAGCGCAAGCCCGGCGGTGTGCTGGGCACCCGGAGATTCAAAAATTCCCCAATATTTTTGGAATGTTTTCTCGAAGGTACACATTTTCGCACAATGTAGGCAACTTTTGGGATGAAAAGCCGACAATAAAGCATGGTGTTGCTTGGGTGGGTTTGGGGGCCAAATTTTTAGGGCTGAAATTTATAAACCACGAAACAGAATGGACAACAAACATGTCAATTTTAACATTGAATCCGTCAATTAAATATTCATGCAATGGAAGTACACCGACACATTCGCAGATGAGCAACAAAGACTATGCGAGCATGCTCAACGGGATGACCAAAATGCAGCTGAAAGAAGAGCAGGCGAGCCTAAAAAAGCAGCTAGATTCTCTTGGGATTTCGAAGTGGTTCACTCCTGAATACAAGCAGTTAGTGGAGAGACGGGGCTTGGTGAACCAGGAAATAGGGAGCCGAAAAGGCTTGGGGGCTGACGAGGACGCTTCGCGAATGCAAATTCAAAACACATATGAGAAGAAATCGACGTTTGAGCTTCAGAGCGAGTTGAGCAAGTTGAAGACGTGTCGCACAATAGAGCAGGGTGTTGTGGATATTTTTAGGAATGAGGGAGTGAAAGTCCAAAGTCAGTTTGACAGCAACTATGGCAAGGACTCGGAGCTTGAGAAGAGGATTGGCGTCTTGGAAGCGGAGCTGGCCAGGCGCAGTGCGTCTGCCAAGGCACCCATGAGCGACAAAGACTATGCGAGCATGCTCAACGGGATGAGCAAAGTGCAGCTTCAAAGTATGCAGACGAACCTAAAACAGCAGATGAAGTCTCTGGGGATTTCGAAGGTTTTCACTCCTGCCTACAAGCAGTTGCAGGGGAGACTGAATTTGGTGAACCAAGAAATGCAGAGCCGAAAAGGCGCTCCGGCTGCCGAGGACGCTTCGCGAGCACAAATTCAAAACGCATATGCGAAGAAACCGACGTCTGAGCTTCGGCACGAGTTGGCCAAGTTGAAGGCGTGTCGCGCAATAGAGCAGGGTGTGGTGGATATTTTTAGGGAGAAAGGCGTGAAAGTCCAAAGTCAGTTTGACAGCAACTATGACAAGGACTCGGAGCTTGAGAAGAGGATTGGCGCTTTGCAGGCGGAGTTGGCCAGGCGTTGAGCGGGGGAGGAGCCTCAGGGGCGGCGCATTTGGAGGGCGAGGAATTCCTCAGGGGAGGTGGACATGCAGCCCAGGGGGCGGTTGGAGTGTTTGCCGTGAAAGTCGCTTCCGCCCAGGGAGACAAGTTGCAGGCGTTGTGCAACTTGTCTCCATTGTTTGCGCTCCGTTGCTGAATGCTCCGGGTGGTCGGTTTCAATGCCATCCAAGCCATGGAGGCAGAGAGCTTCAACGTCTTTGGCCTCAAGGTGGCTGACATTGGGGTGGGCGAGGGAGGCCGTCCCGTGGGCCTGGTGCACCCAGGCAATGGCTTGCATGGTTGAAATTTGCGTCAGAGGCAGCCAAGCGGGTTTGCCGGCTTTCAAATAAAGCTCAAAAGCCGAGAAGGTATTTTTGCAGACGCCTTTTTTCACCAATGCCTGAGCCAAATGGGCGCGAGAAAACCTCCCTTGGGGAGACAAGGCAGCCACTTCTTCTTTGGACAGAGAAATGTGGAGTGTCTCCAATTTTTGGAGCATGCCTTCCATGCGTTGTTCCCTTGCTATTTGCATTTGCTGGCAGACAGCGAGCAGGGTGGTGTTGGTGGTATCGACAAAGTGCCCGAGCAGGTGGACTTCGCGCCCTTCATATTGTGTTGAAAGCTCTATACCCGGCACAATTTCAATGCCTGTCCCTTTGGCCGCAGTTTGGGCTTGTGCAATACCGTCCAGCGTATCGTGGTCCGTAATAGCCAGGACGCGGATGCCCATTTTTTGGGCCAATTGCACAAGGCTTGTGGGGGCATGCTCTCCGTCGCTGAAATGGGTATGGGTGTGTAAGTCAATCATGTCGTGTTGATTCTCGAAGCCAGCTCTGTCAATCTTGCCTGAAAATGCAACCTGTTTCTCGAAAACTTGAATATGGCCTTAGAGCCATGTTGTTTTTGGCGGCCCAAGAGGAGGGGAGGGTGGTGGCCTTTCGGGAGGTAGCGAGGAGGATGGACGTACCGGAGGACTTTCTGGCCAAAATTCTCAAGACGCTTGTCCGCCAAAAACTCCTCTATTCAACGCGTGGCCCCAAGGGAGGGTTTGCGCTTGCCAAGCCGGCCTCAAGCATCAGCTTTTTGGATGTTATTGAAGCTGTCCAGGGCCCCATACAGTTGAATTTATGCACCGACAACCACGAGGCCTGTCATTTTGGGGAAGCGTGTACCATGTGGGGCATATGGCGCCTAGGCCAGGAGAGGATGATGGAGGTATACAGGGCGGCGAAGTTGGACAAGTTGGCCATGAGGGGTTTTTTCTAGGGAGTGGGAGGGCTGTCCCCTTCATTTTGTTTTCTGTTTTCATTCCAAGCCGGTTATATGGGCCCAAGACATGACAAAAAGCCTCAAAGCCCAATATGAGACAGCAAGAAGCGTAGACCCCAAACCCATTAGCGGCAAAGAGACGACGGCCCAACTTTTGGAGCAGGCTTTTGGCGCCTATGTTGGGAGGCAGGAGCGTATTGCTTTTGAGTTGATGCAGCGCAGTTTGCAGGAGAATGCTGCGGTGTTTTTGACTTTGTCCGGAGCGATGACGCCAGCGGGTTTGCACCAGTCCTGCCTCATTCCCCTCATAGAGTCCGGCGCCATTTCCGTGCTTTCAACCACGGGCGCCAACCTCTACCACGACGCGCACCGAGTCCTCGGACATGCCATTCGCGAGGTGAACCCGAATGCGGGGGATTTGCAGTTTCGGCTTTCTCGAATTATTCGCATTTATGATTTGGGGTTTTGGGAGGAAGTCCTCCTGGATACGGACAAGCTTTTTTCGGCTTTGTTGTTGCGTCCAGAGTTTCAGCGGAAAATGACGACGCCGCAGTTTCATTTTCTCTTGGGCAAAGCGATGGCTGGCATTGAGCGTCAGCTTCGTGTTGTGAGGCCCTCGTTGTTGTCCACGTGCTACAAGCATGCGGTGCCCATTTTTGTAGGGGCAGTGCAGGACGGCTCCATTTTTTTGAATGCGGTGAAGTTGAAGCGTTTGTTGGGGGAGGCTTTTGCCTTTGAGATTGACACGCTGGAGGACGTGTTTTCCATGGCGGCCATGCAATACCATTGCCGCAACCACGGCTCCAAGCGTATGGCCATTTGGATTTTGGGAGGGGGCGTACCCAAAAACTATACATTGCAGGGGGAGCCTTTGTTGGACCAAATTCTCCACATACCGACAGACGGTTTTGACATTGACTTGCAGTTTTGTGTGGACCCTGTGGACAATGGTGCTTTGTCCAGCTGTCCTGCCGGGGAGGGGCACACATGGGGGAAGGTTTCCATGGAGGCGGTGGAGGGGGGCTCCGTCTACGTACATGCGGACATAACCGCTGTTTTCCCTTGGTTGACGCATGCTTTGCTCTCCAAGCGGAACTTGCGAAGAAAGCCCATGCGGTTGATGGAGCAGATGGACAATGCTGTCAGTGCCCTTGATGCGGCTGTCCGTCGTCGCCGAAAGTCCTTGCAAGACACACTGCTATGGGAAGTCCCCAAGGGGAGGCCGGCGGCAAAGCGCCGCAAATGAAAAAAGGTGCATTGTTTGTAGACACACCGGATTTTAGAAACCGCGGGTTTATATTTGGCTGATGGAAAGAGGAAATGAGAGACGTGCTGTTGAGAGGGTGACAACGAGGGTTGAGGTGCGTTTTGAGAATGCCAAGGAGGCAGCCCGCATATTTAAAACCTACTCATTGAATTTGTCCCCTTCAGGCATTTGTATACGCAACACGCAGCGTCTCCTACCGGGGGAGCACATACGTTTGTCCTTGGTGGTTGACGGGCAGAAGTTTGAGTTAGGGGGCCACATTACCTGGGCAAAGGAGGGGGTGGTGGGCATACGTTTTGAAGGTATGTCGTCGCAGGAGAGGCTGCGCTTGGAGTCAGCCATTTGGCCGACACAAGGCAGGCAAGCGAGCGAGCGGCAGAAGGCCCTCCGGGAGGAACAGAAGAGCCCCCGGGAGGAATATGGCCCTAACTCCACTCCAGCATTCGCTTGAGGGGGGCGAGGGCCTGTTGGCGAAGTTTTTCGGGAAGCTCCACTTGTGGGGAGCGGTTTTTCATACACGCATGGAGTTTTTCCAGGGTATTGAGTTTCATATGGGGGCACACATTGCAGGGGCAGCCGTCGCTGGAGGGCGGGGAGAGGAAGTATTTTTGGGGAGAGGCCTTTCGCATTTGGTGCAAAATGCCTGGCTCCGTCACAACAATAAACTGGCTTTCACTCCCTCTTGTGACGCGCTCCAGCAACTGTGCTGTGGAGCCGATGAAGTCAGCGTGCGCCAACACAGCCTCCGTACACTCGGGGTGGGCCACCACGAGGGCCTGGGGGTTTTCATATTTGAGTTGAAGCAGGTTTTTTTCGCTGAACATTTCATGGACGGTGCAGCTGCCGGGCCACAAAACCATTTCGCGCCCGGTTTGCTTGGCGGCATAGCGCCCCAGGTGTTTGTCCGGCGCGAAGAGAATGCGGCGGCCTGCGGGAATGCGGCTGACAATTTTGACGGCGTTGGAGCTTGTGCAGATGACGTCGCTTTGGGCTTTTATGGCAGCTGAAGAGTTGACATAGGAAACCACGAAGCAGTCTCCCTGTTGGGCTTTGAATGCCGCGAAAGCTTCCGGCGGGCAACTGTCCGAGAGGGAGCAGCCCGCATTCGTGTCCGGCAGCAACACCAACTTGCCCGGGTTTAATATTTTGGCTGTTTCCGCCATAAAGTGCACGCCGCAGAAGACGATGACGTCCGCTGTTGTTTGGGCGGCTTGTTGGGCGAGCGCCAGGCTGTCGCCCACAAAGTCCGCGCAGTCCTGGACTTCAGCCTTCTGGTAATAGTGGGCCAAAACAACCGCATTCAACTCACGTTTCAACTTTTCAATTTGGGTTTCCATGTCCATGGCCGTGCATTGGGTTGGAGGTGTCAGGGTGCGTCGTCCCACTCAACGCGAAGTTGATATTCGTCCTGGAAGTTGGCTTCGCGGTTTTTAGGGTCCTTCACCTCCAGGAAATAGACACCCGGGGTGGCGGAATAGCGCAAGGGGGTGGGCCCGTCCTTTTTGGGGAGGGGGGCGGTTTGGACAAGCTCCAACTTTCCCTCTGCGTCCATACGGTATAGCCACAACCCCAAGTTATTTTTAGGGAGGCCAAAGAGGGTGGCGAGGAGGGGCCTACGCAGGGGGAGGGTACTCAAGTCCACGCGAAAAAAGTCCACGTCCCCCTTAGGGTAGACATAGCCGCGTATATTTTGCCCCATAGGCAACTCCGTAGCCTGCTCCGCCAAGTTGTTGGGCTCCCTCTCGCGGCGTTGTTTGTCCCCCTGCAGCTGCACGCCTATTTTATAGGGAGTTTTGCTGTTTTCCTGGGTTTTTGTCCATTTGCCGGAGACTTTTTGCGCGACGGACTCGACTTTGAAATAGCAGGTATTTTCGCAGTGCACATTCAGCAGGCGCTCCGCCTCCTGGGTTTTCCCCTCGTTGCTGCGGAGCAGAACGCGCTCCGTCTCCTGCGCCGCCTCAGCGGGTGCAATGGCCGACAGTTGCAAGTCCACCCCCTCGAGTGCCGAGAGTGTCACATTGAGCAGGGAGGGTTGGGGCACGTCCACGCGGAAGTAGTCCACGTCCTCAGGGGGCGAGAGGAGGGCCTCCATTTCCCCGCCGACAGCCAGGGGCGTAGCCTGTGAGGGCCTGGGGTTGGGCTCCATTTCAAAGGAGGTATTGTTGGCCTCAAGGGAGAGTTTGAGGGAATAAGGGACAGGGGAGGGTGGCTGCCCCTTGGGGAGGGTAGGGGCCATATTTTTAAGGGAGAGGGTGACGGAGGAGAGGCCGGGTGGGAGGGCATAATTGCGCAGCACCCACCCCCCCCTATGCCCCATAGGTGTACGCACCAGAGGTTTGCCCTCGCCGTCGCAGAGTTGAATTTCCACATTGGCCGAGGGCTCCGCTTCCACCCCAAGGGCGATACGGTGGAAGGGGGTGGGCATGGTGGGGGGTGCAGCAGCGACAGGGGGGGTGGGCTCCGCGGCGGCGCCCCCCTCTGTTGGGGATTCCGACACACCCCCTGGGGGGTTTCCTGGAGGCGCCCCCTCCCCCCCCCCC
>WQTM01000129.1 GCA_009786315.1 Pseudomonadota bacterium | reverse complement strand
TTAGAGGGGGCGGCCGTACGTTTTGGGGGGTTATTGGGTTTAGGGGCCCGTTTGGCAGGGGTTTTGACTTTGGTTTTGCGTGGGGCAGAGGTTTTGGGTTGAGGGGGCATAGCCCCTTTAGGGGAGGGGGCCTTGGCCTTGGTTATTTTGGAGGGGGAGGTGCTTTTTTTACGGGCAGGGGTTTTTCGAGACGGTTGCATGTGAGTGTTTTTTCGAAATGTATGTATAACGACAGCTACCACAAAGCAGCGCAAAGCAGCCTAGCATGCTGGCGCAAGAAAGCCAGCAAAGCCCAAGAAAGTTTCTACGCCAAAGGCCATTATTTATATATGGTGGGCGCGCATAAAAAGCGCCGAATTTTGTTAACCCGCTTCATTACTTTTTGCTTCGCCTGCGCCAACCATGAATCCTCTGCTGACATTTCTTCTCCTATTGGCGGGTTTGACGGCTTTTATTTGGACAATGCGGGGGCGGCTGCGTGCTTTGCGCGCTTTGTCCGCGGACACTCAGGTGCGCACCCGGCCTTTGGGCCTGCGCCTGAAGAAGCTGTTGTATTTTGGTTTTGGGCAAAAACGCCTCATGCTGTCCAAGTTGGAGTTTTGGCCGGGGCTGATGCACATTTTCATTTTTGCAGCTTTTATGGTGTTGGCCTTGCGCACAGTTTCGCTTTTTGCGGCGGGGCTTTCTCCTTTGGCCTATGAAGTGGTGACGGATGTGGACTCCGCCTTTTGGGCCGCTTCCCCCCTTTGCAAGGCCGCCTATGAGGCCTACCTGTTTGTGAAAGACGCCCTAGCGGCTTTGGCTTTGGTGGGCGTCGGCTTTTTTGCGTTATGGCGTGCTTTGCGTCGCCCTGCGCGGGTGACGGCCTCCAAGGAAGCCTATGTGGTGCTGGGTTTTATTGCCGCCCTCATGGTGACGGAGTTTTTGTGGGGTGCGGGCCTGCTTTGCTCCAAGGAATTTTGGCTGACGCCCGGGGCCAACTTAGACGTGCTGGTTGCCCCAGCGCCTTCTGCGGCTTCAACCCCATTCTCCGAAGCGACATGGGCAGAGCCTTTCACCGGGTGGGTTGCCGCGCATGTGCTGCGAGGTTTTTCTCCCCAAATAATAACCGGCATAACGCTGGGCGCTTTTTGGTTGCACCTGGCATTGGTGTTGGCATTCCTCAACCTCCTCCCACGAGGCAAGCATTTCCACGTGTTGTTGGCTTTGCTGAATGTTTTTTTCCAGCGTTTGCCTGTGCAGCCCCAAGCTTCCACCAGTGCGGCCCTACCCACCCCCAACCTTGAGAAAGAGCAATTTGGCATGCGGGAGTTTTCTCAGCTGAGTTGGAAGCAAGGTTTGGACCTCAACAGTTGTACCGAGTGTGGCCGTTGCACAACGCATTGCCCCACGCAGCAGACGGGCAAACCGCTTTCCCCCAAAGGCATTAACCTGGCTTTGAGGGCCTATTTATGGAGCCACGAGAAGGTGTTGGCAGAAGCGGCAAAGGCGAGGGAGAAGAAGCCAGGGGAGGGGGGGGACAGCACGGTGGAGGAGGCCCCCCTGACGGCGCCCATGCTGGGGGAGGGGGGCCTTTTGACAGCAGAAGCCCTATGGGCCTGCACCACCTGCGGGTGGTGTGAGGAGGCCTGCCCACTCTTTATAGAGAACATTCCGCGCCTTATAGACATGCGTCGCTACCAAGTGCAGGTGGAGGCGCAGTTTCCGGTGGAGTTGCAGCGCGTATTTGAAGGTATGGAGCGCCAAGGCAACCCCTGGGGTTTGGCGCAGGAGGGGCGGGACGGGTGGGAGGGGGAGTTGGCCCTGCCCAAGTGGGGGGATGGCGGCGAATATGAATATTTGTTTTATGTGGGGTGTGCCGGCAGTTATGACGAGCGTATGAAGAAAGTGTCGCGTGCAATGGCCAGCCTGTTGACGCGGGCGAAGGTACGTTTTGCGACATTGGGCAAGCAGGAGGTGTGCAATGGGGACCCAGCCCGGAGAGCCGGCAATGAATACCTCTTCCAAACCCTGGCGCAAGCCAACATAGAGACGTTGAATGGCCTGGGAGTGAAGGCCATTATTACGCAATGCCCCCACTGCTACAACACCCTCAAAAACGAATACCCACACTTTGGCGGCAACTACCGCGTCCTCTCTCACGCAGAGTTTTTGGCGGAGTTGCTGGCGGAGGGCAGGCTTGAGGTTTTAGCCGCAGACATTCCAAAGCTGACGTTTCACGACCCCTGCTATTTGGGCCGCCACAACCAAATATATGAAGCGCCACGCCAAATATTAAAGGCCATAAAGGGCCTTGAGTTGGTGGAAATGCAGCGCAGCAAGAGGGAGAGTTTTTGTTGTGGGGCCGGGGGGGCGCGCATGTGGATGGAGGAGCACCTTGGCGAGCGTATGAACCACCACCGCGCCAAGGAGGCGGTGGGGGCCCTGGGGGAGGCCGGTGGCTGCGTGGCGGTGGCCTGCCCTTTTTGCCACACCATGCTGCGCGACGCACTTTCGGATATGGGGAAGGAGGGGCAGCTTCGCGTATTGGACATAGCCGAGGTGTTGGCGGGCGCCATAGGCCCCCCGGAGGGCAGCTAACCCCCCCTCCCATTCCCCAAATGGAAGCTTACTTCCCCCTAGCCAAACCCCGAGAAAAACATTTTCTGGGCTTTTGCCCCCTTTTGTTTGACCTCCTTTGGCCGCCGAACTAATTCCTTGGCCCTGGACTTCCTATGAAAAGAGCGCCGCACCCTATTTTGTGTGTTTTGTTGTGTTGGAGTGGACTCCATACGTTGCCTGCACTTGCCCAAGAGGCTGCGGCAGTTTCTCCTGGGCCGGCGGCGGTTGCCCCAACAGCCCAGACGGAGCCTGTTGCGCCCACGCCCTCTCAACCGGAGGCGGCCGTGGCAGCCTCTGGGGAAATGGGAATTCTCCGCAGAGAGTTGGAAGACGCCAGGCAGGAACTGTCTCAGCTTAAGAGTGAAATTCGCGCTCAGCTGACAACACAGTCCGCACTGCAAGGTTGGCAGGAGCCTTGGATTGAGCAAAAGCAGAAACTCAAATTTTTTGTCATAGACGGCTATTTCCGCGTGCGCCCGGAATTGTTTCACCAACTCAACCTTGGCCGCGCGGTGGATGCCTCGGGCTATACCCTCTACCCCACCTATGAGGCCAAAGCACAGGGCAAAACTTTTGCCGGACTCAACATGCGTTTGCGCCTGGCGCCCACCTTCAACATTTCAGAGCGCATACGCGTGCACATGCTGGTGGACGCTCTGGACAATGTCATGTTTGGCTCCACACCGGACTATGCCTTCAGCCGCAATGAAGCCAATGGCTATGCGTGGGACCGCGACGTTTTCGGCCTGTTTTCAAACTCCCAGGCCCCCCTCAACTCCGGAGTGAACTCCCTGAGCAGCTCCCTGGCCCTCAAACATGTGTGGGGAGAGGTTTCCACGCCGGTGGGCGCCCTCTATTTTGGGCGGATGCCCTCCCATTGGGGCTTGGGAATGTTGCGCAATGACGGCGGTTGCTTGGACTGCAACTTGGGCGACACGGTGGACCGCCTCCTCTTTGTGGTGGAGCCCTTCTCCGGTTGGTATGTAGCCCCCTTCTTTGAAATGAATGTTTCAGGGGTGCTGTCCTCAACCGACGTGGGAAGCGGACAACCCATGGGCCTAAGCTCCAAGGACAGCAGCTATACCATAGGGGCTGTGTTTGCACGCAAGGACACAGAAAGCCAACGCAAAGCCAAACTGGCGGAGGGAAACGCCCTGTGGAATTATGGCCTGCATTTCAGCTACCGCAACCAACGCTATGAGGCTGCCGACTACTATAACGCCCCATTCCTCGAAGGAGGGGGCAGCGGGGGGTTTGTCCCACGCAAGGGCCAGTTGTTTATACCCGACATTTGGGTGAAATATGAGCGCCCCCAATTCCGCATGGAACTTGAAGCAGCCGCTGTTTTTGGCTCCATAGACAACCGTGCGACAACACTCGCGGATGCCAATGTGCCAGGCAGAAACCAACCCCTCAAGGTGGTGCAATTTGGTGCGGTGTTGCAGGGGGAATACCTCTTCTACAAGGGCGACTTGAGCGTCAAAGCCGAAATTGGCTTCGCCTCGGGAGACAAAGCACCCGGTTTTGGCAACTACCCGCGCCGGAAAGTTGCTGGAGCCAACAACAACACGCAACCAGGCGACATGGATGGGCCCCAATATGCCTGCCAGGACACCGGCGGCTGCACGGACAACTCCATTCGCAATTTCCGTTTTAACCGCGACTATGTTGTGGATATGATTTTGTTTAGGGAGATTTTGGGTGGAGTGACGGATGCGCTTTATTTGAAGCCTTCGGTGAAATACCGCATTGTGGACGGTTTGGACGTATTTGGCTCCTTCATTTATTCTCGGGCCATTTATGGGCAGTCCACGCCGTCTTCTGTGGCGGGCAACAATGGAAAGGTGACGGGGAATGCGGGGTTGGGCATTGAGTTGAATGTGGGGGCCCGCTATGAGTCCGAAGGGGGCTTCTATATGCAACTCGCCTGGGGTATTCTCTTTCCATTGGCTGGCTTTAATGACTTGAGCAGCGGCGGAACTCAAAAAGCCAAAGCAGCCAACGCTTTGCGTGGGGCGATGGGCATACGCTTTTAGGAGGGGAGGGTGTGTCATGCGTTGTTTGAGTTATGTGGGGTTGTTGTTGGGCATATGGGCCTGCGGCATAAAGGGCCCCCTTCGCCCTCCCCCCAAGGCCAAGGTGGAGGCGCAAACGCCTGCCGCCGCCCCCACACAGGGCCCGGAGGAGGAGGGGGTTGTTGAAGAGAAGTTGCCATTTAAGGAGGAGCAGCGATGAGAACGTTTGAAGGAGTTATGACCGCTTTGGCCACACCATTTCGCAACGGCAAGCTTGACGAAGCCGCCTATGAGAAGCTGGTGGACTACCAACTGGAAAATGCCGTCTCTGGCCTTGTCTCTGTGGGCACGACGGGTGAAACCCCGACGCTTTCAGAAGAAGAGCAGCGGCGCCTCATTTCCATTTGCGTGAAGAAAGCCGAGGGCAAAGCAGCCGTTATTGCCGGCGCCGGCAGCTATTCCACAGAGAAAACCCTCCTCAATGTGAAGCGCGTACGCGACTTGGGTGCAGACGGGGCCTTGGTTGTCACCCCCTATTATAACCGCCCAACGCAGCGTTGCCTCATAGAGCACTACAAAGCCATAGCGAAGGCGAACAGAGGTTTTCCACTCATAGCATATAACGTCCCCACCCGCACCGGTGTTGACATTTTGCCCGACACGCTGAAGGCCCTGTGCGAGGAGGAGGAGGTGGTGGCCCTCAAGGAGGCGAGTGGCTCCGGCTCCTGCGCGCGCATGTTGGAGTTGGTGGAGAAATGCGGCAAGCGCCTCACCCTACTTTCCGGGGACGACGGGTTTGTATGGCCCTGCATGGCCAGTGGTGGCCGCGGCGTTATTTCTGTTTCTTCCAATGTAGCGCCCAAGCACATGGGGATGTTGGTGGAGGCGGCCTTGAGGGGGGATGGGCAACAGGCGCTCAAAATGCAACTCCAAATGGCCCCCTTGCACCGCGCCCTCTCCCAGGAAGCCAACCCCATTCCCGTAAAGAAGGCTTTGCACCTGATGGGTTTTTTTGCGGATGAAATGCGCCTACCGCTTTTGCCGTTGTCGCCGCAGTTTCACGCGCCTTTGAATGAGGCACTCATGGGGTTGGGGTTGTTGCCATGACGCGTGTGGCCATTGTGGGTGCCCTAGGCCGCATGGGCCAAGCCATTATTCAACGTATTGCCAAGGAGACCGGCATACAACTGGCAGGGGCGGTGGTGGAGGAGGGCTCCTTGTGGGCAGGCAAGCCCCTGGGGGAGGCCATGGTGCACCCTCAGGGGGGTGGCCTATGCCTGGTGGACGACTTAGGGAAGTTATTGGCCAGCACCCCGGTGGATGTTGTCATTGACTTTACGGCCCCTGCGGCCACTGTTGCGCACGCGGCGTTGTGTGCGAAAGCCGGGGTAGCTTTGGTAGCAGGCACGACGGGGCTGGGTGAAGGTGAGCATAGGGCATTGGAGGCGGCGGCATTGCGGGTGCCGGTGCTATGGGCGCCCAACATGTCCATAGGCATTCAGGCGTTGTCTCTGGCCATACAGGAGATGGCGCGGCGCTTGGGGGCTGGCTGGGAGGTGGAGGTATTGGAGATACACCACAAGCGCAAGAAGGACGCGCCCTCTGGGACGGCGTTGAAGTTGGCCGAGGATGCGGCGAAGGCGCTGGGGTTGAGTGCAAAGCACTTGCGCAAGGAGCGCTCCGGCATGATAGGCGAGAGGCCTGCCGAGGAGATAGGCATACAAAGTTTGAGAGGTGGGGAGGTGGTGGGCGAGCACACCATATATTTTTTTGGGGAGGGGGAGCGCATAGAGTTGCGCCATAGTGCACAAAGCCGGGAGCAATTTGCGCAAGGGGCGTTGCGTGCTGCGCGTTGGTTGCATGAGAAGCCTGCGGGCCTCTATAGCATGGGGGACGTGCTGTCATGAAGCGTTTTGCTCGAATACAAACCTCCGTAGGCCCACGCTATGCGCTGGTGGAGGGCCGCAATTTTGAAGTACTCGCGAATGCTCCATGGACGGGCATACAGAAGACGGGCCTCAAGTTGCCCTTCTCCGAGGACATTATTTTGGTACCGACGGAGGCGAGCAAGGTGGTGGCGGTGGGGAGGAACAACAAGAAGCACGCGCAGGAGATGGGGAAGAGTGCTCCGGAGGAGCCGCTCATTTTTCTCATTTCTCCGAGTGCACTCAATGGGCACAAGCAGCCCATTGTTTTGCCCAGGGAGAGCAACGAAGTCCACCATGAGGCGGAGTTGGCACTCATTATAGGCAAGGAGTTGAAGAAGGCCGACGAGCAGAAGGCGAAGGAAGCCATTTTTGGCCTAACGTGCTTCAACGACGTGACGGCGCGAGACATTCAACGGCGCGAGCAGCAATACACGCGGGCGAAAAACTACGACAGTTTTGCCTGTGTAGGCCCGTTTATTGTAGCGGAGTTAGCGTGGGAGGGTTTGCATATACGCTGTCGTGTTAACGGGGAGCTGCGCCAAGACGGCGACACCTCGGAGTTGATATTTTCTCCGCCTGTGGTGGTGGCCTTCATTTCCAACATTATGACGCTTTTCCCAGGGGACATTGTTGTTATGGGCACACTCGCAGGCACAAGCCCCATAACAGAGGGGGACGTGGTGGAAGTAGACATAGAGGATGTGGGGGTTTTGCAAAACCCAGCAACAGCAGCCTCTACCTGAGAGGGGGGGGCACAACAGCCGCG
>WQTM01000128.1 GCA_009786315.1 Pseudomonadota bacterium | reverse complement strand
CCCCTCCCTCCCACCATACCCACCCACACACACCACCCTGCCAGCAAAATAGCCCACCCTCTAGCCTGCCACCATCTCATCCATAAATACCCGGGCTTTCAGCTTCTTGCCCAAATGAAAAAACCAAAATTCGTCTAAAAATAAACGCATTTCTAAAATTTGCGCCTCACTGGGGCGTTGCCCAAGCAACTTCTCACCCGAAACCTTCGAGGCCTTCCCTTGCAATATATGGAGCGTTTCAAGCGCTTCCTTTGAAAGGACTGGCCGCTCCTCCACTTGTTTGGAGCAACCCATGCAGACAACACCTTCCGGTAAAAAAAACATCGCGGACTGGCCCAATACGTCTGTTTTGCAACGCTCACAAAAATGAAGTTGGGGGGGCCACCCTGCATAACCCAAAAGCGTTAACTCAAACTTCATCAACGGCCCAACAGCATGAGGCGCTTGTTGGAGCCTTTTCATCAACCGCATAAGCAAGGGAAATATCGCCCCCATCGGCTCCCCCTCTTGGCAAATCTCCCTGCATAACTCCAACGCATACATCCCCTTCGCCGTCGCCTCCAGGCTTTGGCGAAGTTGCAAAAAACCATCTACCAATTCCACTTTCTCTAAACGCCACAACGCAGAAGCTTTGGGCCTTAGCCAAACCTTCAGCCAACTCCCCAACTCCAGGCCCCCACCAAAACGTTTGCGGCTGCTTTTGGCCCTCGCTGCAAAAACCGAAACTTTTCCATGGCGGAAAGTCAATAACTCGAGGACTCGGTCGGCTTCAGAAAAATCCCTGCGCAACGTCACAACAGCATCGTCTACAACCATTCTCACAATGCCCAATTAACACAAAATCCCCCTTCATTCTTCAACTGAAATAAATGCCTCCGTGGCCAACGGCATTTTGCCAAGCGCTTCCAAACTTTGCCGGCAACTTCGCTGAATGGCCTCCTGCGCATCCGTCGCTTTGTCAACACAACTCGCAAAAGCTTCTGCGGCCTTTTGCGCGTCCTCTTTCTCCAACAAACAAACCCCATATTGCCGGTGCGCATCCGCATGCTCAGGGCAATGCTTCGCAAACATCCCCAACCGCTCACAAGCAGCCGACAAATTGCCTTGGGCTTTGTAAACCGAAGACAACATAAAATAAGCCAAACAAAAAGAGGCATTTTGCGCCAAAGCACCCAAAAGGTTCGCTTGGGCCAATTCAAAATTCCCCAGCTGAAAATAGGCCCAACCCAAATTGGCCCGGGCCAAATAGGGGGTGGGGTATAGCAAATCATCCAAAACTTCTTCATAGAGGGCAATGGCTTCTGTATGGCGCCCCTGCTCCGCAAGCAAACTCCCTAAATTCACCTTGGCCTCTGAATAGCCCTCCTTCTGACGCAAAGCCCCCCTATAAAGTGCCTCGGCCTCCCCAACCCTCCTAAAACTTAAATGAAACAACACCGCCTTCGCATGCGTGGCCTCCGCCAACTGAGGGTCCAATGCCAATGCCTGGTTAAACTCATAAAGGGCCGCTTGCGGGTTCGTCTGCTGCGCATAAATCCCTAAGTCATAGTGCACCAACGCCCCCTCCTTCTCCCTCGGTGTCGGTAAGTGTGTGCACGCAAGCAGGCATAAAAGCCCCACCCCCAAACAAACATATGCCCCCTCCCGGAAAACAACCCTATGGGTTGAGTATGTGGCCAACTCTGTATGTTGCATGCTTATTGGCTAACCAGCCCTTGCCCCCAATACCATTAAAAAACCCGGCGCATCTCAACATGCGCCATCCCCGCCTCATGGAAAACTTCCGAGCAAACAACAAAACCCTCTTTCTCATAAAATGACTGCGCAGAAACCTGCGCATGCAGGCTTAGCCCATCCAACCCAAACTGCTTGGCCTCCCCCAACAATGCCTCCAATAAAGCTTTGCCTATGCCCACCCTGCGGCTTGAGCGCAGTACGGCCATCCCCGCCAACTGCCCCCACCTCCCCTCCTCCCCTGGCGGCGGCTCCTCCAAAATAATGAGACGCCCTGTGCCCACAGCATGGCCCTTCTCATAGGCCAATACGTGCAATGCCTCCCGCTCTAAAACCTCTCCCCCTAATTCCAGCGACATCCCTTGTTCCTCAATAAAAACAACTTCTTGTATCGCAAGCACTTGCATCAACTCGCCATCGCTTCTCGCAGGCTCAATGTGTATGCTTAACTCAGAGTTCATCGCAAAACCCGTTTATATGAAACCCCACCATCCTCCTAACCCCAAAATAGAAGTTATAGTAGTGTCTATTGCTATATGCACCCTTCGCTTCCCCTCATCGCTTTGCTGGCTTGCTCCTCTGCCTTCGCTCAAAACCCCAAAACAATTCTCTTCGGCGACGGACGTCGCCCCCATTTCCAAGAAGACTCTCTCGACAGAAATTTCCAGCGCTCACGCTTGGCGCGGGCCCTCAATGAGGGCACTGCAGACGAAAATTGCAAAGTGTTGCTCGGTGGACTCCTCACCGCTTTGGCTGAAACAGCTCCCTTCCTCCATAACCGGGACGAAAACCTCTATTTCGAGCCAAACCTCTGGGCCGCCATCCAAACCCAGTTGGATACACCCACCTTCCCCTCCAGCTCATACCTGCTCTGTATGGTCCGACATGTACTCATCCAAAAACGTATGCCTGAAGCATGGCTTAAAACCGCACAAACCATTAACTCAAGCTACCACATCATCGACTTGGACAAACTGAAACTCCTCAGTGAAGGCCTTAGCCCCATTGACAGCTTCCTCCTCTCCTTGCCCATGCTTAAACAACGCTTCGACGAGGAAGTGCTCGCTGTTAACAGCACCTCTAAAACACATGCGCTCGTTGAATTTAAAGACACCTACCTCGACAGAGAAGTCACCTTCTCCGGCTTGCTTCTGGACGACATCAGCCTCTATTCCTCCAAAACCAAAAAGAAACAAAAACAACCCCGCAATACCTCCAACGGTGAGTTGGTTGCCGTCTTCTCCTGGGTGCTCCCTGGACAAACCCCCAATGCCCCCACCTTCGGGTTTGTAAAAAAACAAAAACTGAAAACCATCCGCGTCCAGGCCTCCCTCGCCCCTCGCCAATATATCAACTTGGAGCGTATACCCAAGGGCGCAAGGCTTATGGTTAAAGGACGCCTTTGGTCGGTTAACGCGGCCTTAACCGAAATTGAAATTATAAACGCCCTGCTATTCGTAGACAAAGAGTGGTCGGCGGCCACCCTGCTCGCCCTCCCAGGTATGGTGGACAAGTGCCCCTTCGCCGTGAATGACTTGACGGGAGTCGCTCCTGTGCAACCAGGCGGTTTTAATCGCATCAAAAACAACGAAGGCAAATAGCCTCCACCCCCCCCTGCAAACTTCATGCGCCTGTTTGACTCGCACTGCCACCTGGACTCCGAGCTCCTTCAGGAGCCGTGTGCCACCCTCTTGGAGCGTGCACATAGGGTTGGTGTGTGCGAATTTCTGCTCCCCGCCGTCACCCCAAAACAGTGGCCCACCCTCTCCTGTTGGCCCCAACAATACCCCCAATGCCACGTCGCCTTGGGCCTCCACCCCTCCGCCTTGCCTGGCCTCCAAACGGACCAAAAATACCCCCTCATGCAATATTTGGAAACTTTGCTGCCCCTCGCCTGCGCTGTCGGAGAGTGCGGCTTGGACAAACGACTGACAAAAACAGTCCCCATGGAAAAACAAATAGAATGGTTCTCTGCACAGGTTTTGCTGGCCAAAAAACATGGACGCCCCCTCGTCGTCCACTGCCAAGGCGCTTATGGTACCCTGCTGGAGTTGCTCTCCCAATATGCCCCCCTCCCCGCAGGCTTCGTCCTCCATAGCTTCAGCGGCTCCCTGGAAACCCTCAAAGCCTTCTCCCAACTGGGGGGCTATTTCTCTTATTCGGGAAACATCTGCCACCCCCTCGCGAAAAAAGCCACCACCGCCTTGCAACATACACCCCTCCAACGCCTCCTCTTGGAAACCGATAGCCCCTTTCAATCCCCCCTCCCCCCTCAACCCAATGAGCCCGCCTTCCTCACCGTTGTCCTCCAAAAAGCTTCCACCCTCTTGAGCCTCCCCCCTGAAGAGCTTGCTCACCTGACAACCTTGAATGCACAGAGGCTCTTCTCCTTGCCTGCCCCTCCATGACTTCCTCCTTCCACCCTTGTTTTGAGTATACACAAAAACTCCTTGGAAACCTGCACTTCCAACACCTCCAAAAAGCCCATGTCCTCGTGGTGGGCCTAGGGGGGGTCGGCAGCTATGCGGTGGAGGGGTTGGTACGCTCGGGCGTCGGTAGGCTGACACTCGTGGACTTTGACAAACTCAGCGCCTCCAATGTCAACCGCCAACTGCACGCCATGCCCCACCTCGTTGCCAGGCCCAAAGTCGACTTAATGTCGGAGCGCTGCCTGGCCATTTGCCCAAGCGTGCAGCTGCGGGGACTGTGCATTCGCTATCAGCCGGACAACGCTGAGGCCATTCTCCAGGCGCCCGCGGAAGCGCCCTATTCCGTGGTGGTGGACGCTATTGACGACACCCAAAACAAGTTGCACCTCATCCATAGCTGCATGCAACGCAAACTGCCCCTCGTCAGCGCCATGGGCGCAGCAGGCCGCCTCAACCCCTCCGCCATCCGCGTGGATGACTTGGCGGATACGAAAATGGACCCCTTCGCAAAAAATATACGCCGACAATTGCGACGGAAATATGGGTGGAGCTTCTCCTCCCCCAGCAATATTAGCGCTGTTTATTCTACCGAAACCCGCAGCCCCCTCTCCCTCTCCCCCCGGGCCTCCGTTTTGGAGGAAAACCAGGACAGCCCCCATGGCCACAAGACACTTGGGAGTGTTGTATTCGTTACCGCTGTTTTCGGCATGCATGCGGCCGCAGCGGCTGTTGCAAAACTCGCACCCTAGCTTGGAGAAGGCTCCGCCAAACATTCTTCGAGGTATTGGGTTTCATCCGCATAGGGTTGTGCAAACAAAGTTTGCATGTATTCAGCAAGGTTTTGCCTCTCAAACCTCTCCTGCAAACCAGAGAGGAAGTGCCACAACTCGTTGCCCATTTCCCGGGCATGTTGGTAGCGCTCTTCCACCTTCCTCGCGAGCGCCTTCATGGCCATTTTTTCGAGTGCAGGAGGAATGTTGGAGTTGAGGGTTTTGGGCAAAGTAGGCAGTACAACAAAGCCCCCGCCTCCGAGAAGGCGAGGGCTATTGTTTTGGAGTTCTAACTCGTTTGGGCACCCACCCAAGAAGCGGGTGGGGGGCGTGGGGCAAAGTTTTCCATCCGAGGGGGGCCTGTGTTTCTTTCAGCATTTTTGTCAGCCATATGGGCTCCTTTTTGTGTGAGAAAACACTTCCCTTGTTCAAGGGGAAGGCCAGGTACTTGAACACCGCAAAAAGGAACGGCCCGAGACCTTAGCCTTTGGCATTTCTGCCATCGGCTGTTTTTCAGCTTTCGCGCTACCCGGCCAAAAATGGCACAAAAAAACCACGTTTGACGGGTGTGGAGAAACCGCCTTTTTGGTGTGTTCAGCACCTGGGGGACAACATAGCTCCGTTTCTTTTGAAATGCAAGGGCCAACGGTGGCCCGGCGCGGCAAAAAAATGTTTTTGAAAAGACAGTCAACCCAGCAAAAACTCGCCCACAAAAGGTGGGTGTGCCATGTTGTTTCAGGTGCCCAACATACTCTCCCCAGCCGCTTGCCAGCAAGCGGAGCTTATGACACATATGCGCAGTTGACTTCTATAAAACCACATCAGGGGAGAAAACATATGATGAAAGCGAAGTTATGGGGCCTGTGTGCATTTCTGGCCGCAGGTGTGTCTTCTGTCAGCGAAGCGGCGACTCCGGATTTGCATGGAAACTTGAACGGCAATGTAAGGTGGACCGTCGAAGACTCGCCTTATACCCTTATTGGCGATCTCACCATCACTGCTGGCTCGAGCCTCACCATTGAGGCGGGCGTTATCGTCGAAGTCGCGCAAGGCGACAGAATGGGTTCAGGGATAGTCAGCAATAGAACCGAGCTCATCGTCAACGGCAGCCTCGAGACACAAGGAACGAAGGAGAACCCTGTCATCTTCAGGTCGGCGCAGGCCACTCCCGCGACTTTGGATTGGTATGGCATCCGCGTGCTGGATGGCGGCAACCTCCATCTGCGTTGGACCAACTTCAGTCATGGAAATCATTGCATAGATGCTTCTCCGGGAAGCACCGGAAGCGTGAGCATTGTGGGTGGGCGCGCCGAGAGGTGTTTGGTGGGGGTGAGACTCACCAACGGCACCCCGGTTATTGATGGAATGACGGTTGTCAACTCAACGAGTTATGGGTTCCATGTTGATTCAGCCGATGCCGCACTGAACAATGTCATATCAGCCAATAATCAGACAGGCATCTATGTCTACCGTACGATGACAAGAGCTCAGACTGTCAGAATTTCCCACGCGACCGTCGCAAACAACACCTCGTTCGGAGTATACGGATGGCAGAATTATTCTGGAACGACGTCGTCTATCAACATTGTCAATAGCATCATCGTCAATAATGGTTCTTATGGGATTAGGAACTATAGTACAAACAGTACTTACGACGATGTGACATTTAACATTAGTTACTCGAATGTGTGGAGTAACACTAACGGAAATTATTATGGTTCTTCATTGTACTATGGTGCCGACTCTATCAGCACCAACCCTCTCTTTGTCAACGCGGCCAATGGCAACTATCATCTCCTAGAGAATTCGCCCTGCATTGATGCTGGCACATCGGCTTCGCTGGCGACCGACGCTGACGGGAACCCGCGTGACGTCGATGGCAACGGCCTGAATGGTTCTCAACCCGACATGGGCGCCTATGAATTTCAGCGTCCGGGAAGCGACACAACCTCGCCTGCCATCGCTCACACAGCCATCACCGCACCGCAGCCCCCAAATCAGGCAGTGGATGTCACGGCAATCATCACCGACAATGTCGGTGTCAGCGCGGCGACGCTCTATTATCGAGCAACCGGAACGGCGAATTTCACTGGAGTGGCGATGGGGAGATTGGGCGCAACAAACACCTATAGCGCAACCATCCCTGCCTCGGCGGTGACGACGACAGGCGTCGACTATTATTTCGAAGCGAACGACGTGGCCAACAACACCTCGCGCAACCCGAGTGGAACGAACGTCTATCAATTCAACGTGCAGGCATTCTGCGAGGCGTCAACAACCTGCAGCAACCATGGAAGTTGCAACGCGAATGGAAGCTGCTCCTGCGACACGGGCTTCAGCGGCCCCAATT
>WQTM01000127.1 GCA_009786315.1 Pseudomonadota bacterium | reverse complement strand
CAGGTATTTTGGCTGGGGGGGCAGCAGGAGAGGGGGAGAGGTTGGGGAGAATGTCGGAGATGAGGGGGAGGAGGGAATTTTCCACAGGGGGAGGGGAGAGGAGGAGGGCGCGGATTTCGAGGTTTGAGAAAGTACAAGGCCCTTGGAGGCAGCCCACCGAGAGGTGAGGGGGCTGGCCGAAGAGGCTCAGCCAGTTGGGGCCCAAGTGAATAGGCTCTCCGAGAATACGTTTGTCTCTGCCTTTGCCGATGAAGGCGGACAGGAGGCCTGTTTCGGGTTCCACATGCAGGCTTAAGGGGATGGTTGTAGAGGTGATGGGGAGGGGGGCCAGGAGGGTAGCGCGTTTTTCGGAGCCGAGGGCCCACTCGAGGATGGGGGGGCTGCCGCTGGAGGAGAGGATGAGGGCGACGTAGCGGCCGCTTTCGCCGGTCAACATGAGGGCGCTGCGGTTTTCGGGTTTGGGGCCGCGCAGGAGGAACCACAGAGGCTCAAAGGCAGAAGTTTGCTCCTCAGTGAGTTTAACCACGGCGGAGGCCTCCAAGCCCTCTCCTTGCGTATTCACATCCAACTCTAGGAGGCCGGCAGGGACTTGGGTATTGGCCCGGAAGCGGACTTCGCCGTTATTCAAGGCAGGTTTGTTGCCTGTGGCGATGAGGGCCAATGCGTCGGGGCCTTCTCCCAGCACGGCCCGTCGTCCGGGGAATTCCATACGGCCTTGGGCAGCCAGAGGCCAGCGCAAGCCTGTTTCGGTTGTCAGTTGGATGCCCAGAGGAGAGGGGGTGTCCTGGTAGCGTTTAAAGCTACCGATGATGGTGGTGGTGGCGAAGAGGGAGACGAGCGTACTCAGCAGGGTGAGTCCCCAGAGGGCCATGCGTTTGAGTTTGGCTTGGGTTTGGAGGCGGCGTGCTTCGCGTCCTATGTGAAGCTCTGGGGTACCTGGCAGCAAAGGGTGGATGGCTTCAATGAGCTCTTCCACGGAGGCGAAGCGTTGGCTGGGCTCATGTTGGAGGCATCGGCTGACGATGGCATCCAAGCGTTTGTCGAGGGAGGGTTTTTGTTCGGAGGGGAGGGAGCATATTCCGCGAGGGGGAGGGTCTCCGATGAGGATTTCATAGAGGAGGATACCGAGCGAGAAGATATCGGCGCGATGGTCTGCGCTGCGCGCATCCGACTGTTGCTCTGGCGCCATATAGGCAGCCGTACCCATGGCCATATAGGACTGAGTCAGGTTGGCATAGACGGGCGAGACGTTGCCGTTTTTTGTCAAGCCTGCGAGGCCGAAATCCATCACTTTTGGGACATTGCCGGCCAGCTCGTCGATGAGGATGTTTTCAGGTTTCAAGTCCCGGTGAATGACGCCGCGCGTATGCGCATAAGCGACGGCCTGGCAGACGAGGGAGAAGAGTTTGAGGGCGGCCATGGGCTCAAAGTTGGGCTCGCGCAGCACTTCGCGCAGCGAAGGCCCTTCAATATATTCCATGACGATATAATAAATTTGTTCCTCGGAATGCTCCGTGGAGCCTCTGTCCAGGATGGTGACGATATTGGGGTGGGAGAGGGCGGCCATAGCAGCGGCCTCGCGCTCGAAGCGTGCGACGGCGCTTGCGTCTTTGGACAACTCGGCAGAGAGCAGTTTAATGGCGACAGGCCGATGAAGGGAGCGTTGAGTTGCCTTATGGACTTCTCCCATACCTCCTCGTCCGAGCAGATATTCCAAGTGATACCCTGGAATACTGTCCTTGGGTTGAGGATGGGAGAGGGAAGTGGTGGCCAACAATTTCATTGTGTTTTGCGAGGTTGCTCAAAAAATTCTGAAATGCAGTGAAGAGAAAGAGCAGACAGCCATAGCAGATTTATCCCCAGTTTGGCTTCGCTGTCGAGCTTCTTCAGAGAGGAAGTTGCGAAAAGGGGAACGTACTCTCAAACCGCCTAATTTTATTCATTTGTTGAGGGTTTGTCGTGAGGAGATGGTGAAGGAACCGGGACGCAGCATTGAAGTGCCGAAGCAGCAGGGAAAGGAGAATTCATGACAAGTGGAAGCGTGAAGGCGAAAGAAGCCGGCTTTGCCAGGCGCAGGGTGTCAAGACAAAAAAGTTTGAAACAAACACAAGTGTCGAGCGCCATTAAAGAAGAAAAACCGCCATGAGGAGGAGGGTTGGTGTTGGTAAGGAAGGCATAAGTGTTGGTAACAAAATGAAAGAGGGAAAGAAGATGGGTGTTGAGACAAGGAAGCAAGGGGAAAAAATGGGTGGCAACAGAGGAACAGGCTTCTCTGTGGGTTTATTTTTGGCATTGGCCCTCACGGTGATGGGTTGCAAGGAAAAGGAAGAGGAAGAGGCCTCCGGTGAAAAAACATATCGTGTTGTTGCAGAATACGAGGTGTCGGCTGGCTCGTCCTTGCCATCCAACATCATGCTCCTCATCGACAAGTCGGGCTCTATGGGTGATTTGGTCAATGAAGGTAAAGACATTGATGGGAACGACAATCCTGAATGCGATGAAAGGTCTTGCAATTCAGGCGCGCTGAGGTGCAGTCCTATTTGTTCAACGCGCATCAACGAGTTGCGCTACGCAATGGGAGATTTTTTGAATGAAAGTCTTGGCGAAGAAAATTCTCCGCCGCTGGGCAAATTCGGTCTCACCTTGTTCCCCAGTTCTTGGGGCGGAGCCAGCGAGGCCGTTCAATTTGCGTTTGCAACTTCTGATGAGGACGCGGTGCTGCGAAACAGCATCGTCGACATTCAAACATATATTCTCGACAAACTCTATAACTCCCCGGATAGAATTGATGGGGAACAGCGGCCCATTGCTCAAGGAACCCCAACAGGCGGTTCTTTGAGATTTTTGCTCAATGAGGTTCATGAGCTCAAGGATGCTTCTCGCAAAAATTTCATATTGCTGCTGACGGATGGTCTTCCCAATTCCAACTCAAAAAACGAGCAGGACGACAAAGAATTGGGCTATTGCCAAGACAGCAATGAGTGCGTTTGCACTTCATCGGCGATTTCATGCAAATCCAAAACATCGTGTGGCAGAGACAACTGCTTGGACCAAGAGGGAACGGTGGGCGCCATTGAAGAGCTTTTTGCGCACAACATAAAAACCATCGTTGTTGGTTTTGGTACGCAAGTGAGTGTCGACGACCCTGACGGTATTGCTTCAGAAGTGCTCAATGTAATGGCCAAGGCTGGCGGCGATGTGCGTGAGTGCGGCGAAGACAGCAACTGCACGTCCTATTACCCTGCGGCTGACAGGGCAGAGCTTTTGAAAGCACTCAAAGAGATTTCCAAAGAGGTGGCGACAAACCCATGTGTCTTCCACCTGGGCAGTGACAGGCCTTCTTCTGCAGAGCTTCTCGCTGTCGAAATGAACGGAGGGCGAATGGCCGCAGGGAAGAACACCTATTCCTATGACGAAGACAGCAACACCGTTGTTTTTGTGAAAGGCGGCGAACTTTGCAAGCGCCTGGAAAGCATTTCCAGCGAAGAGCCTTCTCACATAAGCGTCCTTTTCTTGGAAGAAGCCCCATAGCCTGGGCAGCCTGAGAAGCAGCAATTGAAAAAGCAAAGTTGTGAATGAACTGGGTGGTGAAAATAGGGAGAAGAGCCATGAGAAGGAACAGTGTGTTGGTGTTGTTAAGTGTGTTGTTGGGAATGTCGTTTGTGGGCTGTGAGAGCTGCGACGAAGCCCCTGCGGAAGACGACGGCGTTTCAGAGGTGATGGAAAGATGGGAGAGAAAAGTTGAAAGAGCCAGAGCAGGGCTTCCAACCGACTTCGACGATGATGGTTTTGAAGAATACCTTCAATGGGCCGACAAAGACGGAGTCATTCATGTTGAGCTCAAATCCCCTGATGGCGATTTCTATTTTGTTTCCGAACTGCATCCGGATGAAACCAGAATCACCCGCTATGACGTAGATGGTGATGGAATTTTTGACCAAAGGATGGAAGAAAAACCTGACGGCGGCCGAGTGTATTTTTTTGACACCGACGACGATGAGGTTTTTGACGAACGTGTCACCATCGCATACAAATTTGACAAGAATGAACAGGACCGTGTTTTTGAGAAACTCCAAACCGATGGAAGCTGGATAGAAACGCGAAGAGACACGGTACCCATTCACCCAGGGGCGACCCTTCTCTCAAAAACAGAAGTTGATTCAGGGATGCCAGCCAATTTTCTTCATGGCTTTGACATGCCCCCAAATGCCACGCTCTACAACCCGACAGAATATGAGAGCATCAAGAATAATTTGGAGGTAAAGACTACAGGTGAGGGTGCCTGCGGTGGCGATCAAATCGCAAAAATCAAAAAGGCCTTTAACAGCATTTTTGATGGAGCGAAAGCCTTGGAATGTCTGAGCAGAACCAATCCAGAAATAGGGGAGAGGCTCAGACAGCTTGTGAACAAGCCCGTCCATGCGAGCATTGAGTGTGGCAGACCTTCATCTTTAGCCGGGGATGCGGGGGTTAAGACAGGTTGTGCAAAAACGAATGAGGCAGGCAACTGCATAAAGCCAACCTGTGGTGCTGTTGGTTCCTGCAAAATGACCATCAAAGACTCGGCGTTCGGCGAAAGTGACGCCAGCTTTATGGCTCTCATGCTTCATGAGTATCTCCATCTTCTTGGGTTTCAGCTTGACCCAAAGCACAACGATCCGAAAGATGAGGAGAATTATGGAAACGATATAGTGACTGCCTGCGGTGAGTATTGTGGAGGGTGTCCTAGCTTTGAAACCACCGCCTGCACAAATTGTGCGGCAGGGAAGGACAAAAAGAGCGCGCAGAGACAAAAACAGTGCGACCCTTATGATCAACAATGGCAGAAAGGAATAAAGGAAGTTTTGAAAACGGGTGATTGTCCCAAAGAATTTGGTCAAGCACTCTGGCACTGCCAGAATGTTTTGAAGTGCGTGGGGACGCCATGTAAAACTTGCCAGTGGACTGAATACACGGATTGCAAAGGCAACCCAACGACAACACCGGAAAAACTGGGGAGGCTCTTATGTTGCGACGCATGCCCATCCGAATGTGAAGGAGAGCCTATTACGCTCTCATGCAAGGGGAAAAATTATTCTATGCAAAACACTTGCACAGATTCCGAAGGCCCCTTGAAAGATCTCCCACCAACTGTGGCGCCCTTCTGTCCGGGTGGCATCAAAAACCCCCAAACACCATGAGTCATCAAAACCGTTGGGCCTCAATTCTTCGTATTTGGGGCCCTCAAAAATAACCAGCAAATGAAGTCGGAATTTAAGTTGGAGAGAAACGGAATTGGGATACCGTAGAATGCCGTGTTGAAGCCAGAGGTTGTGGATGAGAAGGCAGAGCGCTTTGAGTCGGGTGTTGCTTGTTGTGGTGGCAAGCCTAGGTTGTTTGAAAACCAAGCCCATTCCACATTCTGGGCCAAGTGACGCCTCTTCGGGTTGTTGTCCTACGAGCGCTGTCGAAGAAAAACAACCATTGGACGAGAACGAGGTGGCAGTTGTTATTTTCGGAAAAGACGAGGGCACCCAAGAGCGTCCCATTCTGGTGAACCAGGCCAACATTGAAGCCTTCAACAGGCATGCGAATACACCGGAAGGCCTGAAACAACACTATCAACTCACCGAAAACATTGTTTTGCCGAACAAGCCAAGCAACTGGACGCCCATAGGCACACAGGACGCCCGTTTCAACGGCAGTTTTGACGGTGGCGGATTCACCATCACCAACCTCCACATGGATGCTCCCAACAGCGACCACCAAGGTTTGTTTGGTTATATAGGCCTAGGCGCGCTCATCCGAAACCTTGGAGTGATAGGTGGTACTGTCAGCGGCAACGACAGTGTCGGCGGTGTGGTAGGGCTTCATTTCTATGGCACCGTGCAAGGTTGCTATGCCACAAGCAACGTCAACGGTAAGGGTGCTGTCGGTGGTGTGGTGGGGAAAAATGATGGACGTGGCACAGTGCAAAACTGCTATGCCACAGGCAGTGTCAATGGCGATAACTCTGCTGGTGGCGTGGTGGGGATGAACAAGGATAAGAAGGGCCGTCGTGCAGTACAAAGCTGCGTGGCGTTGAGCCCAAGTGTCACGCAAACAGACAACACCAAAATCATCGGGCGCGTGGTGGGAGATAACCAGGGGAAAAAATTGTCAGGCAACTATGCACGCGACAACATGGTGTTGACGATGAACGACAAACCCCATCCTTCCAGCAACAGTTTCATAGAGGAGGAGCCGGGATGTGCTTGTGGTTGTTCAATTGCAAATCCCCAAAACGGTTCTCCGGAAAACGGCCGGGCCACATCCAAATATAAC
Source organism: Pseudomonadota bacterium (assembly GCA_009786315.1). GTDB lineage: Bacteria > Myxococcota > Myxococcia > Myxococcales > Myxococcaceae > WRKR01. The sequence goes on along the minus strand of WQTM01000127.1, from coordinate 722 downwards.
AGCGAGGACTTCTGGAGGACAACCATGCGTTGGGACTTCTCCAACATTTGGCAATGGGGTGACTCTTTGCCCATATTGAGAAATGTTGAGGGCGTGCAAAACCCAACAGTGAAATAGGGCAGCTCCGTCGAGTTGCACCCCACCGCAGGGAAAATGCAGGCCGCTAAAGAGGCTACGGTGAAACGCTACTTTATTCACCAAACACCGTTCTGCTGAGGCAGAGGATGTGCACCGAGTGTGCGCCGGCTTTTTTGAGGACACGGGCGCAGGCTTGGGCGGTGGAGCCGGTGGTGACAACATCATCCACCAGCAGCACGGCTTGGTTGCGCACCATTGGGGAGGCCACAAAAGCTTTTTCCAGGTGAAGCACATTGCTTTGTCGAGCGCTTTGTCCATGTCCCATTTGTTGTTGGGTGGCCTGGGCGCGCGAAAGCCAGTGGAGGCGCAGTTTTTTGTGTGTGTATTGGGCCAAGGCTTTGCTGAGCAAAACCGTCTGGTCAAACCCGCGTTGCAAATAGCGTAGGCGGTGGAGGGGGAGGGGGACAACATTGAGAGGGAGTGCAGGGAGGGCAGAGGTGAGGTGGGCGAGCCAGAGTTTGGCCAGAGGGGCGGCCAACTCGGGGTATTTTTTATATTTGAAGCGTTGAATGGCCGAGGCCATGGGGCCCTCATAGACGAAGGGGGCGTGGACGCTGTCAAAGGAGGGGGGGGAAGCTGCGCAG
>WQTM01000126.1 GCA_009786315.1 Pseudomonadota bacterium | reverse complement strand
CGCAGGGCCACCGGAGGGAGCCGTTTTTGAGGAACTTTTTGGGCGAGCAAAAAGTTCCCCGCCGGAGGCAAAATGCCCGGAGGGCGAAAAAGCTCGGGCCGCATGGCCCTTAAAAACATTGTCAGTTAAACAACCCGCCCCAATGGGCAAAAAGAACCCTTTCAAAAAATGGCCCGGGCCGCAGGCCCAAAAAAAACATTCTCAGTCAAATAAACCCCGCCCCAATGGGCAAAAAAACCATTATGGGCCTTTAAAAGCACCCTTCAATTTGCGGTGAATGCGCCGCAGCAAGCAGCGCATAGGCACCTTCAACCAGGGTTGCGCCAGCAAAAAACGCGCCCCAAATGGCCCCAGGGCATAGTAGGCTGCCACCACCCACCTTCCCCAAAAACGAGGCAACAATATCTCGTCCCTATAACGCCAAAACAGAGGAAGCTCCTCTGCCCCTTCCCCGAGAAAAGCCGTTGCCACAAAACAGTGGCCCACCTTGCTTAGCCAAAAAACGTGCTTGCGTGTCAGGTTAATGACGGCATTCAACTCCGTGCTGCGCTTCGTCTGCATGGCCTCTTGGCTATTCCAAGCACCCTCTTGGTTATGCCAAACATAAAGCAGGGCAAGGTAGTCCCGCTCAACCACCTGCCAAATGCCGTTGGAGCCGTCCACAAACTCAACACGCACGTGCTTGCACTGGGCGTCCTCCAGACGAAGCACATAGCGCGTGTGCCTCTTCCAACAGGTTGCCTGCAACTCCAAAAGACGCGCAATAAACACCAAAAAAGAGCGGCCACAAGCAGCGCACTTGGGCTTATACCACGAGTTGGTGCGCGAAAATTCCAGCATTTTCGGCTTCTTGCAACCCCTAAACGCACAAAATACCTGAACGGTGCCTTGGCGCTCCTCTATGTCCACACTGTCATAGCGCGAAACCTGCGTCTCCCGGTTATAAACCGGCCTGCGCTCCACCTTGGGCCAGGAAAACAGCGAAAGCATTTCTGCAAGTTGCACCTCCAACTGGCGTGCGCGCGCTTGCTCAGCCTCGGCTTGGGCCAACTGCGCCTGCTGCATAAAAAGCAAGGTGGCCCTCTGTGTCGCAACCAGTTGCTTGAGTGCTGAAAGCTCCGCAGCCTCTAACTCGGTTTCGGCTACGCAGGCTTCCAGCTGCCGCGCATAAACCTCCGCCTGCGCAACGCGCTTGGGCACCTCCTTCCACAGGGCGTCCTCCTTCCAAAAATATACGGGGACTTCCGGCTGCAAGGAAGCCCATACCATGCATTCTATACTGAGTCGCCCCAAGTCCGGGTTTTGCACCCCCTCTACATAGCAAAATATATGCTAAACCCCATTCTGTTTTGAGTCGTTGCCCCTACAAAAACATGAAAGCTGCCCTTGCAACCACCCACGGCAAACCCTCCATACAAACCTCGTGTGGCTCCCTCGTGGCTACAAAACCATTGTTGTGTGGCGTTTATGGTGTCGAAAACCTGGGACTGTACCCTGCACAAAAATGTGCTAGGCGGAAAACTGCTCTCCCCCTCTGCCCCCGCTTCCTGCCATGCTCCGTAACCTGTTCTGTGTCTTCTTCACCGCTTTCTGGACTGTCTTGTGGTGCATTTTTGGAATCGGCCACGCACTGCTCGCTCGCCGCTCCCCTTTTGTCACCTTCCTGGCCAGCCGCGCCTGGTCCCCCGGCTTGCTATGGGCGGGCGGCGTCCAACTGCGCGTCGAGGGCCTCGAAAACATCCCCAAAAACCAGGCCGTCGTCTTCGCAAGCAACCACCAGTCTACTGTGGACATCCCCGCGCTGCTTTCTGTCCTGCCGCTGAATGTACGCTTCATCGCCAAACATGTGCTGGGTTATATCCCCTTCCTCGGCTGGTACCTGCACCTGGCAGGCTTCATCCTCATTAACCGCTCAAGCCGCCCCAAAGCCATTCAACAACTCAGCCGCGCAGCAGAGCGCATTCGCGCAGGTACCAGCATTATTGTCTTCCCCGAGGGCACTCGCAGCAAAACCGGCGAAGTCCTCCCGTTTAAAAAAGGCGCCTTCATGCTCGCCCTCAAAGCCGGTGTCCCCATTTGCCCCATCGCCATTGAAGGCTCCTGCAAACTCATGCCCAAAAACTCCTGGGACATTCACCCCGGCCCCGTCCACATTAAAATAGGCCCCCCCATTTATACGGTGGACTACAGGGACAAACCCATAGAGCTTGTCAACCACGTCAGAAACCTCATTATTCAACAAAATGTGGCCCTCGGCGGCAAAGGCGGCTTGCCAAAAATGCCCGCCCGCCCAAAGCCCAATGCCCCTTGAGACAAAAGGAAACAAACACTGCACCCCCCCACTTGTGCTATGCCCCAACCCATATGCACGAAGCGAGCCTTGCCTTCCATTTGGTAGAGTTGGTGCAGGAAACTTTGGCGCGCCACGGCCTCCGGCGCGCACTGGCCCTGCATGTGGAAGTGGGCGCACTGGCTATGGTGGACCCCCAAGCCCTCGCCCTCGCCTTCGCCTCCGCTAAACAGGACACCCCCTGCGCCCAGGCCCAACTCCAACTCACCTTCTGCCCAGCCCAAACCACCTGCCCACACTGCCAAACCCTCGTCCATATACAACACCGCACGGAGGCTTGCCCCTCCTGCGGCCTCTATGACGGGTGGCCATGCGTGGGCGATAGCTTGCTCCTCAAAACCCTGGAGGCTGACTGATGTGCGGCATTTGCGGTTGTAGCCACGAAATACCCCCCGCCTCCCCACCTCCGCATGGACATGTACATAGCCATGCACATAGGCACGGGGAGCTCCAACATACACATGCGCATGAGCATCGACATATGCATGAGCAGGGACAGGGGCAGGGAGATGGCCGAATACAAGAATATAGCCATGCGCATATAGACGGGGGTGAGCACGAGCATGCGCACGCGCATGAGGGCGGGGGCGAGCATATGCATGAACATGTGCACGGGCACGGGGGCGAAGAGGGACAGGAAGCACTCAGCCACGCCCACGCCCACAACCATGAGCATAGCCATGCCCACGCGCATGAGGGCGGGGACGAGCATATGCATGAACATGTGCACGGGCACGGGGGCGAAGAGGGACAGGAAGCACTCAGCCACGCCCACGCGCACAACCATGAGCATAGCCATGCGCACGCGCATGAGGGCGGGGGCGAGCATATGCATGAACATGTGCACGGGCACGGGGGCGAAGAGGGACAGGAAGCACTCAACCACGCCCACGCGCACAACCACGACAGCCCCACCGCGGTTGCACAGCACCGCGCCAAAATTATTGCCGTGGAAACCGACATATTGGCCAAAAACCGCCTTAAGGCCCAACACAACCGTACCCTCTTCGCCAAGGCCCACGTAACGGTGCTGAACCTGCTTTCAGCCCCAGGCTCCGGCAAAACAACCCTGCTGGTACGCCTCCTCTCCATGTTGAGGGGGCGCTGCCCTCTGGCCGTGGTGGAGGGGGACCAGCATACGGAGTTGGACGCACGGCGTATTCGGGAGACGGGGGTGGGGGCCTTGCAAATTAACACCGGCAAAGGTTGCCACCTGGACGCCCACCAGCTGGCCACCGCCCTCCACACCCTCCCCCTGCCCCACAACGGTGTGCTGTTTGTGGAAAACGTCGGCAACCTCGTATGCCCAGCGGGGTTTGACTTGGGAGAAACGGCGAGGGTGCTGCTGCTGTCCCTGACGGAGGGGGAGGACAAACCCCTCAAATACGCCGACGCTTTTGCTACCGCCAACGCCGTCGTCCTCAGCAAGGCCGACTTGGCCCCCCACCTCGACATTTCCCTCCCCACCTTCAAAAACCACCTCCGCCAAACATGCCCCAAGGCCCCCGTATTCCTCCTCTCCTCCAAAACCGGCGAAGGCATGGACGCCCTGGTGGATTGGCTATGGGCCCTGAGGACTCAAACCCTGAGCGCAGAAAGCCGCTAGGCCGCTTTCACTTTGACATGCTGTCTGTGTCCACCACCTCTCAAACCTGCACACACCCCCAGGGGTTTGGCCGGCAAAAAAAGAGAATTTTGGTGAAAAACATGCAAGGCACAACAAAATACGTTGAGTTTTTGCGAATATTTGTCAAAAATGCGAATTATTGTGCAAAAAGCTGGAAAATAAAATGCTGATAGAATTCCGTGTTAAGAATTTCCGCAGCTTGCGGGACGAGCAGGTTTTGAGCCTTGTCGCATCCAAGGACAAAACTTTGGTTGACTCCCACGCCTCGGCCACAGGCCTGAAGGCAGCCCCTCATTTGCTCAAAAGCGCTGTTCTCTATGGTGCCAACGCCTCTGGCAAGTCCAATATTATGAGCGCATTGCAATATATGCGCGGCGTGGTGGTGGAATCCGCAAGCGTTCCTCCAGGGCAGACTTTTGCTGTGCAACCTTTCCGTCTCAACACAAAATTTGAAAAACAACCCAGCGAATTCGAGATGAGTTTCATCATGGATGGTGTGCGCTACCAATATGGCTTTGCCATGACGCCGCGGCAAATCATCCACGAGCATTTGCTGGTACACAAGGCGTTCAAACCACAACACTGGTTTGAACGCCGTTTCAATGAAGCAACGAATAAATATGTTTATAAATTCGGAACCGGGCTGAAGGGTTCAAAGAATGTTTGGGAAAGTGCCACCCGTTCCAATGCCTTGTTTCTGTCAACAGCGGCGCAACTCAACAGCGAAATGTTGCGCCCCATATTGGACTGGTTTGCAAACCAACTGCTCATCTTCAACGAAACATCGCCTCTGGGACTACACTTCACAGTGCAGATGCTCCAGCAGGGCGAGGAGGCTCGCAAGCGCATTTGTGACTTCCTCAACACCGCCGACATCAGCATTTCAGACATTCATGTGAGTCAACGCAAAGAAATAAGGCCCGTGGTTCGTCTGGATTCATTGACTGGAAAAATGGAGCTGCGCAGCGAGGAAGTCAATGAAGCCATGCTGCAGTTTTCTCATGTCACCGACGCAGGCAAAGCCAAATTCAGTTTGGCCGAAGAATCTGCTGGCACCCGCAACCTCTTGTTCTTGTCTGGGCCGGTGCTGGAAATTTTGAGCAAGGGGCAAACACTGGTCATCGACGAACTCAGCAATTTGCACACGCATTGGGTGCAGGCGCTGGTACGTTTGTTCCATAACCCCAAGGTGAATACGGGTGGCGCGCAGTTGGTTTTCACTACGCACGACACTTCTCTGCTGGACGCCCATGGCCTGTTCCGCCGCGACCAAATTTGGTTTGTAGAAAAGCAGGCAGACCAAAGTTCCAAACTCTATAGCCTCTGGGAATATAGCCCGCGAAAAGACGAAAAGTTGGAGCGCAGCTATTTGCAAGGGCGCTATGGTGCGGTGCCTGTGCTCAGTGGCCCGTTTGGGGGAGCGGGCTGATGGGGCGGGGGAAGCGACGCCCCAACCACTTGGAGCGCAACCGGCAACACAGCAGAAACCCTCGCGAGCGTATCCTCATCGTCTCTGAGGGGAGGAAAACGGAGCCGTTATATTTCAACGCAATTCGTGTAAAACATCGCTTGCCGACACTCAATATAACTGCCCTCGGCAGCGAGTTGGGCACAAACCCGATTCAAGTCGTCCAATATGCAAAGCAGTTGTTTGAGTCTGGCAACCCGCACAAAAGAATAGAGCCCCGCGCCTTCGAGCGCGTTTTTGCGGTGTTTGACCGTGACGAGCATGACGGCTATTTTGAGGCTTTGGGCCAGGCCGAGGCATTGGACAACAAACTGAAGAATGACGAAAAGCGGCCAATTCCCTTCAAGGCCATAGTCTCAGTACCCTGTTTTGAGTTGTGGTTTCTATTGCACTATGAGGAGGTTTCCACGCCAATAGGGCGTGATGAAGTTGTGCGCCGCCTAAAACGGCACATTCCTGGCTATGACAAAGGCATGGAAGCTGTTTTTGACACCACCTATCCGCATTTGGACGTGGCCATGCAACGAGCGGAGGTGCTTGCCTGCCGCTTCAACGCACGCACGGAGCCTGAGCCATTCACCAACGTAGCCGAATTGGTTAAACTGTTGACGACTTTGCATTCTTGAGAGTTATATGGGCCCTGAGGACTCAAACCCTGAGCGCAGAAAGCCGCTGATGGCCGGCACCACGCCCCCCACCCCTAGGCGCTTGCGGCTACGCCTGTGGGGACTTGTGCAGGGCGTGGGCTTTCGCCCCCACATATATGGCCTCGCCCACCACTATGGCCTGCACGGGTTTGTATATAATGACAAGGAGGGGCTGGTGGTGGAAGCAGAGGGAGAAGAGGAAGTATTGCAGCGGTTTATGGAGGAGTTACAAACCCACCCACCCCCCCTGGCGCGTATAGACGGCATACAGGTGGAGGCGCCGGAGGGGTTGGCCGGGGAGGGGGCAGGTTTTGCCATACGCCCAAGCCCCACCGAGGAGGCCCCCCCCCTATGGAGTGTAGGGCCGGACATGGCCCCCTGCCCCGCTTGTATGCAGGAGTTGTTGACGCCCCCAGGGGCAGAGGAGAGCAGGGGGGCGCTAAGTGGGGAGTTGAGTGGGGTGTTGGAGAGACACCCCACCCCCCTGGGGGAGACACCCCACCCCACCGGGGAGGCACCCACCACCACCCGGCGCTACCTCTACCCCTTCCTCAACTGTACCCACTGCGGGCCGCGCTATAGCCTCAGCTTGCGTATGCCTTGGGACAGGCCCAACACCACCCTGGCCGAGTTTGCCATGTGCGCCGCCTGCCGCGCCGAGTATAAAAACCCTCGCGACAGGCGCTTCCACGCCCAGCCCATTGCCTGCCCGGCTTGCGGGCCCCAACTGCAAATATATATAGCCGGCCCAGAGGGGGAGGAGGGCCCCCGAGGGGGGGAAGACACCCCACCTGCTTGGGAAAGACCCCCCCCCTACTTGGGAAAGACACCCCACCTACTTGGGAAAGACACCCCACCTACTTGGGAAAAACACCCCCCCTGCTTGGGAAACACCCCCCACCTGCCTGGGGAATATA
>WQTM01000125.1 GCA_009786315.1 Pseudomonadota bacterium | reverse complement strand
AGCCGTTTTTGAGGAACTTTTTGGGCGAGCAAAAAGTTCCCCGCCGGAGGCAGAATGCCCGGAGGGAAAAAAAGCCCGGGCCGCAGGCCCAAAAAGAACAACGCTCGGAGGGCGAAAAAAGCCCGGGCCGCATGGCCCATAAAAACATTCTCAGTTAAATAAACCCCGCCCCAATGGGCAAAAAGAACCCTTTCCAAAAAATGGCCCGGGCCGCAGGCCCAGAAAAAACATTCTCAGTTAAACAACCTGCCCGAAGGGCAAAAAGAACCCTTCCGTTGCAAAGCCTCATCATTCGCTCGGCAAATAGAACCGTTTCAGAATATGCCTGCAAGCTGGAGTTGGATTATGAACTGCTCAGACGAACAAAAAGCCTATGGGAACAATGCCTCCCCTTCCGCCCTCCAAAATACGCTGTATAACGACAAAAGGGACAACAGCACTGCTGGCTTCTCTGGCATTGCACACGCTGGCGCTTCTTTTTGCGCTCCATATACAAAAAACAACGCTGTGGGGAGCTTATGCCGTGCCTCATATACAACAGACAAGGCCGCAGGAGGCTTATGCCGCCATCCATGTCCTGCGGATGGAGGAGGCGCCTCATTTGGCTTGGGTTGACAATATACCCGTGCCGAATGAAATACCCATGCAGCAGGAGGCTACTCCCCCTGTGGTTGCTGCCCCCTCTGCCTCTAAAAAATACAAAAACTACCCGGCAAAAACCGTTTTGAAAGAAGAGATGTCCACGCAGGGCCTTCCTTCCAGTGAAACGCATGCGCATGAGACGCCTGCCGATGACAGCCCCAAGGCTTTTGTTGGAGGGTTGCCAAAAAAGTGGGCGCCTTCTCAACTTTCTTTCCCCGTTGAGGTTGAGGCGCGCCGTGGACAAACCACATGGGGTGAAGCCCCCTCCAAACCCACGGACGCCAAGGCCCTGCAAAGGCGTGTTGAGGGCTGGGTTTATGAGGAGTTGGGGAAAAACCGCGTCGCCACGGGGAATGTGCCGGAACATTGGGCAAAGCTGAGAAGCGAAATGCACCAAGTGGCTGACAGCGTGCAGCCTCAAATAACCCCGGAGACAGGCAATGCCCTCAAAAAAACCTTTGCCTCGTGGTATAAGTCCTGGCTTGAGGACGCTGCACATTATGGCGCGACAGGAACCACCCAAGGGCAACCCCTTATTCCCATTCCCATGAATGAGTCTCGTGCAGAAAGAGAAGCGCGCCTTGGGAATGCGGCAGCCAACAGGCTGAAGGAAAGCCAAATACAGGCACGCAGCTTCAGAGAGTTTGGCAAGGGCCAGTTTGGAACAGAGGTTATGGCGGTGGTGGAGTTGGAGTTGGCAGACAATGGCACATTGAAAGCGTTGAGGGTGTTGCGCAGCTCCGGCTTGCCTCTTTTTGACGCATGGGTGCGTGAGGTGGTGGACGCTTCTTTCAAAAACCTCGTGTTGGCGATAGAAGACAGCAGCCACAAACACAGCATTTGGGAGTTTAGGGGCCGCATTTCCTTCACGCGCTCCTTCAAAAACACAAACGTCGCAAAGGACGCGTGGTATTTGCTGGCTATGTTGCCCACAGGCGGGCTTTTGTCAGGCAACTTTGACTTGCTTTCCGGGGAAGCCAGCTATGTGGACTTGCGCCACCCTCGTTATAAAGCCACCATTCACCTCATTCGCACTTATGAGTGAGGCAGTTTGAGCCTGAAACAAACGCCTCGACGAAGGCGGATTTTGGGTTTTTCGAAAGCGCTTCCCATGTGTCCATTTGGGTTATTTTCCCGGACTCCATGATGGCAATGCGTTGCCCAAGCATACGTGCTTCGGCAGCGTCATGTGTGACGACAATGCTGGGGACGGAGAGGTTTTTCAATGTGCCAAGGAGAAACTCACGTGTGGATTTTCGGGTGCAAATGTCCAGGGCGGAAAGAGGCTCATCCAAAAGCAGGGCATGGGGTTTGAGGGAGAGGGCCCGGGAGAGGGCAACGCGCTGTTTTTCTCCGCCGGACAAAATGCAGGTTTTTTTGTCTGCCAAAGCCGCTATGCCGAAATTTTGAAGCGCAGCCTCCACCTGCTTTTCAACAAGGGACTTCTTCTGGGAAGAGCGGCTGCGCAGCGCAAATGCCACATTTTCGCGCACACTCAAGTGCGGAAACAAGGCATACTCCTGAGGGACATAGCCGATGTGCCTGTCCTCTGTGGGGACATGAAGGTTGGACGCACTGTCCGCGACAAGGGTTTCTCCAATTTGAATGTGGGCTTTTTTGCAAGGAAGCGCACCGAGGAGAAGCAGAAGGAGGGTGGTTTTTCCCGCCCCGTTGGGCCCTGCCAGCACCAAAGTTTCACTCCCCATGCCCAACGCAACCTCCACCTCCAGAGAGCCGACTTGAGCAGAAATATTCATATGCAACCCACGCTGTTTTCTCATGGCATGCCCTAGGGGTTTTTTTCTGCTTTTTTCATAAAAACTTTCACAAGCAACAGCAGGGCAAAAGCGACGAGGACGAGGATGATGGAGATGGCCTGTGCGGCGCCTATGTCCGTTTGAAACGCCGTATAAATGGCCAATGGCAAAGTTTGGGTTTTTCCCTCGAGGTTGCCGGCGAACATGAGGGTTGCTCCAAACTCGCCCAAGGCCCGAGACCAGCTGAGGGCAGCGCCGGCGGCAAGCCCGGGCAAAGCAAGCGGGAGTGCGACGCGAAAAAAAATGCGAAAGGGTGAAGCCCCAAATGTTTGTGCGACGACAATGAGTTTGGAGTCCATTCTCCGAAAAGCGCTGCTGGCGGATTGAATAAACAAGGGTGCAGAGACAAACACTTGAGCCATAACAACCGCTGCTGTTGTGAAAGCTGAAGTGCCCATGGGGTGCACAAGGGCGCCCAACAAGCCACGGCTGCCGAAGGCGAGCAACATGGCAATGCCGGCGACAGAAGGAGGAATGACAAGGGGGAGTTGCAACAGAGTTTCTACGAGTTGGCCTGTTGTGCGTTTGGATTGGGCGAGAGACCAAGCCAAGGGAGTCCCCAGGAGGACAACCACCAGGAGGGAGGAGGAGGTGGTAAATATACTGAGGCGGAGTGCCGGCCAGACGAGGGGGTGTTGGAGGCCGGCAAGCAACCCATGTGGTGCAGAAGCCACAAACAAAGCCAAAACAGGAAACATGAGAAATGCGGCCAAGGAGAAGCCGACAGCATGGAGAATGTATTTTTGGAATTTGAGGCGCACGCTTCAGTTTCCAGTGGGGTGTTTTGCTTCCAACGGCACAAACCCAGCGCTTTCCAATATGCTTTGGCCGGCCTCTGAAAGTACAAAACGCACCCATGCTTGTGCGAGGAGGGGGTGGGGGCTATTGCGGAGGATGGCAATGGGGTATTGGGCCACCGGGTTGAGGTTGTCAGGAATGGGCACAACAGCCAACTCCGGTGCGGACAAGGCGTCCGTCCAATAGACGAAACCGACTTGTGCTTCACCCATGCGCACTTTGGCGAGAATTTGTTTTGCACTAAATTCTCTTGAGACAATTTTGGCCTCTATGCCTGTTTTGAATGCCTCGCCCATTTGGGTGAGCAGCTGGAGTGTATATTGGCCCACAGGCACCTCGGCGATACCCACCACAATGCGTGAAGCCGAAGGCACGTCCGCCAAGGTTTGAATATGAGGCGCCGACGCTTTTTCCACAACGACAGCCAGTTTGTTTTGGGTGAAGATGGTGGGGGTATGGACATAGCCCTGTTGGGCAAGCCTCTCCATGTGGTGCAAGTCCGCGGAGGCGAAAACGTCCGCAACAGCGCCATATTCCATTTGTGCCCGAAGCTCCTGACTCCCGGCGAAATGGAAGGCCAACTCGACGTTGGGGTGAGCGCGCCGAAACGACTCTCCCATGGTGTTGAACACCTCACGCAGCGAGGCTGCTGCAAAAACAACCAGCTTCTCCTGTTGTGCGGGTGTGGTTGAGTTTTGGCATGTGCAGTTGCTTCCAAGAAGCAAGGCGGCGCACAGGCCCATTTTTTGAAGACAGCTGGCAAGCAAGGAAGGGTTGTTTTTCATGCCCCATAACTACCACCGTCTCCCCAAATTCTCTTTCCCATATGCCCCAAGCATATTGGAAATTTTCTAAGCCTGCATAAATGCACACCTCCCACGTTTTTTATTGGCAGTTTTTCAAATTTGGACTCAGCATGGCGCCATGTTTCGTCCTCTGGCAGCTGTTGTTTTGTGTGCAGGCAAAGGAGAGCGCATGCACTCTCCACTCCCCAAAGTACTCCACCCCCTGTTGGGCAAACCTTTGGCCTATTGGCCTTTGTCCCTCGCAGAGAAACTGGGTGCAAACCCCCTGGTTGCCGTGGTTGGCCACCAACGCGAGCGTGTAGAAGAAAGCCTGCGCGCTGTTTTGAGCAAAGCCCCTTTGCATTTTGCCACGCAAGAAGCGCAGCGCGGCACGGCGGATGCGGTGCTTGCGGCCAAGGGAATATTGGCGGGTTTTGAGGGGGACATATTGCTTATAGCGGGAGACACGCCTTTGTTGGAAGAAGGCCGGTTGAGGTGTTTGTTGGAGACACACCACGAGAAGGGCGCCTTGCTGAGTTTTTTGACAAGCCAGTTGGACAACCCGCACGGTTATGGCCGCATATGGCGCGAAGGCGGCAAAGCCGTTGCGGTGGTGGAGGAGAAGAATGCCACCCCAGCGCAACGCAGCCTCCATGAGGTGAATACCGGTTGCTATGTGGTGCAGTCCGCATTCCTCTGGAAGGCCCTTGCCGCGCTTTTGCCCAACCCACTGACAGGAGAATTTTATTTAACCGACGTGGTGGCGGTGGCGGCGGGGGAGGGGGGAGTGGAGACGCTTTGCGTGGAGGAGGCCGAGGCCATGGGGGTGAATGACAAGCTGCAATTGGCCCAAGCGACAACCCACATGCGCCAGCGCATACTCAACGCGCACATGCGCGCGGGAACCACCCTCCTCTGCCCCCAAAGCACATGGATAGAGGCGGGCGTAGAAATAGGGGAGGACTGCACGCTGGGCCCGCAAGTATTTATAGGCGGCAACAGCATATTGGGAGAAGGCGTGAGAATAGAACAAGGCAGCCTGCTAACCCACTGCCGCATAGCCGCAGGCGCGCACATAAAACCCTATAGCATATTAGAGGAGGCGGTGGTGGGGGCGGGCTGCATATTGGGCCCCTTTGCGCGGCTTCGCCCAGGGACGAAGCTTGAGGAGGGTGTGCACATAGGTAACTTCGTAGAAACCAAAAATGCGACGCTCTCCAAGGGGGCGAAAGCCAACCACCTCAGCTATTTGGGGGACGCGGACATAGGGGAGGGGACGAATGTGGGGGCGGGCACCATTACCTGCAACTATGATGGTTTTGCGAAGCACCGCAGCACCATAGGGAAGGGCGCCTTCATTGGCTCCGACGTGCAGTTGGTTTCCCCAGTGCGGGTGGGGGATGGGGCCTGGGTAGCGGCGGGCACCACCCTCACAAAGGACGTACCCGAGGGGGCGTTGGCCATTTCTCGCACGGTGCAGCAAAACAAGCTGGACTATGCTGCGCGCTTGAAAGAGAAGAAGCGAAAACCCAAGCCCTAATGTTGCAGAACCCACCCCCAACCTCAAAGGCCCCTATGAGTTTATATGAGCACCACATGTTGAAGGAAATAATGGAGCAGCCGGGAATATTGGCTGCTTTGGCAAAGCGCAGCCGGCACTTGTTAGAAGAGAGGGGAGCCCCCCTATGGAGTGGGGAGGTGGCCGGCTGTGAGCGCATATTGTTTTTGGCCTGTGGTACCAGCTACCACGCCAGCCTGGCCGGCAAGTGGATGATAGAGACGCTTGCGGGGATTCCCTGCCAGGTGGAATATGCCCATGAATACCGTATGGCCGCGCAGTTGCCGTTGGAGAATTGCCTGGCCATAGGCCTCTCCCAGTCCGGCGAAACCCGCGACAGTTTGGAAGCCATGCGCAAGGCGAAGGAGGCGGGGGCGAGGACGTTGGCCATTTGCAACGTAGCGAATTCCACCGCCATACGCTTGGCGCATGCGGCCTTTTTGTTGGAGGCGGGGCCCGAGAAAGCCATTGCCTCCACCAAAGTATTTTCCGCGCAATATGTGGCCACCTTTTTGCTGGCTTTGCATTTGGGCCTGCTGCGTGGGCGTTTGCCTGCGGAGTGGGTGCAAAAGCAGCTGCAGCAGCTTGCAGCCCTTCCCGACAAAATGCGCCAAGTCCTCGAGAATGACGGTTTTGTGAAGGAAGCGGCCTTGGTGCTTCGCGAAGCGACGCAATTGCTGATGATAGGCAAGGGCCCCGCCTTCCCCATTGCTTTGGAGGGGGCGTTGAAGTTGAAGGAGACGGCCTATTTGCACGCGGAGGGGTTTGCGGGGGGGGAGTTTCGCCACGGCCCCATGGCCCTCATAGAGCCGAGTGTCCCCACCCTCATGCTCATGCCCGCTTTGCCCAGCGAAGGCTTCGAATTAATGAAGGGCACGCTTGGAGAAATACGCAAAAGCGGAGGCCCCATATGGGCGTTGACACAAAAGCCATTGGAAGAAGAGGAGGGGGTGAGGGCCCACACCCTTCCCGAGGCCGACATTTTCCTCTCCCCCTTGCTGTTGGTAGCCCCCCTGCAACTGTTGGCCTACCGCCTGGCCTGCAGCCGGGGACTCAACGTGGACACCCCCCGTGCGCTTTGCAAAGCTGTGACGAGCGACCCAACCAGCACGCCATGAGACTGTGCCCCATAAAAAAACCTGGGGGCCCGGCGCCCAGGCGGAGCTCCATAAAAAAACCCGGGGGCCCAGAGGGCGCCCGGGCGGGCGAGGAGTCGGGGGGAAGCCTCCTTCAGCCCTGTAGGACCCATAAAACGTATATTGTTGCCCCTGCCACTATTTCTAGCCCAGTGGCAGGGGGGATGCATGAAAAAGAGCAAGGGCCCTGCATTTTTTTAAAGCATGGGGGGGGGGATGTTTGCTCCAAGCCATGCCCAAGGGGGCCA
>WQTM01000124.1 GCA_009786315.1 Pseudomonadota bacterium | reverse complement strand
CCGCATAGGCCCCCCTCGTCACAAGAGAAAACAGAGTCTAACTTCAGCCAAGCAAGTGGCAAAACAACCCCTCGCCTTATTCGTCGAGGAGAGAGGACGCCTCAAGGTAGGAAGCCGACGAGGTATAGGAGGTGCTCTTGTTGGAGGAGGACTTGCTCGCCGCGCTCGCCCCCGCCTTCGTCATATGGCACTCACCATCAAAATGTACACCCTTGGCTATGGACAATACCGGCGTCTCCAACGTGCCCTGCACCTTCGAAGGCTCATGCAACTCAATGGACTCGCTGGCCTTGAGCGTCCCCTCCACGCGACCATGCACCACCAGGTTGCTCGTCATAATGTCGCCATAAACTTCAGCAGTTTCACCTATAACCAAGGTGCCTTGGGCCACAATGCTGCCCTTAAACTTGCCGTCAATTTGTACTTGTCCCTCAAACGACAGCTTGCCTTCAAACTCGCTGCCGCGACCCAGCAGTGTATGCGCTTCTCCAGACATGAAACCTCCTTTAGCTTAGACTTCTATTCTAAAACCCAAACCGCGTTTTTCCAAAAAACATTCTGCATTAAATCCCCCCTCCTGCACCTCCGCCGCCGCCGCCACCACCGCCTTTCCCTTCTTATACTATTATTGGAGCAGCCCCGCGAGAATACGCTCCAAATCCTCATAGCTGAAATAGTCTATCTCAAGCTTGCCGCTGCCATCCGCTTTCTCCAGAATCCTAACACGCGTACCTAACTTTCGCTGCAACTCCTCTGCTACCTTCTTCGCCGACAACGAGAACCTGAATGCCTTGGGACGTGGCTTCGCCTGCTTCCGTAAACGTACCTGCGCCTCTGTCTGACGTACGCTGAGCTTGTGGCCAATAATGTGCCGCGCAAGCACCAACATCTCCTGCTCCTCCCCAAGCCCCAACAATGCCCGCGCATGCCCCACTTCCAATTGCCCCCCCGCCAATAGGGCCCTCACCCCCTCCGGTAACTGCAAAAGCCTGAGAGCATTCGCTACGGTTACTCGGTTCTTGCCCACCCGCTCCGCTACCTGCTCCTGCGTCCACCCCCGCTCCACCAATAAACGCTGATAACCCTCCGCCTCCTCCAATGGGTTGAGGTCCTCCCGCTGAAGGTTCTCTACCAAGGCCATTTCAAAAGCTTCTTCGTCGCTAACTTCGCGAATTAACGCTGGAATTTCTGTCAGGCCCGCCCTCTGCGCCGCCCTCCACCTCCTCTCCCCGGCAATCAGTTTGAAACCCGCCCCCTCCCGACGTACCAATACGGGTTGCAACAAACCCTGTTGTATAATGGAGTCGGCAAGCTCGTCTATGCTGGAGTCTTCAAAGAATTTTCGAGGGTTATGGCTGTAGGGCTGAATTTGCTCAACGGGAAGCTTCAGCACACCCGCCTTGGTGGCCTCAGGACGAGCAGCCCCAATAAGACTGCCCAAACCGCGCCCCAAACCACGCTTTTTGTCGCTAGAAGAAGGAGAATTCATGGTTTTCTATCCATTGGAAGAGGGTGTTTCGCGTTTCTTCACGCGCTCCAAAAGCTCTTTCGCAAGGCTGAGGTAGGCCAAACAGCCCTTGGAGACAATGTCATAAAGCAAAATGGGTTTCCCAAAACTGGGGGCTTCGGCAAGGCGTACATTTCGGGGAATAACAGTTTCAAGCAACGCCTCTTTGAATTCACGACGTACTTCGTCGGCCACTTGACGCGCAATATTGGCACGTATGTCATACATCGTGAGCACAATGCCTTCTATACGTAAGGCAGGGTTGAGTTCCTGGCGTACCAACTCGAGGGTGGAGCATAATTGCGCCAGGCCCTCAAGGGCATAGTATTCGGCTTGTAGCGGAATGAGAACGCCATGGGCCGCAGACAGAGCGTTGAGGGTCAGAAGGCCCAAAGAGGGTGGACAGTCTATGAGAATGTAGTCATAACGCTGCTCCACCTGGCGCAGGGCCTCACGTAGGCGAAACTCCCGCTCCACCTCCTGTACCAACTCCACCTCCGCCCCCACCAAGTCGGGTGTGGAGGGAACCAACTCCAAAAACTTCATTTCTGTCGAACAAATGAGCTGCTCCAATGGGCGAGTGCCCAGCAAAGCAGCATAAACATCGGTTTGGCGACCAGAGCGCTCCAAGCCAACACCACTGCTGGCGTTTCCTTGCGGGTCCATGTCGACAAGCAGACAGCGCTTTTCGGCGAAAGCAAGGCTTGCAGCGAGGTTTACCGCTGTCGTTGTCTTGCCGACGCCTCCTTTCTGGTTTGCAACAGCGAGAATTCGGGCCATAGGTTGTGCCAATTCTTTCTCTTGGCTGAGCTATGAATATTCAGCGGGCCAACGTCCAATGTTGACATGCGCAGCCATAGCTCCACCAACGTGGCGGCAAACTAAACCAAAGTGCGAGAAATGCCAAGCGAAGAGTGGAGAAAATGGCCGCTATATGAATTGAATATCCGCACATCCTCGTGCTTCGTGTGGAACTTTTGCTCATGTTTCACGTGGAACAGAGGGCCGACATGCCATGGAATGTTTCACGTGGAACAGCTAACAGCGCCATGCCTTGTTTCACTCTGAAATTTTCGCTTATGTTTCACGTGGAACAGAGGGCCGACGCACCATGGAATGTTTCACGTGAACCACGCTTGACCGTGCGCTTTAGAATGTTTCACGTGAAACATAAACCTTCCATAACACCTCTTGTCCCTGAATGTGTGCGCGCCATCTCCCACATCCACGCATGCCTCCCTCCCACCAAAGGCCCCCCTCTCCCTTGCCTCAAAACTCAGAAAACAAATAAACCGCACAGAGAATGACATGCTGAGGTTTCAAGCGTAAATCCGCTATTATTTCAGCACTATGAGCAAGGCGACGGCTTTAACCTATGCATTTTTGAAGAAGTTTCCGAAAGAAGAGGTTGCGAGGAGAAGCACCTCGAGAAGTGCTGGAAAGGCGAGCCCGTTTGTCCGCATTGTGGGGGTGCTGATAAGCAATATAAGCAGCGAAGAGGTGGCAAAGAGGGCTATTTTCCTCTGTTGGCACTGCACGAATGTTTATACCATCCGCATGGGCACCATTTTTCAGCGCTCTCACGTGCCACTGCACAAGTGGCTCGCAATTTGCCTTGTTATGGTATGGCGCACACCAATGGAATTGAAAGCGTATGGGCCGTTTTGAAGCGTGGGTTTGGCGTCTATCGCTCGTTTTCAGCGAAGTACTTGAAGCGCTATATTTCAGAGTTCATCTTCAGGCTCAATGAGGGAAGCTGCAAGGTTCATATACGCTCAGCTCAATAGGCTTGATGCATTTTTAGGATAAGTAACTGGTTCGAGACTCACGCACAAAACATTGACTGCATGACGACACAAACTTGTGTATAGTGGATACAGAACAGGAGAAAAACAGACATGCGCTATGGGATATGGAACAACAAAGGAGGTGTCGGAAAAACCTTCCTTTCATTCGTCCTGTCGACGGAATACGCAAAGAACAATCCCAAGGTAAGAGTTGTTGTTGCGGATATGTGCCCGCAAGCAAATCTATCAGAAATCCTTCTTGGTGGGAATGGTAAAGGTGCAGAGGTTCTTGATAAGCAGATTAAAAAACGGCAAACCGTTGGTGGCTATTTTGACGCTCGAATTACAAGCCCACATTCAATGACCGGACGTGAATCCGGTTATCTTCTCCACGTCAAAGACTTCAATCAACAAATACCCGACAATCTCTGGTTGATTGCTGGAGACCCGAGCTTGGAGCTTCAGGCTCAGGTCATCAACCAAATTAGCGCGCAAACATTGCCTGAAAAGGCGTGGAAGAACGTCCACAATTGGCTTCTTGATCTCGTTATTGCTTGCTCAAAGAGTATTGAAGGAAGAGAAACAAAGACTGTCACTTTTG
Source organism: Pseudomonadota bacterium (assembly GCA_009786315.1). Classification (GTDB taxonomy): domain Bacteria; phylum Myxococcota; class Myxococcia; order Myxococcales; family Myxococcaceae; genus WRKR01. Next base: position 3,074 of record WQTM01000124.1, on the reverse strand, counting down.
TCGACTGCAATCCAAGCTTTTCCGCTTACACAGAGCTTGCGATGGCAGCTTCTGAAAGAATTATCGTGCCATGTTCAAGTGACGGTTCTTCTGCTCGCGCCATTGATAACATGGGTTCCCTATTATACGGCCTAGGCAATCAAGTTTATTCAAAGGGGTTCTCTCAGAAGGCAAAAGAATTTGGAATGTCGCTTCCGATGGTACACTCTGTTCTATTGAACAGGTCGACGCAATACAACAGAGAGGCCAGCAAGGCATTTGGGGCTATGTTCGACGAAATCAAAAGGAGGACTGAAAATATTAGACGGAAGGTCCCTGAATATTTCGTGGACTCTAGCGTCTGCTTTTCGGAAATCCCAGACGGTCACTCAGTGGCAGTCGTCTGCTCACACCTTGGTTGCCCACTTTTTTCAATAAACCCTGGAAAATACCCGATTTATGACGAGAGACCCCAGATAAATCCTGAACCGCTTGAGAGATACAGAAAACACGTAGCAGAATTTCTCGACTCCCTATATTGAATCATCTGAATCATCAAAGAAAGAATTGGATCTTCCCGCAAAACTCGTGTGTGCCATCAACAAAGGAAGTCAAGTATATAACTCCCCAAAAAATTATAGCAGCCTACCTTCGGTGGCACACACAATGAATATATGTTGTCGTCTGAATTTTATATTTGCGAAAATTACCGTCAATAAAACATACAATTTTATTTCCCGTACACATTACTCTTTTCTCCTGGCTTGGGAAGTCAAGTATTTAATTCCTATTGTTTTCCATTCAAGCACTGCACAAAACACGCAGAATTACCAGGTTGGCTTAAGGCTTGTTTGCATTCTTCTGCACGCTGTTCCCGCTCTGACGGCACGCTGTTAGTGACACGCTGTTAGTGACACGTTGTCCAAATTATTCATCCGTCAAGCAGGCGGCGCGCCAACAAGCAATAGGGCCTGCTGCACATGAAGCCTCTTCATGCAACACTTTGTGCCACCCATAAATATGGCATTCTTACACTTGAGTTCTTTCCTCTGTTCAAAATTTATTTGGTTATGCTATGTTTCGTTTTTCACTAATACCATAAATCATTTTTTGTTGCGCCTCTCCAAACAGCATTTCAACCGGCCTTTTGGTTTTCCGCCGCTGCAAATACCTTTCAGCGCCAAACCAACAGGTTGAGAGGGAGAGGTACCCTCCATTCTAACCGCTCTAACCTTTGTGTTGTTTTCTATGGGTTATGGGCTGTTTGTTGCGTGCTATATACGGCGTGTTGCGCGCTGCGCATTGTGTACTGCGCGCTGCGTGCTATTTGGTTGGAGCAGTGCCAGCGAGTTTGGCGTTACGTTTTTCCATCCATTTACGCAGGGCGAATTGTTGGCCGATGGAGAGGATGTTGTTGACGAAAATATAGAGGGAGAGGCCGGCGGGATAATTGAGCATAATGAGGGAGAAGAAGATGGGCATTATCCACGTAAACATAAACGCCTGGGTTTTCTCCATCATTTGGGGCTGAAGCTTCTGCGTCATAATCATCGTCACGCCGAGTAATATGGGCAGGAGGTAGGTAGGGTCCTTCGAGGTTAAGTCTGTCCAAGCGGGGCCGAAGAAGGGTTCGCGATAAAGCTCATAGGAGGTGCGCAAGGTGGTAAAGAGAGCAAACCACACAGGCATTTGCACCAGCAGGGGCAAGCAACCGCCCAGCGGGTTAATTTTGGCTGTTTGGTAGAGTTTCATCATCTCCACGTTGAGTCGCTCTCTGTCCTTTGCATATTTTTCGCGCAGTGCGGTTATTTGGGGCTGGAGTTTTTTCATTTGCTCCGCGTTGGCCATGGCCTTGTGTGTCAGCGGCAGCAACGCCAGTTTCACCACCACCGTGAGAAAAATAATGGCCAAGCCCCAGTTGCCAAACAGCCCATAGAAGAAGCGCATAATGCTGAGCAGGAAGCGGCAGATGGCGGCCCACCAGCCGAAGTCCAGCGTTTCCTCGAGGGAGGCCCCCTTGGAAGTCAACACCTGAAAGTCTTTGGGCCCCAAATAAGCTTTCAGTTGCAAGGAAGCGGTTTCGCCGGGCTGGAGGGAGAGGGGGAAGCCGAAGTCCGCTTCGCGGGAGGAGGGGGAGGCTTTGAGGCGGCACAAGCTTTTTTGTGGGGGCTGCATATAGAGGGCGGCGATGAAGTATTGCTGGTCCACGGCCACAAAGTTGACAGGGCCCTCCTGGGTGAGGGTGGAGGCGTCAGAAGAGGGCATTTCGCGGTGGAGTTTACCGTCTGCGTGGCAGATGACGGAGGACTGGTTGCCGAGGGTACCGAAGAAGCTGGGTTCCTTTTCGCTGCCTGGGGGCACATGGCGTGGGCTTTTGAGCCACAGTGTACCGCTTTGGGGGCTTTCGGTGTTATTGCTCAGCTGCAGAGTCAGTTGGACGTCACCGCCCTCTGCAAACTCAAAGACTTTGACGAGGCCAAGGCCCGCGTATTCTGCCCTAAACACGAGGCGGGAGGGGGACTCCTCAATGAGGGCGTAGCGCAGTTTGTCCGGGAGGTGGACAGTCCCCTCGAAGGAGGCAGCCCAAAAGGGTGGGCTGTTTTCAGCGGTACGCACCAGTTGAATATGGGGGGGTGGCTCAAAGGTTTTGCCGAACAATTTTTTATAGCCGTCGAGCAAGCTAAGGGTTTCCTGTTCTCTTTCTCTTTCGCCTTTGAGTTGGGCAGAGAGCAGGCCTGCGCCCTCGGTTGTCAGCAGCAAGTGGGCGGTGGGTGTTTCCACTTTTATTTCTCTGGAAGGCAAGTCACTGGGCGCGGGGGCGTCCAGGGCAGAGGGCTCCTGGGGTGGGGTGGGGGCAGGCTGGGTGGCAAGCGGCACAGGTGGGGTATTGGGCTCCGGCAGAGGTGGGGGCTTGGGTGCGAAGAAATAGGACCAAGCGAAAACCAGCAGCATTGAGGAGAGAATGGCAAGAATGAGTCGCTTTTGCGAATCCATGGGTTTAGTCCTCGCGGGGGGGAGAAGTATCCTCCGCGGTGGGGGCAGCAAAGGGGAGGTGTGGGGCCTTGTTGGAGGCCAGGGTGGGGTGGGGGCTACAG
>WQTM01000123.1 GCA_009786315.1 Pseudomonadota bacterium | reverse complement strand
GAGGCATGCAAGCATTGGGGGGGGGGCAGAAGGGCAACTCCACCTCTTCTTTCCATTCTTCGCAGATGGGGGGTGTTGTTTCCGCAGAAGGGGCCCCGTCCGAGGACAATTTCTTTTTATGGGGCGAATTCTTTTTATGGGACAAAGGAGGCTTGGGCATATACCACCCGTTTTTATTTTCTAAGCACATTCATTTTTATGCTCTCGTTTTAATGATAGGGTGAAAGAAATGTCACTTATGAGACATTTCTTTTCATAAAGGTTTCCTTTTAAGGTTGCACAGGGTTTTTCACAAGGTGGTGGTGGGAGGTAGCCGGAGGAAGGTGGGGCGCTAGTGGGCGCCCCGGTTACGCATGGCCTGGATGATGGAGGCGAGGGGGATTCCGCACAGGGCGATGGCAGCACCTATTTGGCCGACGGAGCCGAGGAATATGGCTCCCACAACGGCCCCCAGGGCAATGAGGGCGCCTAGGGTTTGGCCGAGCAAGTCGCTTTTGGCGATGGATTTTTCGCGGTTGGAGACGATTTTCAGTTGAGCTTGTTGCGCGTGAATATCGGCATTCAGCGCAGTCCTTTCAACTTCCATTCTATGGCTGGCCTGCTCCTCAAATTTTTTAAAAATACGCTCAGCAGCGCCGGACAAAATGGCCTCATAGCGAGCCATGTCTTCGGGTGCGGGCAGCGGGCCGGAGTGCTCTCTGGCAACAATGGTTTGAATTTGTCCGCTGGCTTTTATTTTTTGTTCAGACACGTTGGTGGGTTGTTGTCCCTCTGGGTTTTGGGGCATTCATGGTGGAGCTGCGGGGCACTGCTGCAGCCTTTCTGTCAAACAGCCCCCTATGAAGTTGCTTTGAAGAGGCTGGTGGTTTATAGGTTAAGCGGCTTCAGGCGTTTGTTGGGCGTTGTCGTCCTGCTCATAGTGGAGCATTGCAGCACGCAAGTCCCCCCCTATGACTTTCCAGTCATTGGCGAGAGCTTCTTCGTCAGAGGGTTGCTCTCTAAAAACTTTCTTGAATTCAGGCAGTGGCTCCATGTCTGCTCTGTGGTATAAACTCAAAGGTGCAGCCATACCTTTGAGGATGCCTTTCACAAAAGCCCTCAAAGGTGTGGTTTCAGAAGAAGGCGTGCTTCCATTGTGCATGCTTTCAGAGTCAACCATAAGACAAGCCTACCAAAACAGACGCCCACACGCTACACATTTCGCAGGGGCTTAGAAAAATTTCTATGGATTTCAAGAAAAAAAGCCTAAAGTACATTTCTCCTGAGGAGTTGGTGCAACAAGGCAACCGGTGGTGCTTGTTTTGTGTAAATACAGCCTTTCGAAGCACAGTTAAATAAATGTAGTTGCGGCAAATAGCTTTTTAGGTCCGGTCTTTGATGAAGAAATCTCTGGTACTCGGTAGATACCACCTTTTGGACAGAGTCAACATTGGTGGTATGGCTGAAGTTTTTATTGCGAAAACTTTTGGCGTGGGTGGGTTTGAGCAAATTCTTGCGGTGAAAAGAATATTGCCGACCATGGCTGAAGATGAAGATTTTGTTAAAATGTTCATCCATGAGGCGCACATCAGCGCGAAGCTCAACCACCCGAATATTGTCCGTATTCACGGCTTGGAGAGCAAGGACGGCTCCTATTATATTGTCATGGACTATGTCTCAGGGAGGGATTTGCGGAGCGTGCTTGAGCGCTTTCGTCGCCGCAAAGAGAGCATGCCCATTCCCATGGCGGCCTATATTGCTTCCAAAATATGCGAGGGTTTGGATTATGCCCACCGCAAGAAGGATGCGCGGGGGCAAGACTTCAACATTGTCCACAGAGATGTTTCTCCGCAGAACATTCTGTTGAGTTATGAGGGTGAAGTCAAACTCATTGACTTTGGCATTGCGAAGACAACCATTCGCCCAGGCGTGACAGAAGCTGGTGTAATCAAAGGAAAATTCGGCTACATGAGCCCGGAGCAGGCTTATGGCACCAAGTCCGTGGACCGCCGCAGCGATATTTTTGCTGCCGCCGTCATTCTCTATGAAATGCTGACGGGCGAGAAGCTTTTTGCCGCCGAGAGTGACTTTTCTACGCTCGAAAAAGTGCGCCATGCCAGGATTCGTCCCCCACGCCAAATTAACGACAACATTCCTCCAGCTCTCGAAGAGATTCTCTTGCGTGCGCTGGCGCAAGATGTGGAGGCGCGTTACCAGTGGGCCAGTGACTTTCATGAGGCGTTGGAGAAATTCACCTTTGGGGAGAGCAGCAAGTTTTTGCCCAAGGATTTGTCCGCCATATTGAAAGACAAGTTTGCTGAAGAATATATAAATGAAAACAACAGACTGAAGCACTATGACGAATTTATGCCCCAGGTGCTTCCTGTGGGAGAAGCACCCTTTGTCCGCAAAGGGAACGAGCCATTCCGCACGTCCACATTCCAAACGTCGCCGGGCCAGAGGAAATCCCCCTATGCCTTCGTTGCTGAGAAGACGGAGGTGATTGTTTTGGAAGATGGCGTGCCCCAGCCTCCGGTGGATATGGTAGGGTATCCCCCAACCTCAGAAGCCTCCTCTGAAAGGCTTGGGCCCGTCTCTCTGACAAACTTCCCGCCTTATACGGGCGTTACCATGGTGGGGGGGCAAACAGGCGAAGGCGTTGGTGTTGTTGAAAACACAACGCCCCTTGTCCAGGTGAAAGAAGGCAGAGCGCCTTTTTTTGAGTTGTTTGCCCGTTGGTTTTCTCAAGCAAATTTGTGGTTTTGGCCCTGGTTTTCCCGGACATGGGTATGGTCCAGCTCAAGCGCGGCGGGGGTGGTGGTGCTTGGGCTTGTCTTGTGGGCCTTGTTGGGTGCTTCGCCCGTGAATGGGCGCTTTGTTGTGGTGCAAGACCCGGCAGGCATTCCTGTGGAAGTCATCCTCAAAAACCCTATAGACGGGTATGAGCAGCGTGTTGTTGTGAAGGATGAGTTTATTGTTTTGCCGCCAGGCCTCTACCAACTGGAGGTGAACTCTGCAGACAAAAAGTACCGTGCGCAGACGGAGAATGTTGGACTTGTCGAAATTCTAAAGAGAGAGGACTTTTTTGTTTCAGTCCAGTTGGACACCATAAGGGAAGAGGGGCAACCCCAGGAAGGTGGTGCGTTGGGCACAAGCACAGCGCCGACAGAGAGTGGCGCCAACAACGAGCCAAGTCCTCCTTCAGAAAACAATAGGTTGCCCAACCCAGCGGGCTTGCAGCTTGCTGCCGTTGAGCCCCATTTGGCGGCTTCTCCTCTTCCCCCGGATGACCAACCCCTCCAGCCAGCGACAGCGAAGGAGACTTTTGTCCTTATGCTGGGAGACTTGCCTCTGGGCACCAAAGTCTCCGTCGGCAACAAGTCCCTGGTGACGACGAGCAAGTTGAAGCAAATGGTTTTGCCCATGCAGGGCTCTCACAAAGTGAGTTTGAGCAAGTCAGGCTATAGGCCTGTCACGGAAACACTCCACAATGCCGACAAAAAGCAAGTCCTCCACCTGAATGTGGTGATGCGTCCCTCCACTGCACCCTCCACAACTTCTGCCACCGCCTCTGCACTGCCACCCTCTCCACCTATAAAATATGGCAAACTGGCCGTTTCCACGTCCCCCACCGGCGCTGAAATTTGGGTGAATGGAAAGAAAACAGCGGACCGTACGCCTCGCACCTTATCCAACCCCATCCTCTTGCCTGAGGGAAAACATACGCTGCGCTTCAAACTCGGCGCCAAACAGTCCAAAGAGGTGAGTGTCCGAATTATGGCGGAGCACGCCACCAACCCCCATATATTGAGCGGCGTCCCCCTCGAATAGCCAGCGCCCTCCTTGAATAGGCGGCGTCCTTTTTGAATAGGCGGCCGTCCTCCTTGAATAGCCAGGGCCTGGAAACACCGGGGGGCCAATGCTGTTGTCGAAATAGACGGTGGGGGGTGGGGGGCCCTCCCCACCGTGTGGAGGGAGGGGGGACTCAAACGGCCGGGAGGGTGGGGGCCTTCTGGAAGCAGGGTTTGTCCTGCTCCAGGGCATAGGCAAGGCGCAACAGGGTGGCCTCCTCAAAAGCCCTGCCCATGAGGTGCAACCCAATGGGCAAACCCGTTGCTGAAAACCCATAGGGCAAAGAGAGTGCCGGCAAACCTGCCAAGTTTGCCAATACCGTGTGCTTGTCCAACTCGGCGCTTTGGGCAGGGGTGGGGGAAAAGTCCAACGGGAAGGCCGGGGTGGAGGCCACGGGGCTCAACACCACCTCCACCTCTTTGAGTGCCTTGCCTATTTCCTCGGACAACAGCGTACGCAACTTGGCGGCTTTGACGAAAAAGTCCTCATAGTACCCATGGGACAAAGTGAAGGTGCCCAAAACCAACTTGTTTTTTACTGCCTTGCCCAAACCCTCCCCACGGGACTTGAAATAGAGTTCCCTCAGGTTTTTGGAGCCGCGGTGCGCATAACCATAGCGTACGCCGTCCAGGCGGGCCAGGTTGCTGGAGGCTTCCGCTGCGGAAATAATGGCATAGGCCAAAGGCCCCAGGTGGGAGAGGGGGAAGGAAACTTCCACCACCGTCGCCCCCAACTTCTCACAGGCTTTGGCCGCCTCCCGTATTTGCTCCGCTACCCCCTCCTCCGCCCATGCCAGGCCCTCTTTCCATAGGCCTATGCGCATACCGCGAATGCCACCCTCTATGCCTTGCATATAGTCCCCACCCGCTGCCGTGCGGCACAATACGTCCCCCTCGTCCGGCTGCGCCAACATGTTAAGCAATAGCGCCGCGTCCTTCACCGTACGCGCCATCGGCCCCACCTGGTCCAACGAGGAAGCATAACCCACCACCCCACGCCGCGAAACCCGCCCAAAACTCGGCTTCAACCCCACCACATTACAAAAACTGGCCGGCTGGCGAATGGAGCCGCCCGTGTCACTGCCCAAGGCCGCCCACGAGGCCCGCGCCGCCACCGCCGCCGCCGCACCCCCAGAGGAGCCCCCAGGGCTACGCCCCAAAGCATAGGGGTTGTGCGTGGCCCCAAAAACGCTGCTCGCAGAGGAGGAGCCCATGGCCAAGTCGTCCATATTCAACTTGCCCACAATGGGCATGCCGGCTTGGCGAAGCTGCGTCGTCACCGCCGCGTCCATGGGCGCAACAAAGTCCTTCAATATGAGGGAGGCACAGGTGGTTTTCTGCCCCTCCACAAAAATGTTGTCCTTGAGGGCAATGGGAATGCCGTCCAAGGGGCCCCGGCTCCCCCCTCGCCCCCGGCGCTCGTCTGAAGCTTTGGCCTCCTCCAGCGCGCCCTCCTCGTCCACCGCTATAAAAGCGTTGGTTTGGGGCTGCACTTGGGCAATACGTTTGAGCAAAACCTGCGTCGCCTCCACAGAGGAGACGGTTTTGGCAGACAGCTTCTCGGACAACTCCAATAGGGTTAATTCATTCAAACTCATGGTTTACTCGGAAATAATTTGGGGGACGATGAAGCAGCTGCCCAATTTTGCGGGCGCTTGTGAGAGTGCCTTCTCTATGCCCATGGAAGGGGTGACAACGTCCGGGCGTGTCGGGCAATTTTCAGGGAAGTTGACATTCACGGTTATTTTCACCCCCTCCAACGGAAGTTTGTCCATTTCCTCGGCCCAGTTGACAACAAACGCCATCCCCTGTTGACAGGCCAAAAACTCCTCCTCACTCATGGCAACGTGGGTGTTGTGTATGGCCGTTTGGACAATGGTTTTAAACTCTTCGCTTGAAAATTTCATGTTTCTTCCTTGGCTTCCTTTCTGCTGCTTCGCCGCCTCCCTCAAAATACAGTGCATCTCCCCATAGTTGCAGCGGTCGTTTTGGCTGGTTGGCTTGAAAATGGCAAGAAAATTGACCGAGGCCGAATCCTCCCTAGACTGAAGCCTGAAACATGTCACAACAGAGGTGTTTATGGCGGCGCGCAGTGCCAAAAGCTCCATCCTTTCGCAACAACACATAAAAACACGACGCAAGGCGCTCAAAAAAAAGCAGGCTTTGGTGCGTCCAAGCCACTCCTGGCGGGCGCTGGTGGGCACGGCTTTGGTGGCCATTTCCTTGCTTGTATTGCTCGCCGTTGCCAGCTTCAACCCCGAGGACAGAGTGGGCCCAGAGTTCCACAATTGGATTGGGCCCATGGGCCATGCCATTGCCGAAACCTTCCGCGGCCTCTTGGGCATATGCGCCACCATTCCACCCGTGGCAGGCCTCTATGCCGCCTTCGTCCTCTTCGTCGGAGACAAAAACAAGTCCCGCTGGACACAGTGGTTTGCCCTGGGCCTTCTGGTGGTTGCGCTGACGGTGTTGGCCCAACTCATGTTTGCGGATGATGGGAGCTGGTCCCACGCCCCAGGGGGCTGGGTGGGGAGCCAGGTGGGGGGCCTGCTGACGGCCTTCTTCTCCGTGGCCGGCACAGTGGTACTCATGGGGGCCCTCGCAGCCATTGCCCTCATTGTCGGCACACAATATGTGTTTTTGCGGCTATGCAGCTTCCTCATACAGGCACTCAAAAAGCAGGGCCTGCGCCTTCTCCCCTTCGCTTTGGCCCATGCCAAAAACCAGTGGCAACGCTTCCAGGAATATAGGGAAGCCCGGAGGGAAACCAAACGCCTGGAGAGGGAGGAGGAGGAGGCTTTCCTCGCGGAGTTGGAGGCCGAGGAGGCACGCCTCCAGGAGGCGGAGGCCCAAGCCCAGGCCCAGGCCTCCGCACCCCCCCCACCGGCCCCGGCCAAGGCCCCCAACCTCTCCCTGGCCAAAACCAAACCCGCCCCCAAGGCCCCTCCTCCACCACCGGCGCCTACCCGTGTTGAAATACCCCCCACACCTGCCCCCAACCGCGGAGACCCTGCCTGGGTAAGCCAGGTATTCCCCAAACTTTCTGCCA
>WQTM01000122.1 GCA_009786315.1 Pseudomonadota bacterium | reverse complement strand
CCTCCACCCCCCTGGAGGGGGGCCCCCCCGGCCTGCACCGTTTTTGTGTGACGGCTTTGCGCGAGTTGTTTGAGGAAACCGGCATACTCCTCGCCGGCAACATAGCCGACTATGGCAAGCCCACGCTGGAGGCTTTTCGCGAAGCCCTCATGAAGCGCCAGGTGGGGTTTGCGCAGGAGGTGTTGCGGTTGGGCCTGCGTTTGGACGCTTCTCCCCTGGTGCCCGCCGGGGTTTGGATAACGCCGGCATTTTTCCCTTTGCGTTTTTATACCCAGTTTTTTCTGTTGCCATGCCCGGAAGGCGCAAGGCCCCAGGTACGCGCGGAGGAAGCGGAGGAGGGCCATTGGGTATTGCCGGGGCAAGCTTTGCGCCTATGGGAGGAGGGGGTGGCCCTGCTGCACCCGCCCACTTTGCACATGTTGCGTTGCCTGGCGGGTTTCCGCTCCGACGAGCAACTCCTCTATGAGTTGAGAAACCCCCCTTTTTGTACGGGGCACATAGGGCGTCATTTGGAGTTTCAGCGGGGTGTTTTTCTGCTGCCTTTGCGAAGCCACACCCTCCCCCCCTTCCAATATACCAACACCTATGTGTTGGGTACCGGCGACTTATGGGTGGTGGACCCGGGTTTTTGTGAGGAGGCCGGGGGGGAGGCGTGTTTGCGGGTGTTGACGGAGTTGCAGGCTTTGGGCAAAACCCCCCGGGGCATTCTCCTGACGCACGCGCATGCAGACCATACGGAAGGTGCGCAGTGGCTGAAGCAACAATGCCGGTTGCCCATTGCCTGCCACGCTTTGACGGCCCAACATTTGCCCTTTCCGGTGGAGCGCCTATTGGAGGACGGGGAAACCTTGGCCCTGGGCGGCCCCCTGCCGATGCGCCTGGAGGTGTTGCATACGCCGGGGCACGCGCCGGGCCACCTTTGCCTTTGGGAGGAGCGCCGAAAAATTCTCATTGCCGGGGACATGTTGGCGGGCCAAGGCACCATTGCCATTTCCCCCATAGACGGGGACATGGCCGCCTATGTGGCCCAGTTGGAGCGCCTTTTGGCCTTGGAGCCCCACGTCATCCACCCCGCCCACGGCCCCACCCTCCTGGACGGAAAGTCCAAACTGCAAACCTACCTCCACCACCGCGCCATACGCGAGCGCCAGTTGTTGGCCCTTTTGGAGAAAGGGGAGGGCGAAGAGGCGGCCCTCTGCGAGGGCATATATGGCCCCCTGGAGGAAGAGGTACGCCCCTGGGCCCAAGGCAGTTTGAGGGCCCAACTCATAAAACTGGAGAAGGAGGGGAAGGTGGCGCAGCAGAAGGCCCTCTGGCATTTGGTTGAATAAACGCTTGACAAGCGCCCACGTTTGTTATTCTACCGCACTGGATATTTTTGCTGAGGCTGTCGCTTTCCACAGGCTGTTGCAAGAGTTGCTTTGAGAGAAGGAGTGTCCTTTGAGTCTTGTTAATTCCTCTGCCGGGGGGGTGCTGGAGCCCATTTTGGAGCGCTATTCCCGCAATCCACGCCACCTCATGCAAATTCTTCGAGAAACCCAGGAGCGCTTGGACTTTATTCCCAAGTGGGCCGTGGACTACCTCGCCGAGGCCCTCGCCCTGGCCCGCACCCAAGTCCAAGCTGTTATTGACTTTTATGCCTTCTTTTATGACAGCCCTCGTGGCAAATACCGCATTCTCTTCTCTGACAATGTAACGGACCGCATGCAAGGCAACACGGCTTTGCTTTCGCGCATGCTTTCTCGGCTTGGCCTGACGCAGGGGCAAGTTTCAGGGGATGGGCTTGTCAGCATAGACACCACCTCCTGCACAGGCATGTGTGACCAGGGGCCCGCCCTCCTGGTGAACAACTACCCTGTCACCCGGCTTTCCTCCCAACGTATTGACCAGATTTGTGAGTTGGTGAAAAGCCAGACGCCGCTTGTGGAGTGGCCTTCGGAGTTTTTCCATGTTGAGGACAACATTCACCGCAAGGACGTGTTGCTTTCCACGGAAATGGTGAATGGCCAGGCACTCAAACACGCCATTGAGTTGGGCCCTCAGGGCATGTTGGCTGAAATGAAGGCCTCCAACTTCCGCGGCCGTGGTGGGGCAGGTTTTACGACGGGCGTCAAATGGGAGGCTTGCAGGAATGCACCCGGCCAAACGCGCTATGTTATTTGCAACGCCGACGAGGGGGAGCCGGGGACTTTCAAAGACAGGGTGTTGTTGGCTTCCTTCGCGGAGCGTGTTTTTGAGGGGATGACGATTGCGGGCTATGTTATTGGCGCCTCCAAAGGCCTCGTCTATTTGCGCGCTGAATACCGCTATATGCTGGAGAAGCTGCAAGCCAAGCTGGAAGCCAGGCGCAAAACCAAACTGCTGGGCAAGGACATTTTGGGGCAGAAGGGTTTTGACTTTGACATTGAAATACACATGGGGGCCGGGGCCTATGTTTGCGGGGAGGAGACAGCCCTCATTGAGTCCCTTGAAGGCAAACCCGGAAGGCCCCGCATACGCCCACCCTTCCCCGTCACCCATGGCTATTTGGGCCAACCCACTGTCGTCAATAATGTGGAAACTTTGGCCAAAGCAACCCTCATTGCCCAAAACGGCGGCGCTTGGTACAAAGGCCTGGGCACCAAACTCTCCACGGGGACAAAACTGCTGTCCATTTCAGGCGACTGCAACAGCCCCGGCATTTATGAATACCCCTTTGGCGTGCGCATTACTCAAATTCTCGAGGACTGCGGCGCACGCAACGCCATGGCCGTGCAAGTGGGCGGCGCAGCGGGCACTTGCCTCGCACGCCATGAGTTTGGCCGCAAAATTGCCTTTGAGGACGTCTCCACCTCCGGAGCCCTCATGGTATTCGGCGACAACCGCGACATGTTTGAGGTGGCCAGAAACTTCATGCACTTTTTTAAACACGAAAGCTGCGGCTTTTGCACCCCCTGCCGCGTGGGCACCACCCTCATGTGCAACCTCATGGACAAAATTGCCAACGGCAAAGGCACCGGCTATGAAATGAATGAGTTGTCCCGCCTGCACCAACTGCTGAAAACCGCCAGCCACTGCGGCCTTGGACAAAGCGCCGGACGCCCCATTTATGACACCTTGCAGAAATTCCGCCCCTCCTATGACAGACGACTCAAACAAAAGGACTTTGAGCCGGCCTTTGACTTGGATGCTTCCTTGGCCCCCGCACGCGAAATTATGGACAGAGACGACATGGACGCTCACCTTGGAACGGACCTATGAACTTAGAAGACACCTTTATTATTGACGGCACGCCCATTCCCTTTGAGCCTTCTCAAACTGTGCTCCAGGCGGCACTCAAAGCGGGCGTCTTCATCCCCCACCTCTGCTTCTACCCCGGCCTGCGGCCCAACGGCAGTTGCAAACTGTGCACCGTCATTATTAATGGCCGGCACACCTCCGCCTGCACCGCCCTCGCACGCTCGGGCATTGAAGTCGAAAACAACACTCCGGAGCTCAACGACAAACGCAGACTCATGCTGCAAATGCTCTTCGTCGAAGGCAACCACTTTTGCCCCGGCTGCGAAAAAAGCGGCAACTGCCAACTCCAAGCCCTGGCCTATGAGTTGGAGATGATGACACCCCACTTCTCCCACTTCTTCCCCAGCCGGAAAATAGACGCCTCCCACCCCGAGGCCTTCTTGGATATGAACCGCTGCATTGCCTGCGGCTTGTGCGTCCAAGCCAGCTGCGAGGTGGACAAGAAAAACATTTTTGCCCTCTCCGGCAGAGGCATGGCTTCTCACATTGTCATCAACACCCCCTCCGGAAAGTTGGGCGACAGCAGCTTCGCCTTGAGTGACAAAGCCGCCAACGTTTGCCCCGTTGGAGCTATTTTGCCCAAACGCCATGGCTTTGCCCTCCCCATTGGACAACGCCTCTATGACACTTTGCCCATTAGCTCCCAAACCGAGTTTTTGACAACGAGGAAGGCCTAACATGCTCAGCCCACAAGAACCTCCCAAACGAAAACTACGCGTGGCCACCGCCTCCCTCTCCGGGTGCTTTGGCTGCCATATGTCCCTCTTGGACTTGGACGAAAACCTGTTGGACCTCATTGAGTTGGTTGAGTTTGACCGCTCCCCCATTACGGACATTAAACACTGCGGCACTTGCGACATTGGCCTCATTGAAGGCGGCGTCTGCAACTCCGAAAACGTCCACGTCCTGCGCGAATTCCGCAACAACTGCCGCACCCTCATTGCTTTGGGCGCCTGCGCCGTCAACGGCGGACTGCCCACCTTGCGCAATGGACTGGACGTCCGCGAAGTCCTCCGTGAGGTATATTTTGAAATGCCAGGCGTCGTCAGCAACACCATTCCCAATGACGTTGAGTTGCCCCTGTTGCTCGACAAAGTCCGCCCCATTAATGAAGTGGTGAGGGTGGACTATTTTATTCCGGGTTGCCCACCCTCAAGGGATGCCATTTTTAAATTTTTGACAGACCTCATTGCCGGACGCACCCCGCGCTTGGACTATCCTCACATGCGGTTTGACTAGCCAGTTTGGAGAAAACATGTTTGAACTTGAAAACGCCAAGACAACTCAGGGCCTGCGCCGTATTGCCATTGAGCCTGTCTCCCGTGTCGAAGGACACGGCAAAGTGACTCTGTTGCTGGACGAACACAACAAAATTCACCAAGTGCGCTTGCATATTGTGGAGTTTCGAGGCTTTGAGGTTTTCATTAAGGGCCGCCCCTATTGGGAAGTCCCCGTCACCGTGCAACGCTTGTGCGGCATTTGCCCTGTCAGCCACCAACTGGCTGCCTGCAAAGCCATGGACGTTATTATTGGCGCCAAACAACTGACGCCCACCGCAGAAAAACTCCGCCGCCTCATGCACTATGGGCAAATTGTCCAGTCCAACGCCGTCCACTTCTACCACCTGGCCTCCCCCGACTTGTTGCTGGGCTTTGACAGTGAGGTGGCTCAACGCAACATTATTGGCGTTGCCTTGAAATACCCGGACATTGCCAAACAAGGCATACTCCTGCGCAAATATGGACAGGAAGTCATCCACCATGTAGCCGGAAAACGCATTCACGGCACCGGCGCTGTCCCCGGAGGCGTCAACAAAGCTTTGACAAAAGCAGAGCGCGACATTCTCAAAAAAAACCTCCCCCAACTCATAGAGTGGGCCCAGGGCGGCATTGAGCTTGTGCAACGCCTCCACGAGGCAAACCCCTCCTTCTATAACACTTTCGGCCTCTTTGACTCCAATATGATGGGGATGGTGCGCGAAGACGGAGCTTTGGACCTCTACCACGGCTATTTGTGCGCCAAGGACGCCAAGGGCAAACCCATTTTCAGCCGCCTTAACTATGAAACCTATACCCAGGTGCTCCGCGAAGAGGTGAAGCCCTGGAGTTATATGAAATTCCCCTATATTGCAGAGTTGGGGCCCGAAAACGGTTGGTATAAAGTAGGCCCCCTCGCCCGCCTCCAAACTTGTGACTTCATCCCCTCACCCCTCGCCGAGGCCGCCCGCCAAACCATGCTCTCCTTCGGCAACGGCCAACCCATTCACTCTACCCTTTGCTACCACTGGGCGAGAATTATTGAAGTCCTCCACGGCCTCGAAGTCATTCAAAGCCTCCTGGAGGACCCGGACGTGCTCGGCACAGACTTGACGGTTAAAGGCGAACGCCAAGAAGAGGGTGTCGGCGTCATTGAGGCCCCTCGCGGCATTCTCGTCCACCACTATAAGGTGAATGAGGATGACCAGGTTAGCATGTGCAACCTCATTGTCTCCACCACCCACAACAACCAGGCCATGAATTCCGCCATCCGCTCCGTTGCCATGCAACACTTGGACCGCCGCATTATTTCCGAGGGCCTCCTCAACCACATTGAGTGCGCTATACGCGCTTATGACCCCTGCCTCTCCTGCGCTACCCACGCCCTCGGCAAAATGCCCCTCCAAGTGGAATTGCTCAACGCCGAAGGCAAACGCTTGAGCCTGCTGAGCAGGGACTCCACCGGCACCCTCCACTCCGCGGACTTGCATGCCTGAAGTGCTGCTGACTGCCTGGGGCAATGCCAGCCGCACGGACGACGCCCTCGGCCCCAACCTCCTCCACCTCCTGGAAACCTGGGCCTCCTCCGTGGGTATTGCCCAATACTTCGAGTGGGTGGAGGACTTCCAACTCCAAATTGAGCACGCCCTCTACCTCGAAGGCAAAACCCTCGCCCTCTATGTGGACGCCAGCCAAAATATTTCAGCACCCTTCTCCTTCTCCCTCCTCTCCCCCCTCCAACAACCTTGGCATACCACCCACGCCATGCCCCCTGAGTCCGTCCTCGCCGTCTCCCAACTCCTCTCCCACTCCCCCCCCTGCCCCGCTTTCCTCCTGTGCCTCAAAGGCGAAAACTTTAACATTGGAGAGGGCCTCTCCCCCTCCGCCCAATGCCACCTCCAGGCCACCCTCCCATTCGCTCAACGCTTGCTCCAAAACCCTAGCCCAAATGCTTGGTTAACCTTTTGTAGGCCTTGAAAAAATATATGTTTTTCGCCCTCCCGGGCAGGGTTTATTTAACTGAAAACATTTTTTTCTGCCCATTGGAGCGTTGTTTTTTCTGAAATGTTTTTATGGGCCTGCGGCCCGGGCCGTTTTTGGAAAGGGTTTTTTTTGCCCTCCGGGTGTTTTGTTCTCTCTGGGCCTGCGGCCCGAGCTTTTCTGCCCTCCAGACGTTGTTCTTTCCTGGGCCTGCGGCCCGGGCTTTTTGTTTGAAACATTTCTTTTCGCCCTCCGGGCGTTGTTCTTTCCTGGGCCTGCGGCCCGCGCTTTTTTGCCCTCCGGGCATTTTGCCTCCGGCGGGGAACTTTTTGCTCGCCCAAAAAGTTCCTCAAAAACGGCTC
>WQTM01000121.1 GCA_009786315.1 Pseudomonadota bacterium | reverse complement strand
ACCTCGTCGAGTTGTTCTTCCATGGACTCAAACGTTTCCGCGCTGTCGCCTCCCGCTATGACAAAACCAGCCAAAGCTTCCTTAGCCTCATACGCATCTGCTCCGCTACCCTCTGCTGGCGGAGAATTAGGGACAGCCCCTAGTGCAGTTTTTGTTCAAGTGTTTGCACTTTTTTCCTCTATAACTTGCTGGAGAGGGTGCCTTACAAGGGCATGAGAGGGGTATACAGCGCGCATATGTAGAAACGCATGTATCTATTCAAACCAAAACCGCTCTAATGCCGGGTTCTCTGCTTTGAAGACCGAATCGCTTTGATCACCAGATTGTTCAGGAATGAAATCTTCACTTCATACCCGCCTTGGTTGTCCGCGTACATATACCTTGTCAAAAACGGCATGCAGGGGATGCTCCTGACACACGAGATTCTGAGAATCCTGATACACGGTATCTCGGAAATATTCTAAATCGAAAGGAATGATGCGCTCATAGATTTTTTTGGGAACTATATATTTAACTTCCAAAGGTAGTGTAGGGGCGGATGGCAATCCGCCCGCAATAACTGCCAATTTGTATGGGACGATGGCCATCGTCTCTCACACCACAATCTACGGTAGTTTTGGAAGTTAAATATATAGTTCCTCAAAAAAATCTTCAGATGCGCCAAACAAGCGAAACTTGTATAAGAAGATTGGAATGGAAACATCAGCAGATATCAGACGACGCATTGGGCAACGCATCGCTAGCCTTTTAACCGCCACAGGCCACACCCAGACCGCCTTAGCGGACTTTGTTGGAGTCGCACCGCAGGCAATCAGCCAATGGATAGCTGGAGAAACTGCGCCTCGCCAAGTAAATCTTGAAAAGGTTGCGGAATTTTTCGGGATTCTATCGTCAGAAATCCAGCATTCCGCAAGTTTCTCAAGGCAAGAATACTTAAAATTGGAAACCATGCCTCAAGAGCACGAGCTAAACGACAATAAAACGAAAATTCGGCAGACGATCGGATCAATAGAAATTGATCGAAATGAAGCATCAGCCATGCTTGGCACGCACCAAGTTGGTGCTATTAAGTTGTTAACCGCATTTGGCGACCAAATGAAGCCAACTATTAATCCGAAAGACCTTTTGTTTGTTGATACAAGCACAAATCAATTCTTGCGAGATGGAGTCTATGTTTTTGAATATATTGGAGAATTGATTGTGAAGCGGCTGCAAAAACTCCCTGAGGGGCGCTTTGCTATCAAAAGCGACAATTCATCTTACGAAACCGTTTATATCCAAGGTCTTGAGGAAATACAGATTGTTGGACAGGTGATACGCTCTATGCCTATGCAGCTCAAAGAGTTTGTTTAAGCCACTTCAATTCATAAAGTTCCTAAAAAACAAATGGTTGACAAACCAATAGATGTGATTTCAAGCGACAAACAAGATTTGCTTGAAGCATTCCTTGACCCATTTGAATTCTGCATGTAAGATCTCGCTTGTAAAGGTGGAGACAACTTCATGACCAGAAAAAGCTCAGAAGCAAGAAATGACTTGTTCAACAAACTTTCTGTAGATCAGATTGGAACCTTGTTGAATCTATTGAGGGAGCTTCGAGAGTTTTTTCCACTTGTTGCCAACATGGAGAGAGAGCGGCTTATTGGCCCCGATGAGGTTGCGAGCTTGTTGGGCGTGTCCCGTTCAATGGTTTACAAGCAAATAAACAAAAACGTAATTCCGCCCCCAAAATACATTGGCGAAGCTCCGCGATGGAAGTACGGGGAAATCGTCGATGTTTATAATCGGCTTCCTGATGTGGCTGAACACCGCAGTTCATCTAAATAATCCGCCCACCATTGCATCATCTGGCGCCTCCCACGCAGGTATATTGCGTAATTGTAAATGCCGCGGGTACCTTTTTTTGCATGCGCAAGCTGAGCTTCTATCCAATCTCCGTTGTAGTCTTGCTCATTCAAGAGAGTGGACGCCATAGAACGAAAACCGTGAGCTGTCATCTGATCACCGCTGTAACCCATACTTCTAATCGCAACATTGACGCCATTCTCAGAGAGAGGCCGTTGTTTTCTCGGTCCAGGAAAAATATATTTTCCGCTCCCTGTGGTCTTATGAATTTTTTTGAGCACTTCAACGGACTGCCTAGACAACGGCACAATGTGTTTAATGCGCATTTTCATTTTAGCAGCAGGAATTATCCACTCGCGCTTTTCAAAATCTATTTCGCTCCATTCAGCATGTCGAATTTCTCCTGGTCTGCAAAATGTCAAAGCAGAAAATCTAAGCGCCGCTCTAACAACGTCAGAGCCATTGTATTCGTCGATCGCGCACATGAGCACCCCAACATCTCGTGGCTTTGTTAACGAAGCAAAATGGCTTTTTTCGTATGACGCAAGAGCACCTTTTAGGTCTCTGCATGGATCGGAACCAACAGCACCTATTGCGACGCCATAGCGAAAGACACGGGAACAAATTCCATGTACTCGGTTGGCAGTCTCAAAAATCTCACGCTCTTCGGCTTTTCTAATAATGGCCAAAATGTCTGTTGCGCCAATTTCTCTGATTGGCCAGTTGCCGATGTGCGGGTAAACATGAAGCCGTAGTCTTCCTTCGACAATTTTTACGTGGCGACTTGACCATGTGTTTTTCTGCTTGGCAATATACTCTGAAGCAATGCTCAAAAATGTAGTTGCCACTCTGCTATGCAGTTTTTTTCTCTTCTTCTCCCTGTTTGGGTCTTCTCCTTCTCTTAAAAGCTTTTTCGCTTCGTCTCGTTTTTCACGGGCCTCGCGCAAGGAGATTTCGGGATATGGCCCGAAGCTCAATCTGTTCTCCTTCCTCTTTAACTTGTATTTGAAATACCAGTGTCCACCACGAGTTCCAACCTCTAGATAGAGGCCCTTTTGGCCGTAAAAACGTTTTTTTTCTCGCCTGAAGAAATTGGCTTTATAGCACGCAGTCTTAGCTCTGTAAGTGGGGCCATGATTTCTCCCTATTTATCGCTTTGAAAAAAATGGCCCCAACTGTGCATTCGCTTTGTGTGGACACATAGGAGTCATATGACAAATTCGCCCGCAAAAATCAATGTCCACCACAGCTTTATGAGTGTGGTGGACATGTATAACAACAAAGTCTTGTCCCCGACGGGATTCGAACCCGTGTTGCCGGCTTGAAAGGCCAGCGTCCTAGGCCTCTAGACGACGGGGACAGGTGGGAAGGCCAACTATGCCAGCACCCCAAGAGAGTCAAGCACTTTAAGAAAGCAAACTCAAACCATAGCCTGCACCACCCCCACAGCAGTGCCGCCGCTTGAAGTTTTAGGCAACGTCTCAATCCGTTGCGGGTGGCTCCAATGTCAATGCCACTTCGGCCCATAAGCTTTGCAAAGCCTTCACCCCTTCGTCCGTGGGGTGTAGGCCGTCTGCCAGTTGGTTGGGGTGACTCTTGAAATGCGTGTATAAGTCCGGCCCCTTCGGAAGCTTGTATTTCTTCGTGAGTTCCCCAATCGCCTTGTTAAACACAGGTATGGTTTCATGCTGGCCATCCGAAGCATAGGGAATTTTCGCTAAAATGGGCATGCGCCCCTTCGCTATTATTTTCTTCACCACACCCTCAAGCGTCTGTGCAAAAGGCTTCACATTCGTGTTGTTTCCAGCAGAGTCGTTGCTGCCTATGCCAATGGCCCAATAATAAATGGCCGGGTTGTCATCCAACATGCCCTCAATACGCTGCTCTATCTGCCTCACGCCCTCCCCTCCTATGCCTCCATTCAATACCAATGGACTCCTCCGCGCATCTCCCGCCTGTACACCATCGGCAAAACTGGGACGGTGCTGCGCGGAATTGTCAAAACTCATGGCCGTAATGCTGTCCCCAACAAAAGCCCATGTGTCACAAGCAAAACCCTCCTTGCACATGCTCATGTCAAAAAGCGAAAGCTCGTCTATCTGTACACCATATTGGTAGCAATCCGCTGCCGCAGCCCTTATCTCAAAACGCAAAAAAACCTCCCCCGGCTGCAACTCCACCAAATGACTTCGCGTACGTACACGGTTGTTCTGCACTTCAACAACACTGCGCCACTCCCCGTCTTCACCATTGCTGGAGTCCGCTGAAAACAAAATGGCATAACTGCCAGGCCCACCATAAATTGTCTGGTTGTAGTCCGTGTTGCCAGAAGCCGTCCACTGCACGAGAATACGCCTGTAGCTTTTCGCAAGCCTCACTGCTGCCCACGGCAGCACCACCTTGGAGCCTGAAACAGCAGGCTTGCCCGCCTGCCAACCAAAATCACGAAACTTCCCATCCCACAACGCCTGCGCATTTTGTGTCGAGGGCGCTGAAAATATTTCGGGGCTTAAACCCACTTGAGGCGTGGGCGGCGGCCAAATCCTCCCAGGCAATATATGCAAAGGCTCCGGCACTTCCACCCATCCGTCGTTTTTGGCTGCCTGCGGCTGCGGCTGGGGTTGAGGCTGCGGCTCTACGGCAGGTTGGCGCGCTTTCTTCTTGGCTTTCAAAGACTGGGCATAAGCAAAGGACTCCCCTCCCTTTGCCACCACCTTCCACCATAAACCCAACACGGCTATGGCTCCCGCTGACAAAACAATAAGAAATTTTTTGAGCATTTCCATTCTCCTTGGCCGTATAACCATCTCCATACTACCGCCCTCCAACACTGCCAACGGCTGTTTGGGGGGTGAGCACAATTGGGCCCATACGGAGGGGGCGGATTGGGCCCCTGCGGGGGGCTTTGGCTTCATTCAACCAAAATACGGGGGACTCGCGCACCTATCCCGCACAATACTTCATAGTGGAGACTGCCTATCCGCTCGGCCAAACCGTCCGCGTCCAAACACTCCTCCCCCTCTTCTCCTAACAACGTCACCTCGTCCCCAACAGCTGCCCCCTCAATGGAAGTCACATCCACCAAACAAAAATCCATCGCTACCCGCCCTATGACGCCTGCCCTCCGCCCTCGCAATAATATCTCTCCCTTGTTGGAGTAGTCTCGCCCAAAACCATCGGCATAGCCCACCGGCAATGTCGCTACGCAGGTTGCCTGAGTGGCCCTCCACGTCGCGTCATAGCTGACAGAGTCCCCCGGGGAAAGCCACTTCAAATGCGTAATCCCCGTCTTCCAACTCAATACCCTCTTCAAAGGCAAACTCTTGGGCCAACCCTTGGGGAATAGGCCGTATATGGCGCCGCCGGGGCGCACCAGGTTGAAAAGACGCCCGTCTCTGGCTTGAGGCATGGAAAGCGTCGCCGCTGTGTTGGCTATGTGGCGCCACGCGGGGTTGATGCCATGCCGCTGAAAACAACCCAGGGCCTTCTCAAAACGCTGAAGCTGCAATGCCGTCAACTCGGCCCCCACTTGCTCCGCACAGGCTAAGTGCGTGCATAGGCCTTCCACGCGGAGCTCCGGCCACGCCTTCAACTCCTCCACAAAAGCCTCCAACTCCCCCTCCACAACACCGTTGCGCCCCATGCCCGTGTCTATTTTTATGTGCACCTCGGCCTCCTCCCCCCGGCTTCGCAACAACTGCCCAAAACCTCGCAAATGCTCCCTGCGGAAAAGGGTGGGCGTCAACTTGTGCGCCACCATGAGGGGCCAGGCCCCCTCGTAGGCACCCCCCATCACCACTATGCGCGCCCTTATGCCTGTCTGCCTGAGCTCTATGCCCTCCTCTACGAGGGCCACCGCTAGGCCCCATATGCCTCCAGCCTCTAGGGTGCGGGCGACGTCTACGGCCCCGTGCCCGTAGGCGTTGGCTTTCACTACCGCTAATATGGGCACCGGGGCTACCCAACGCTTCGTCTGCTCCAGGTTGTGCAATAAAGCACTTTGGGAAATTTCCGCCCGCGTCGGACGAATCGGTATGTCCAATGCGCGACGCTTGGGCAATGTCGGAATCTTCAAAGTCGAAACCTTCAGAGGAACTGTCATGGCCGCCTTCCAGGAGTTCTTAAAAAAACACTGCGCCCTAGCCTTGGCATGCTAAAAGCCAAATCTCCACTTTTTCTCTCTCTTCCTATGCTGCCTCTTCGAAAAATAAATAAAGTGGGCGGGGAAATTGACGCCTTCTGCAGCCGCTGCGGTATGGAGTTGGCTCATACCATCCTCGCTATGGTGGACTTGCGCATCGCCCGCGTGCGCTGCAATACTTGCCAGGCCCAACATAGCCTTCGTAAAAACCCACGGGGGGGCCCTTCTCCTTCTTCCTCCTCGGCCTCCCCTCCTCGGAAAACGGCCTCTCCCTCTATGGCCTCCTCTGTCCCCCTCCTCCTCGCTTCAGCGGACGCCTCCAAGGCACGTAACTATAGCCCCAGGGAAAACTTTGCCGAGGGTGACTTTCTCAACCACCCCAGCTTCGGGCTCGGCCTCGTCCAGGCCGTACGCGGCGACAAAATGGACGTGGCTTTCAAAGCCTTTGAAAAAACCCTCATCCATGGGAAAATACCACCGGGGTAGGGAGGTTCGGTGCTAATAAACCTCGCCATGGCCCTCCCCAGCCCTCCTCCCTCTCCTGGCCTCGCCCTCCCCCTCGCCCTCCTTTCTGCCCTCTCCCTCTGCCTCGCTTGCCCCCAAAAGGACAAACAGGCCCCCCCACCACCGGCTGTTGCTCGGGAGAAAGAGCCCAATAACCAGGCCAGCCAGGCCCAAAAACTGAGCCAGGACACCACCCTGGAGGCCGAAATCTCCCTCTCCCCCAACGGAAGGGACGAGGACTGGTTTGAGTTGCCCGCTACCCCCCAACGCTGGGCCCAGGTGGAGGTTACCCCCTCCCCCGGGGTGGACTTGGCCTTGGAGCTTGTCTCCCCAGAGGGTGAGGTTTTGTTGCGTACCCACCAGGCGGGCTTGGGGGGGGGGGGG
>WQTM01000120.1 GCA_009786315.1 Pseudomonadota bacterium | reverse complement strand
TTGGGCGAGCAAAAAGTTCCCCGCCGGAGGCAGAATGCCCGAAGGGCAGAAAAGCTCGGGCCGCAGGCCCAGAGAAAACAACGCCCGGAGGGCAAAAAAGCGCGGGCCGCAGGCCCATAAAAGCATAACTCAGTTGAGAGAGGCCCGGGCCGCAGGCCCAGAAAAAACATTCTTAGTTGGCAACAGAACCCCGCCCGGAGGGCGAAATTTATGGACGACACTGCCTAGACTTTCAAATAAAGTTCGGCCCCCTTTTCGGCGAATTCGGCAGATTTTTCGGCCATGCCTTTTTGCAAGGCCTCTTTTTCAGCCATGCCTTTTTGTGTGGCGAAATGGCGTACGTCCTGGGTGAGTCGCATAGAGCAGAAATGCGGGCCGCACATGGAGCAGAAATGCGCAAGCTTGGCGCTTTCTGCGGGCAGTGTTTCGTCGTGAAAGCTGCGTGCCTTTTCAGGGTCAAGCCCAAGGTTAAATTGGTCTTCCCAGCGGAATTCAAAGCGTGCCTTGGAAAGCGCATTATCGCGAATTTGTGCGCCTGGGTGGCCCTTGGCCAAATCAGCGGCATGCGCGGCGAGTTTGTAGGTGATGATGCCTTCTTTGACATCCTCGCGGTTTGGCAGGCCCAGGTGCTCCTTCGGCGTGACATAACAAAGCATTGCCGTACCATACCAACCCATTTGTGCGGCACCTATGGCTGAGGTGATGTGGTCATAACCTGGTGCAATGTCGGTGACGAGTGGCCCAAGCGTATAAAACGGTGCTTCGTGACAGGCTTTCAACTCAAGCTCCATGTTTTCTTTGAGGAGGTGCATGGGTACGTGGCCTGGGCCCTCAATCATCACCTGCACGTCGTGTTTCCAGGCCAGCTGTGTCAACTCTCCCAGCGTTTTGAGCTCGCCCAGTTGTGCCTCGTCGTTGGCATCATAAATGGAGCCTGGACGCAAACCGTCGCCGAGGCTGAAGGCGACGTCATAGGCTTTCATAATTTCACACATTTCCTCGAAATGTCGATAGAGGAAATTTTCCTCGTGGTGAGCGAGGCACCATTTGGCGAGGATGGAGCCGCCGCGTGAGACAATGCCCGTCATCCGTTTTGCGGTGAGCGGAATATAACGCAGCAGCACGCCGGCATGAATGGTGAAATAGTCAACACCCTGCTCCGCCTGCTCCACCAGTGTGTCGCGAAAAATTTCCCAACTGAGCTCCTCGGCTTTGCCGCCTGTTTTTTCGAGTGCCTCATAAATGGGTACCGTACCCACGGGAACGGGACTGTTACGTATTATCCACTCACGTGTCTCATGAATGTTTTTTCCGGTGGACAAATCCATGACGGTGTCGCCGCCCCAACGTATGGCCCAAACCATTTTGTCGACTTCTTCGGCAATGGACGAAGCAACGGCTGAATTGCCGATGTTGGCGTTGACTTTGACGAGAAAATTTCGGCCAATAACCATTGGCTCGCATTCGGGGTGGTTGATGTTGGAGGGGAGGATGGCTCGTCCCCGTGCGACTTCGGTGCGTACAAATTCAGGCGTTACTTCTGCGGGAATTGCGGCGCCGAAGCACTCAGCGCGGTGTTGGCGGGAGAGGAGGGTGGCCATTTTTTCGCCTTGCGGGCCGCAGGTTTTGAGGGACTCCACATAAGTTGCGCGTTGCAGGTTTTCGCGGATGGCGACAAATTCCATTTCAGGGGTAACAATGCCGCGTCGCGCGTAGTGCATTTGGGTGACATTGCTGCCGTTTTGGGCCCGGCGGCCGCGGCCGGGTGAAGGCATTGTGTCGCCGCGCTCTGCAACCCACGCTGCGCGCATTGCTGGCAGGCCGCGGCGAATGTCGAGGTTGGCTATAGCATCGCCATAGGGGCCGGAGCTGTCATAGACGAAAACTGGCGGGTTTTTTTCACGCGTATTTGAGACAGAGGGTGTATCCGCCTGCTCAATTTGCCGCATGGGCACGCGGATGTCGGGTCTGCTGCCGGCAACATATATTCTGCGGGAATTTGGCAGGGGGCCAACGGCTGTCAACTCAAGGGGGGGCCTGTTGTTGTCGGGTGAAGGTGCAGAATGGAGTTTGGGCAATGCTTCAGGTGGCAGGTTATGGGTGCTCATGCAGCTTCCTTGTGCGACAGTCAACAACGGTTTGCCTGGCTTGCAAAGCCATGGGGGGGGCTATTGGGTTTCAAGGAGTTGGTTGCGCAGTTGACTGGCCATGTCGTCAAGCTCTTTGTTGAGGCTGTCCAATTCGGTTTTGCTGGTTTTTCGGGCATTGACTCGGGTTTTGGCAACTTCAACGCGCTTAAGCAGCTGCTCAATTTCACCCGCATTCGCAGTTTGGAGGTTTTTTGCAAGCTGGGCAATTTGCTCTGCGCGTTGGCGAGTGTCGACCAACTTTCTGCGAGCTCGCTCCGTCTGTTGCAAGGCGAGCATTTTTGTGTCGATTTCCACAAGGTTTGTTTTTTCAATAGCATCTACGAGAATGGCGCGACAACTGTCACATGGGCTAAGCAGCCTTGCGTTGATTTTTTCACGGACTGCATTTTGTGTTTTTGTGTCCGTTGTTGCTGTCAGTTCCGCAACCAATATATGGGCGGATTCGATGAGGTAGCGTTCGATGGCGTCTTGCTCCGCCCGCAATGAGCCATAGACTTCGCCGCTTTGGAGATTCAAAAAGAGGATGGGCTCCTTAATTTGCGCCAACCACTCCTCCAGTTTGTTCCTCTCCTCGTTGGTGGGTGGCATTCCGAAACGTGGAACTGCTCGAAATGCGCTGGCCGAGGAGAAGGCGCGGCTGAGGACGACAAACGCGGTTTCGTGTTGTTGTGAGCGGCGCTTCATTTCAGACTGCAAGCACGTCTCAATGGATGTTGCAGCCGCCTCATAGTGTGCACTCCAATAGGCGTCCTTCCTCGAGTCCATGAGGCGCCACGTGTTTAGGATGGATGCAAACGTTTCGAGGTTGTCGGGTTGTTGAAGGTCAAACTTGTCGGGCAGCATATAAGCTTTGGAAAGAAGCCGGACATGCTCCAGCATTTTGAGCTCTGCCCGCTCCTGCTCTTCCGTGAAGCGTGTGGCATGAAGTGCCCGCTCTACATGTTCAATTTGCCCTACTCGTTTGGCGACTTCACAGGACCAGGAGTTGATATTATCCACCCAGTCCGAGGTGGGCCGGAAGTCCGTGGTTGAGGCGCGGATGATGAGGTAGGGGAGGGCCCCATAGGGGGTTTGGCCAGCGGAGGCGCACAAGGTACTTGGGTTGTTGGTGCACAGTTGAAGTGTTTGTGGCTCCGGGAAGGGCGAGGTGTCGTCGGTACGGCGAAGGAAAATAACGGTTGGCGTACCGTCGAGGGGGAAGGGGGAGGTATTGGCCGCAGAGCTGGAGAGGCCGATGACTGCGGTTGTGAAAGCCTGCGTATGGGACGAATTGGCTTCGTTGGCGATGTTGCTGAGGAGGCGTCCGGCGAGGGAGAGGTAGGGGTTGCTGTCGGCCAACTGACTCAGAGGAATGCCGGCGGACAAGCGTTGGAGGGTTTGGAACGCATCGGCATAGGCTCCCGCGACGGTTTTAGGGATGGCCCGGATGGAGAAAGTCAGCACGGGCTGAATATTGGACTCGAAGTTGACATATTCGCCGCGGGCCGCGCCGACGCCGCTGACGGTCATCATCGCCCGGTTTTCCAAGTCAAGCAGGAGGAGGGGGTATTCCGAGGGGGCCTGTCCCGAGGGGAGGGGGCCCGCATTCGAAACCGTCACGCCGACCGAGAGGTATTTAAACCCCTTGGCAACCTCAGCATAGTCAAACGCGTCGAAGTTGGAAGTCACCTCGACGCGGAGGTAGCCGTTGTTGGGTTTGTCAGCCGAGGAAGTACCGACGACGCGTGGTGTTGCCGTGACAAACACCGGGTTGGAGCAAGCGAGTGCCAGGAGAAGCCCTCCCGCCACACAAAGAAAAAAATATTCCTTCATAAATATGAGAGCTATTCAAATGTGAGTTATGCGTCAACATGCGTTTGTTGTGGGAGGGGAGTCCCCGCCCCGAAAAGTCCCGCCCAACTGCCCTTTCGTGTAGGGGCAGAAAGCAACTCTTGGAGGCGAGAGAGGAAGCGTTTTCGAGGCCAGCTGACGGCGCCGAAGCGTTGGAGGTGGGGGGTTTTCTGTTGGCAGTCAACGAGGGAGACGCCGAGGGAGAGGAGGGTTTGTACGAGGAGGACGAAGGCCAATTTGGAGGCATTGGGGGAGGTGGCGAACATGCTTTCGCCGAAGAAGACATTCCCCAGGCAGACGCCATAGAGGCCCCCCACCAACGCCCCTTCCAGGAAGGTTTCCACGCTGTGTGCGAAGCCGAGGTGGTGCAGGGCGACATAGGCTTCTTGCATTTCCTGAGTTAGCCAGGTGCTGTTTTGGCCGGGCCTGGGGGTGGAGGCGCAGGCGTGGACGACTTGGGGGAAGCAGGTGTCCATGCAGAAGGAGAAGGGGGGGTGGCGGAGGTATTTTTTGAGGCTTTTGGGGACATGGAGGGCGTGGGGCTCGAGGACGAAGCGTGGGTTGGGGCAGTGCCAGAGGATGGGGGAGCCCTCGGAGTACCAGGGGAATATACCCAGGCGATAGGCTGCGAGCAGGCGGTGGGTGCTCAAGTCTCCGCCGATGGCGAGCACACCGTCGGGGGCTGTCAGCTCCGGAGGGGGGAACTCGAGGGAGTGGGCGCTCAGACACCAATAGGGGGGCAGGCGGAGGAGACTCAAATGTTGATGCGCCCTGTCAGTGCGAGGACATTGTTTTTGGCGCCGCCGAAGGTATGGCGATAGCCCAAGTCCACGCCGCCGCCCGGTGCGGAGAAGCCCGCGCCGACGCCGAGGATGTTGGCTTTTTGGACTTGGTCATAAGCATAGCCGCCGCGTACGGCAAGCATGCCCAGGAAGGTATATTCCAAGCTGCCGCCCCACGTGAAGCGGGACTTATGCTCGTTGAAGTTGCCGCGCATTTCAACCGTAGCGACAATGCCGAGGATGCTGCCCGAGCCGGAGAGGACGAAGTAGCGAGGCGTATGAATTTTAGAAGAATTAACAAGGTTATGGCCGGAGAAGGAAACCGTCATAATGTCCGTGAGGGTGAGGCCGATGCCGGCATTGAGGTTAAACGGGTTGGAGTTGACGGGCCCGCGGACGAAGTGTTGGCGGCCGGAGATGCCGATGTGGAAGATTTTGGCGAAGGGCATAGCGACGGCGAGGGTGAGGAGGTGGGCGGAGCTACGCTCTCCGCTGGGGCCGGTGCTGACGAAGTGGTAGCTGAGGGCTGCCGCCACGGGGCCGGCCTTGCTGTCAGCGACGCCGACGCCGAGGAATTTATAGGAATTTTTTGCAAAGTCCAAGGTGCCGGAGACTTCCACCTCAAAGCGCTCGTCAAAGGAGAGGGCGGCGGGGTTTCCATAGAGGCCCTGGGTACCGCGGGAGGCGGCGAGATTCATATTGGCGGTGCCATAGCCGCGGGCCTCCATAACGTCATGGAGGGAGATTTGGGCGAGGGCGGAGAGGGGCAAAGCGAGGAGGGAGGCGGCAAAAAGCGAAAAGGAGGAATTAAGCACCATATGGGGGATATATTTACTACACTTTGGCTCCATGTCTAAACCTACTCTCTCAAAAGTTGTTGTACCCGCAGCCGGCCTTGGGACGCGCTTCTTGCCTTTCTCTAAGGTTGTCCCCAAGGAAATGCTGCCCATAGTTGACAAACCGGCTGTGCAATACATTGCGGAGGAAGCGGTTGCCGCTGGGGCGAAGCAGATGTTGTTGGTGACGAGCCGCAACAAAGAAAGCATGGAGGACCATTTTGACATGGCTTTTGAGTTGGAGGCGGTGTTGAGGGGGAGGAAGAAGGAGAGCGAGTTGGAGATGTTGTCCAAGCTTTCCAAGCTGATTGAGGTGGCCTCCGTACGCCAGCAGCAGCCGTTGGGCCTGGGGCATGCGGTGCTATGCGCCAAGCCGTGGGTAGGCGATGAGCCCATAGGCGTCATGTTGCCGGACGACTTGCTGGAAGCGCCGACGCCGTGTATGCGAAGCCTATGGGAGTGTTTTGCGCGTTTTGGCCACAGCATGGGGGTGGTGGCGTTGATGGAGGTACCGTGGGAGAAGACCCACCAATATGGGATAGTGTCCGCCGAGAGGGTGGAGGAGGGTGTTGTACGCATACGCAGCATTGTTGAGAAGCCCCCAAGCAACCCCCCCTCCAACCTTGCCGTAATAGGCCGCTACATGTTGCCCCCCACCCTTTTTGGGGAACTGGAGAAGACAGGGCGTGGGGCGGGAGGGGAGATTCAGCTGACGGACGCGTTGGCGCGAATGGTGGACGCGCCGGGGCTATTGGGTTACCTCTTTAAGGGGCGGCGTTTTGACACTGGGGACAAGTTGGGTTTTTTAGAAGCCAACGTTGCATATGCACTCAAGCGTCCTGAATTGAGGGCTCCGTTTTTGGCATATTTGCGGCAATTGTTGGAGACAGAGTCCACATGAAAACATTCCTCATAGCCGTTGTCCTCAGTTTTGTCCTCGCGCCCAGCGCTTTATTACGCAGGAATGCGGCCTGGTTGGCAGAGCACCCTGCCGCGAAGCTAGAATATTCCACCCAGCTATTAGCGACCCATTTCCCCATAGACATAAAGCCCGCCGGAGGCAGCCTCCAAGGCAAGTGGCAAATAGACGCGAAGGCACAGAGTTGCACGTTGGTTTTGTCCCTACCAGGGGGAGAGGAGAGGGCATACACCTGGAAGGGAGGGGTGGAGGTGAAGGCACAAGGGGGGGGTGGGTGGCCGGAGGTGGAGGCCCTCCTATGGGGTGCCTGCGGCATATGGGCAGCTGGTGTTGGGGGGGGGG
>WQTM01000119.1 GCA_009786315.1 Pseudomonadota bacterium | reverse complement strand
GGAGCCGTTTTTGAGGAACTTTTTGGGCGAGCAAAAAGTTCCCCGCCGGAGGCAGAATGCCCGGAGGGAAAAAAAGCTCGGGCCGCAGGCCCAAAGAAAACAACGCCCGGAGGGCGAAAAAAGCTCGGGCCGCAGGCCCAAAGAGAACAACGCTCGGAGGGCGAAAAAAGCCCGGGCCGCAGGCCCATAAAAACATTGTCAGTTGGCAACAGAACCCCGCCCCAATGGGCAAAATTTATTGACGACACTGCCTAGGGGGCATTCAAAAAGTGCAGCACCGCCTGGGAGAAGGCCGGTGTAGGCTCCAGTCGATGTTCTCCGCCATCCACAACCCATAGTGTCAAATGGCGGCGTTGTTTGGGGCACACCCATGCCTTTTGTGTTGTTGGCTGCCTAAAGAGGGAGGGGGGGTTGGCCGACTCTATAGGCTCGCACGCTCCTTCTTTCGCCCAAAGCTCCAACATAGAGGCGGCGGAAGGAAAGCTTGAGGCCATGGCGTCGAATTTTCCACCCTCAAGAGGCACCAAGGTGTCGCTGTCGCCATGGACATGCAGCACAGAGGGGCCGGAGGAGGAGAGGGCGGGGCATGAGGTAGGCGGGGCGCCCGCCACGGCAACCAGCTTGGAAAAACGCTCCGGGGCTTCACAAGCCAACTGGTAGGCCATGAAGGCGCCGTTGGAAAGTCCCACCAGCATAACGCGGGTTTTGTCCAAAGGAATGCGTTGGGCAATGTCGTCCACAACGGCCAACACATAGGCCGAGTCGTCGGAGGGCTGGCCGTCCTGCGCGCAGCAACTTGCATTTGCATTCCAATGGAGTTGTCCGGTGCGGCTGCTTTTCCCCTTGGGCCAGGCATAGGCGAAGCCCGCTTTGCGCAACTCGGTTTGAATGCGGAAGAAGCGCTCTTGCACGGCAGGCGTTGTGTCATAGGCGTGCAAAAGCACCACCAGAGGGAGCGGCTTGGAGTGGGTGTTGTCCGGCATCCAAAGTTGGTAGGGGCGTTCAGGAAAGCTTTGGGGTGCAAAACTTTGTGAGTTTGTGCAAGCGAGGAAGAAAAACAAAAACAGCAGTCCCAGCATTCTCATGGTGCAGTCGGGTCTTTGTCTAGGGGTTGAAGGCGTTGGCTTTCGGGGCAGGCATTCCAGTTGTCCCAAAAAGCCTCGCGCAAAGTGCGGTGCTCGGCGGAGTCCAAAAGGGAGCACCGCAAGGAGGCCCCTTGGACGAAGTGCTCGCAAAATTGCTTTCGTTTTTCACAGGAGAGTTGCAGTTGCTCTTTGGGGAGGCTGCCTTCGGCAATGGCCTTTGCGAGGGCGTCCACGGCTTGTTGGCGTTGTTGTGCGCTGTTGCAAAGCAGGAGGAGGTTGGAGCCGGCGGCAATGGCTTGTACGGCTGCTTTTTCCATGGGCCAATTCAGCATAATGGCGCCCATACCCATGTCGTCAGCGACGACAAGTCCCTCAAAACCCATTTCCCCACGCAAAAGCCCCCTAAGGAGGGTGGGGCTCAAACTTGAAGGCCAAGCCATATCCAAAGCCTGGTAGCGCACATGTGCGGGCATAACAGCGGCCAGTCCTGCCTTGGCATAAGCGGCAAAAGGAAGCAGCTCCCGGCTCCTCAAAAAAGCTTCGTCATGGGCAATGGCCGGCAGAAAAAAATGGGAGTCCTGTTGTGCGTCTCCCTGGCCTGGAAAGTGTTTGGCGCAGGAGGCGACGCCTTGGCTTTCAAGGCCCCTGGCGAAAGCCAAACCCAGTTGCGCCACCTGGTGTGCCTGGCCGTGGAAGCAGCGGTCCCCAATAGCGGTATTGTCCGGGTTGGTGTCGACGTCCAAAACGGGGGCAAGGTTCCAGTCTATGCCGAGGGCTGAAAGCTCAAACCCCACCAGGGCGCCGGCCTGTTGGGCCAGGTGTGGCAATATGGGTTTTCCCAGCATACGCATAGGGGGAAGGTGTGTCATAGGGGGGGTGCGCAGCCTGGCAACGCGGCCCCCTTCCTGGTCCACTGCGAGAATGAGGGGGCGTTTCGCATAGGACTTCAACTCAAAAACGAGTTGGGCGACTTGGGCCGTGGACTCAATGTTGCGCCCAAACAGAATGAAGCCCGCCACCCCCTCATCCATTTGTCTGCGCAAACTGTCTGAAAGTGCTGTTCCCTCAAAGCCGAACAAGCACAATTGCATTGCTTCACGGTGTGCATACATTTCTTGCATGGGGCATCATCTCCCTGGGGTGGAGGAGGCAAAGGCTTTGGCATAGTGGGCGGCGCGCAAAAGCGCCTCCAGCATGGGGCGGGGGTTGGCTTTGTTTTGCCCCGCAATGTCATAGGCCACACCGTGGTCCGGCGAGGTGCGCGGCAACGGCAGGCCCAGCGTAACATTGACGGTGTTTTCAAAGTCAATGGCCTTGGCAACACACAGTCCCTGGTCATGGTACATGGCCAGCACCGCGTCAAAAGGCTGCTCAGGGAGGCTCGCAAAAAAACCGTCCGCAGGGAAAGGGCCCTTGCAAAGGAGCCCCAGGCCAGAGGCTTTCTCCAGGGCGGGGCGGAGAATATGCAACTCCTCCTCTCCACGTAACCCACCCTCGCCCGCATGCGGGTTGAGCGCCAACATGGCAATACGCGCCGGGCGGCCCAGCACGGCGCTCAGCGTTGAGGACAGCAGTTGCAGCTGCGCCACCAGTCCGTCCACGCTGAGTGCCTGGGACACTTGTGCAAGGGGCAAATGGTTGGTGGCCAAGGCAACGCGAAGTTTGGGGCCATCCATCAACATGAGTACGGGGCATTCAAAAGCCTCCGCCAACCATTCCGTATGCCCGAAAAACTCAATGCCTGTACGCAAAATGGCCTCTTTGGAAACCGGAGCTGTGCACAACGCGTCCAAACTTTTGTTTTTGGCAGCGGCAATGGCTGCATTCACATAGGCAAGTTGTGCCCTGCCTCCAGCCAAAGAGGGGTGGGCGGGTTTCCTGTCTTCAGGGGGGAGGTGGCTGACGGCATGCAACTCAACCCCCGGGGGCAACAAAGGGGCCAAAGAGGCGTCCCCAAAAACAACGGGGGTGAAAAGCGGCTCCAACTCTGCCTGCAACAATGCCTTGCTGAGGACTTCAGCAGCAATGCCGGAAGGGTCTCCCGCACTAATGCCAATACGAGGCAAGTTGCTCAAAGTTTCTCCTCAATGAGGGCTTGGGCGCGAAGTTCCTGGGAGTAGTGCCTCGCATAGGTTTCCATTTGCTCCTGCATGAGTTTTTGTCTCAAGCTTTCTTTGAGTTCTTCCAGCGCGGCCAAAGGCAAAGCGCGGCGGTCTTCTATTTTAATAATGTGGAAACCCAAGTTGGTTTTGACAGGCTCGGAGACTTGGCCTGTCTCGAGGACGAAGGCCGCATTCTCAAACTCCGGCATCATCACCCCCCGTTTGAAATAGCCCAAATCCCCCCCTGTTGCGGCGGAGGAGCCTTCACCATATTGTTTGGCCAAAGCGGCAAAATTTGCTCCAGGGGCTTTGGCGAGGGAGGCAATGTTTTGGGCTTTGGCCAAAGCCGTTTGTGTGGCCTGCGCGTCTGCGTTGCCGTCCAGGCGAATGAGTATATGCCTGGCATGAAGCTCCACTTCACCACTTTCTGCTTTTGCCCATTTCTCATAGGCCGTTTTCACATCCTCATCCGTCACGTTAACTTTGCTTTGCACTTTGACGCGAATCAACTTCATGCGGCTCAGCTGTGCTTTCAGCTGAGAGCGGTAGGCAACCAGCGTCAAGCCTTCGCGCGCCAACAGGGACTCCAGCTGCTCCAGGCTGACATTGTTTTGGCGCAAAATGTCCTCAACAGCCAAGTTGAGCTCTTCGTTGGTGGTTTCAAGCCCCAGCGCTTTTGTTTGAGCGTCCATGAGTTTTTCGTCCACGAGTGCCGAGAGAATGAGTTTTTGTGCAGCACGGTATTTTTCGGCGTCCAAAAGGTGTGGCGTAGGAATTTCTTGGCGCAGGCGCTTCTCTATGGCGGACCAGGGAATAACCTCACCGTTGACAACGGCGGCGACTTTGTCAACCAACTCGCGGTTGGCTGCCACTGCGGCAAAGCAGAAAAAGAAACAACCCAACAAACATTTTCTCATGGGGTTTCCTCACTAGCACGTTTGTCTGGCCAAGTGGCAGCCAGCAAAGTAGGGTTTATTTCTATATGAGACTGGCTTTTCAGTTTTCTCAAAAAGTCCGCTTTCATTTGAGTGCCGTATTCTGAAACAAGTTTGGCTTCAATGAGTTTGCGGACTTTGACAAAGGGGGTGCGTTGGGGGCGGAATTTTTGGTGTACCCAGAAGAGGTGCCACCCAAAAGGCGAAGGAATTGCATTGGAAACTTCGTTGGCACGCATGGCAAACAAGGCCTCATCCAAGGGAGAGGGCATGACGTTTTTTCCAAAGCGGCCCAACTTCCCCCCATTTTCGGCTTCGGGGGCAATGGAATATTGCCGCGCCAGCTTCCCAAAAGGGTGTCCTGCCCTCAAAAGGCGCAGCAATTTGTTGGCCTCTTGTTGTGTTTTCACCAAAATTTGACTGGCCTCAATTTCTGCGGGAGCAAAAAAAAGCTCAGCGTTGCTTTCATAGAAGCCATGCAATTCTTTCTCCGTAATGGCAATACGTGCAAAAACTTCTTCGGAAAGCAAGGCCTCAATGGCCATTTGCTCGGCGGTTATTTTCTCAAAATTTGCCGTGTCCACTTGGTGTTGCACCCTATCTCCAAGGGAGCCTGACATCAGCACTTGAATGTGTTGCTTCACCTGGGCTTCATTCGGAAAAAGCTGTTGCCGTTTGGCTTCTTGGAGCAGGAGGGTTTTGTGGATGAGCGCTTCAAGCAACACCTCTGGAGAAATGGGCGGTTTGGCCACCTCGCCTTCTGCACTCCCAAACCCTATGGCCAACTCACGCTCCAAGTCCCCAAGTACCAACACCTCCCCGTTGACTCGGGCAAGCCAGTGGGCCGGCAACTTTGGAGAAGGCAGCGGCGGGGCAGCAGGCTTGTCGCATGTGCATGCACCCAACAGCAGGAGGGCCCCAATGGCCTTGCGAAAGTTTATGCGGTTGAGAAGGCAAAACATATGCGCAATCGTCACACCCAAAATGAAAATATACCGTTGTTGAAGAAACAAAACATTTTAATGCCGAGCCTGCCAATGAGAAAACCCATTTTTCCTAAGTTTCTCCACCCAGGCAAACACCCTCGAGGCTTTGGCCCCACCTCCTTTTATAAGCCAATACAGCACTTGGGAGGAGGCTGACTACACCTTGTGTCGAAAGCACACATTTCGTGGCTTGCCTCCTTGACAATCTCGGAAAAAGAGAAGAAGTCTCTTGGCCTGTATGCATATATTGAATGAAGGTTCAGCCGTTATGGCTTCCACAGGGGACTTGGGTTGGTTAACGCAGACGTTGTTGGGCGCTACGCTGGGCAGTGTCGAGTGGGTGCTCTGGCTGTTGGTGGGTTTGTCCATTGCCTCCATAGCCGTCATGTTGGAGCGTGGTGCTTTCTACCTCTTGCGCAAGCTGCACGGCACAGCAGAGTTGTTCTCCCTGCTCGCCAACGCCCAATGGGACAAAGCCCAGGCACTCCTCAAAGGGCAAAAGGGCTTGGAAGCAAGCACACTTCTCGTCGGGCTTTCCCTGGTAAAGTCCAACCCCAAAGCAGCCGAAGAAAACATGTCCGCCGCATTGGCCAAGGGTAAAATCGGCTTTGAGCGCTACCTCTCTTTTTTGGGCACATTAGGCTCCAACGCACCCTTCATCGGCCTTTTCGGCACCGTGCTCGGCATTATTAAGGCCTTCCATGAGTTGGGCAAACAAAACGTCCAGGGCGCTGACATGCAACAAACCATTATGACAGGCATTTCTGAGGCATTGGTGGCCACAGCCGTGGGTTTGGCGGTGGCCATTCCAGCCGTGGTGGCTTTTAATGCCTTCATGCGCGCCCTCAAAAGCCGCGTCGGGCGCGCACAAGCCTTGGCACACCTGCTTCTGGGCGGCATGGGCCAAAATGCTACAAACGCCGACAAGGCCAAAACCACCGAAGGCAAAACGGCATGAGTATTCAGCAAGGCGACGACATGGACGCTGAAATTGTTGCCATCAACGTCACCCCTCTGGTGGACGTTGTCTTGGTGCTGCTGATTATTTTTATGGTGACAGCCAGCTTCATCATTAAGGAAACCGTGGAGGTGGACTTGCCCAAAGCAGCCAACGCCGGTGAAACGGTGCAGGGCCTCATCTCCATTGTCATCGACAACGAAGGAAAATTCTTCCTGGACGGCACGGAGGTAAACGAGGCCGCTTTGAAACAACACGTCCGCGACAGCGTCCTCAAAGACAAAGAAAGCAGGGCCATTGTCTCGGCAGACCAAGCCCTCTCCTATGGCCGAGTCATGCACGTGATTGACCTCATTAAGGGCGAAGGCATCGCCAAATTCGCACTCAACATTCAAAAGGAAGCTTCTGCCGTCTCCGAATAAAAACCATGCAAAGCCCTTTCTCTGACAAATCCAAAGGACATCTCTGGGCCTTGGCTTTTGTCCCACTTTCTATGGGCATCCACTTCGCCGGACTTTGGTTGCTCAAACCTTATTCCGCCTCCCCTGTGCAAAACCAACCTGTGGAAATGGAAATCCTCCATGTGGAGCCACCACCTCCACCACCTCCTCCTCCTGAAAAATTAGCACCGGAGCCCCCCCCTGCTCGGCCCCCTCCTACCATAAAACCTCCGGCCTCCAAACCTCCCCCCCTCCAACCCCCGCCTCAGGCCCCCCCTCCTCCTCACCAGGAGACCACCCCA
>WQTM01000118.1 GCA_009786315.1 Pseudomonadota bacterium | reverse complement strand
GGAGAGGCACAGCTGCCCCACGGGGCGGCTTTGCCGTCCCGTGCGCGCAAAAAAAAAGTGACTCGCCGAGAGGCGAAAACCTGCCCGGAGGGCGAAAAAGCGCGGGCCGCATGGCCCTTAAAAACTTTATCAGTTAAGAGAAAAAAGCCCGGGCCGCAGGCCCATAAAAACATTCTCAGTTAATAAACCCCGCCCCAATGGGCAAAAAGAACCCTTTCCAAAAAAAGCCCGGGCCGCATGGCCCATAAAAACATTCTCAGTTAAATAAACCCGCCCGAAGGGCGAAGAGAACTTTTTCAAAAAATGGCCCGGGCCGCAGGCCCAAAAAAAACATTCTCAGTTAAATAAAACCCCGCCCCAATGGGCAGAAAAAATATTTCAGAAAAATTCAGTCAGAAGGGCTCCCCTCCTCCGGAGTACCTTTGAGCAACCTCACTGCAAAAACCACCACCACCATGGCTCCTCCCAACAAAATACCCCAGAGCACCCATTGCTTCCACCCCCCCCCTGGCTTTGGCCCTTCCTCCTGCTTGAGGAGCGGTTGGAGGGCCTCGTCCCCTGCCAAAATTTCAACCTGCCCCACTTTTGCTGTCGCCGGTTGCCAATGCGCGGCCTTCTGCTGACGCAAAGCCTCAATGGTTTGTAGCAAAGAGGAAGGCATACGCCGCGCTCGGTTGCTGCCAACGGCCAAAGCATAGGGGGCTTCACCCTGCAGCATGAATACCAAAGCCTCCGGACGGTAGAAAAGCCTCAACGTCGGCGCTGCAACCTTGTCCGGCAACGTGTCGGAAACCAAACGCCAATGGCGCTCCCGGCATATGCCCTCCAAAGCTTGCGCCGGGGAGCGAATTTCTGCCCCCCCTGCTTGCACAACATAGGCTACCCACGGCGCTGTGCGCGTATGCCAGGCCGCCTCAGGCGTGTCCCGGCTTTGCAATACCCAACGCTGCGTGCTGTTGCTGCCAGCCAATACGTCCACACGCTCTATGGGAAACCTCCCCTCCAACTCAAACTCATAGTGCGCCTGCCCCCCCTCCTCTATACGCTTGCCTTGCAAGTCCCTCCATTGCCAACGCTGAGGCGCGGCCGCTTGAGAGACAAACTCCGCACGCAACCCCACCAAAGGAAGCTTCGGCTCGGCACTTTCTGCCCTCAAACGCAAATAACGGTAGCCGCTGCTTAACTCTATGCGGTTGTGGCGCAAGGCTTGCCCACCCTTGGACAAATGGAGTATGGGCGCCTTGGAGGCCAGCATGTGCCATTGGCGCAAGTCATTGCTGCCTTCCACACTCACATGCTGCTCAAACGGCTCAGCATTCTCACTCCACTCCAAACTCAACATACGCAGACGCCCTCGCTGGCCACTCGCGTCTACCAACCAACTCGAGGCCGCAGCGCCGGGGGCCTTCGCTATGTCCGCAAGCTTTAGGCTGCCGTCTGCATTGCGTTGCACCAACACCGCTATGTCCTCCCCCTTCCCTCCCTTTTGGGGGCCCTGCGGCAATACAAACCACGGCAACTCCACCGTTTTCGAGGAAGTCTCCTCCTCCTCTGCCCATTTTAGAAATTCCGTGGGGAGCGCTTGCCCTTGCGCGTTAAATGCTTCCACGTCAAGCAGCTGGGGGCTTTGCACCTTCTCATAAATTTCCTCGCTGAGGAGAAGTTGGTATATGCCACCCTCGGAGGTGGGCAGGTTTAAAACCCACTGCTGCGCATAGTCCTCCCGTATGCCCGCATGCACGGCCATGGGGAATGCCAGCAAAACCGAAAACAATGTGAGGCCTCTGCTTCCTGTCCTTCTCATGTGCGTTTTTCCTCCTCCTCCTTCCCCTTGCCCTGTGGACGACGGGGGGGGACGGGGGCAAAATAACCTGTCACCATGCATAAAATGCCATAGGCGATGAAGGACAAAATACCCAGAATGTTTCCAAGGCTTGTCCTGTCCACCAACACCAACTTCACCAGGACGACGGCCATCAACACAGCCCCCACCAACCATAGCTTCCACAGGCCCTTGCGGGAGCCTGCTACCCAACCCCATACCCCCAATATGCTCCACACAACCGTAAGGCTGGTTTGTGTCAACTCGTCGCTCAGGAAAGCGGGGCTCCACAACGTGTCATAATAGTAGAAGCCGCCCCAGTGGTAGCTTGCGCGCAAAACAACAACGCTGGTGAAGAGAAAGCCCAACATGGGCAAAAGAAAGCCTGTGCCGCCGCTTCGGTTTCGCTTCAGCCAAAGTGCGGTGGCCAACAACAGGGCCAACTGCGTTAACTCCAGGGGGTTGAGGAGTGGAAGCCACGGCAGGGGCCTGCTCCCTGCGGAGAGGGACAAAGCATATAGCCACCAGAGTGCCAAAACAACCCACACAAGGGACTGAAAAACAAAACGAAACCCGTTGAAGGACTCCCGCTGCGGAAAAGCCAACCATGGCCAACGGAATAGGCTGAGGACAAAAATACATAGCCAGGGGAGGGCGAGGCCCGCCACCCCCCAACCCTCCCCTAGGCCAAACTCCACCCCCAACCACTTCAGCCAAAGGGAAAGGGCCGTTGCCCAGAGGAGCCACCACAGTGTTTGTGTGTAGGCGGCTATGCGCAAAGCCCCCCCCTTCAAGCACACCAAACTGCGAAAGCCCAGGGCGGCAAAAACCCCCCACGCTCCCCAACCATAGCCCCCCCATGGGTGCCCATGCACATCCACCTGCCAAAACAACAAAGGCGCCACCCCTACAAAAGCAAACAGCACGCTCAAACCCAACACCACCGCCGGCCAACGGCGGTATGCCTCCGCGGCAAGCCACCCTGTTAAAACAGCAAACACCCACAGGGCCTCCGCTTGGTGGAAGCTGGGGAGGAAAGTGCTTATTTCATGAATGCCGTTGCCACACCACCATGCCAGGCCCCACGCATAAAACAGGGTTGCCAGCTTCGCCCGCTTTGCTTTATAAAAACACCCGGCGCTGACAAAGGCTGACAGGGCAACCAGCAAGGCACTCATGAAAAGCGGGTTGGCAAATATGGCAACCTCGCCCCGGCCCCCCCCCAACCCACTGGCTTCTCCAGAAAAAAACGCAAAACCTGCCAGCAACTGCAACCCCGCCCCCGTCCATTGGGGCAACCACCGCTTTCGCCTCAACCCCAAAGCAATGAGTCCCGCCCCCTCCAGGGCAAAAATAGAAGCGGTGCTTTTGGCCGAGAGGGCCAGAGGTATGGCCAAAGTTGCAAAACCCAGGGAGAGGGTGGCATAAACCTCTCTCAACGCGACAAAGTTTTTCCGCTTGGCAAAAGCCGCTGCCAACACAACATAGAGTGCACTCAGGCCAAGGGCACAAAAGGCCGAAGGCAATTTCTCAAACTCCAACAGGCCTGCCTGCAAAATGAAAACAATGAGGGGCGTGCCAAACAACAAACTGCCGTCCAATATGTCCCTGCTGCCCACCGCACGCTTGCGTGCATAGAGAATGGGCAGCAGCAAATAGAAAAGGAAAAACAACACCAAAAAAAACTGACTGCTGGCAAATTTCTCCGGGCTATAGCTTAAAACCCCCCAAGTCGTCCCTATGCCGAAGGTGAAAGCAAAACCCAGCAGGTTGAGGACACGCCAGGAGCGTTGCCAGGCAATGCCCAAAATGGCGGCATTCAACACGGCATAATAGGAAAACAAAGCAACGTGGTTGTTGCTTCCCGTTGAAAGCCAAATGGGCGCCATAAACCCCGCCAAAATGGCAAACACGGCCAATGCCTTGGCGTTTTGCACCACCGCCAACACCCCCGCACCTGCAATGAGTGCAATGGACAATGCAAATGCCGCAACGGCCGGCAACATTTCATACCATTTGTAGGCGGCGAATATGGTTAGCAGCAACACACCTATGGCGCCGCCTTGCAAACTCAACGCAAACACACGGTGGCTTTTGCGCTTTTTCCAGGCAAACACCAACCCACCCAAAGCAAGCAGCGCCACACTCGCCAAACGCAACTCCCTTGGGAAGCTCAACCACTCCTGGTCCACCGCATATTTGAGCAAGGCGGCCACCCCGGCGAGCAAAACCAAGGTGCCAATTTTCACCGGTACATTGCCCTCCGTAAACCACCGCTTTATGCTCCAAAAACTTTTCTCCACAGCTGAAGCCGCTGGAGGGGCCAAAGGTGTCTCTTGCTGCAATATATGAGGGGGCGCCTGGGGAGGCGGAGGGGGAGGTGGCGCCGTTTCAGGCACCGGCTCGCTCATTGTTGGGGGTATAGCCTCGCTTGTTGCCGAGTTTGCTGCTTTCGGCATTTCAGCTATGTTTTTTGCTATTGCCTTGGGTGCTGCCTCAAGCCCTGTGCTGTGTGAAAACCCCAAAGGCTGCATTTCAGGAGGGGGTGGGGCCGGCGGGGGTGTTTCCTGGGGTGGCGCTTCGGGCTTCGCTTCGCCATGGGCCACTTCGTGCTGCATCAAAGCAAAGCGTTGCAAGCGCACGGCATTCTCAAGCACCTGGACTCTTTTCTTCAGGCCGGAAAGCGACAGCAGCGCCGAAACCAGCCCGAAAAACACAAAGAGAAATCCGACTGAAATAATAAGGGCAACAACAACCAAAGCTTCCATTTTAAGCCTCTCATGTGCTTTCGGGCCCGCCTTCTCCCTGGCCCAATGGCCCCCTCGCCTCCTTCCAAGCGCGTTTTGCTTGTTTTTGTATACATTGGGGGGTCGTTTGAAGCAACAGCATGTGAGTTTTTGTGGGCCTGAAGCCTGCCCTCTTTCGCCCTCCCGGGCAGGTTTTTCGACTTTGCCGATGGCAAAAACCCGGCACACTACTTTGCGCGCTGCCAGCATCGCCTACGCAGTTATAACTGTTGTTTGTGTCACACGAGAAAGTGCCCAGGCGGCAAACAGTGCATATTCAATGTTTTTTAGTACTTGCGAATAAAACGACGGTGTCATACATGTGGTTGCTGACATATGAAGCTGTTGAATAGGAGTTTTCGCAAGTGAAACGCATGCCTGGCCACAACAAGTTTTGGGGCTCTCGAGAAGGAGTCCACCTTATGAGTCCAAAAGTGCTTTGGATATTAGGGTTTTTTTTGTGGCATGCTGAAGTATTGGCCCAGGAGGAGGGTGTGCGGAACACAGAGTGGCAGAAGTGGAGCGTTGTGGGCGGGAAAACCATAGGTGCGGGTTTTTGGGTATTCGAAGGGGGCCTGGAAAACACCTATAGCGGTGAGAGCTTCCTCTATTCGGACAAGAGCTCGGGGGTTCGGGCAGGTTTTTCCTATGGTGCAAGCTCAAAGTTGGACTTGGGGCTTCGCTTCACTTTCAGTTTGGGGTGGGGGGATGACTATCGCTTCAACAGCTCCTCCCCAAAACTCTTGAGCAGAGACTTCAAAATTCAGGCTTTGTTTAAAATTGGTTTTGTCAACACAGGCTTTTTTTCTTTTTCAATGAAAATTGAGCCAGGTTTTCATGCCGATTTCTTTGAAGGAACGACAGTGCTGGGGTTTGCGCTTCCTGTGAATTTGCAACTGAGTTGGGCAATTTCACGCCGAATCAACCTGAGCTTTCTCTTGGACAGCACACTCATACGCTCGGATTTTGAACGGGGTTACCGCCACCGAAGCTGCGTTTCCATTTTCATTCTCATGGGCGCAGGTTTGGAAATATTCTTCACCCCCAACTTTTTGTTGCATGCAGCTGTTACTCTGGGCCCCGCTGGGAGCGCGGGAACGTTCCGGAGCGACGGCGGTGCAAATATTTTTTTTGCAACCGAGGCCAAGGCCGGTCTTGCCTATCGTTTTTAGGCAAGTGGAGGGGTTGGCCGCACACAGTTTGGGAAGAAAGAAGCATTGCTCAAGGTCAACCATGTTGAATGTTCTCTTCAAAAACAAAAAATTGAATTTGAAAAAACTGCTCCAGTTCGGTTTTGCCGTGGACAACGGCAGCTATACATATGCGACAAAGCTTGCAAACGGTCAGTTTAGGATGATTGTCAGCGTATTGGACAACGGAACGGTCAACACAAAGGTGACCGATTCTTCCTCGCATGAGGAATATGTGCTGCATCGCAACCCAACCGCCTGCGGCTCATTTGTTGGAAGGGTCAGAACCGACTATGAAAACATTCTTTGCGAAATTTCTGAAAAATGTTTTGAGTTGGATGTTTTCAAAAGCGATGATGCACGAAAAGTCATTCAATATGTGCAGAACACCTATAATGATGAATTGGAATTTCTATGGCAGCGTTTCCCAAACAATGCCATTTTCAGAAGAAAAGACACCCAAAAGTGGTATGCCGCGTTGCTTGTCCTGCCCAAGAAAAAACTGGGGCTGAATTCTGAGGAGCTTGTTGATATTTTGGATTTAAGGATAAAGACTGAGAAAATAGAATTTGTCGTGGACGGGAAAAAATATTTTCCAGGCTACCATATGAATAAAA
This sequence comes from Pseudomonadota bacterium, assembly GCA_009786315.1. Taxonomy (GTDB): domain Bacteria; phylum Myxococcota; class Myxococcia; order Myxococcales; family Myxococcaceae; genus WRKR01. The sequence goes on along the minus strand of WQTM01000118.1, from coordinate 386 downwards.
AACACTGGTATACTATCTGCCTGGATGGCTCCATAGAAATGGATGAGATTTTTGTGCGGATTGATGAGAGTTATCAATTGTCAGACAAATGAGGGAGAGGGGTTTAAAATAGAGTATTTTGGTTTGACAATGTTTTTTTTGGGCCTGCGGCCCGGGCCCTCTTAACTGAGAAATGTCTTTAAGGGCCATGCGGCCCGGCTTTTTTTGCCCTCCGGGCGTTGTTTTTTCCTGGGCCTGCGGCCCGGGCTTTTTTGACAACATTTCTTTTCGCCCTTCGGGCGTTGTTTTCTCTTGGCCTGCGGCCCGGGCTTTTCTGCCCTCCGGGCATTCTGCCTCCGGCGGGGAACTTTTTGCTCGCCCAAAAAGTTCCTCAAAAACGGCTCCCT
>WQTM01000117.1 GCA_009786315.1 Pseudomonadota bacterium | reverse complement strand
TGCTTTGACTCCGTCGGCCACCTTATCGGCTGCTTTGGCCGCCATAACCGCTCCCTCGGCTACTTTCGCGCCCTTGCCAATCATTTCAGCACCTTTGACTGCAAGTTTGCCTGCCGTCGTCGCAACTTTGCCGCCCGGAATAGCGCCTGCCAAGGACAAAGCCGCTTCTCCCAACTTGCCTTCGGACGCATAGAGGCCCGCATCAGCCACCGCTGCCACCGTGCCTACAACAGGGATAAAACTGGCCACACCCAAGGCCGCGTGGGCAATGTCTGACGCTGACATCTTGCTGACAACATCCCCCACCGCCTTCGCCGCCTGCCCCACACCTTCGCCCACGGCTTTGGCCGTATCCCCAACAACCTTTTTGACTTCATCCACCTTCGCAGCACCAGCCTCGAAGACGTCTTTCGCCGTGTCAATAACCTTCTCTTTGACTTCATTCGCCTTGTTGACAACAGCGTCTTTCGCTTCATTCAATTTTGCAACACCAGCACCAACTGTATTTTTTACGAAGCTTATCAATCCCATGGCGTCTAACCCCTCAAAACAAAATACAAACAAATGAACACTTCCAAAGAAATGACCTTAACAGCCCCCCGAGACACACGGGCAGCGTCTGCTTTTCAGGGTTGTCTTTTGAAAAAACACCATGAATACGCACAAATAAAACACTATATATTATAGAACATTCGCGCTGCCCGCCATCAACCACCCTACATTTATATTATCTGCGACGTAGATACAAAGTTGCTTGGGCTGCGTGAAAAAATTTGGTGTTTTTGTCAATACACTGAAAATATTGGTGTTATTCTTTTGTTTTTTGGGAGGGGACGGTTTTTTTCGCCTCTGGGCAAGTCACCTTGTTGGCCCGTGTGGATGGCAAGAGGTGAAGCTCCCGGCGAAAGAGCAAAGGGTTGAAGCCCTGGGAAAATTGTCGACTAAACGCGACACAATGTCAACCTATAAGTTGACATTGTGTCAAGCAAACTGGGACTTCCCCAAGCAGGCGCATGGAGGGCTTTGAGGGAAATACCGTTTCTGAAAACACCAACCCTGCAGAGAAAACAAGAGCTAATGCATTTTGACTTGCTCTCCCATGTCCCTTGAGGTGGGTGAATTTTTTAATTGGCTTGCGCCGTAGTCTTCTTGTGACTACAATAAGGGGTGTTCAGGGGTTTTAGGAGTTGGCCATGAATGCAACAGAGACTTATGTTCGCGCTCGTATTGACACCGACACCAAGGAGCGTGCAGCCAGCGCCCTCAAGGCGATGGGGCTGTCGGTTTCCGATGCCATTCGTCTGCTGATGTTGCGCATTGCTAACGAACGCCGCTTGCCTTTCGAGGTGAAGGCGCCCAATGCTGCCACACGCAAAGCCATTGCCGAACTGGAGGCAGGCAAAGGCAAGAAGTTTTCCAGTGTTGACGAGCTGATGGCAGACTTGCATGCGGACGGTTGAGAGCTCGTCCGCATTCAAACGCGACTATAAGCGAGCGTCAAAGGGGCAGCACCGCGCTGCACTGGACAGTGCACTCAAACGAGTGTTGTTTGCGCTGGCTGCTGACCAGGCTTTGGAAGTGCACCATAGAGACCATGCGCTTTCCGGCAATTGGGCAGGGTGTCGCGAATACCACGTCAGGCCCAACCTTCTGCTCATTTATAGAAAAACAGACGTTGGCACCTTGCAGTTGGCGCGGCTTGGTTCACACAGTGAACTTTTTGGCTGAGGCATGAAAACCCTCCGCCATTCTTTGCCCCCAGCGTCAACAGTGTTCCTCTCGGCTCGCCTGCCGCCTTTGCGACGGCGACGTTATGGCCCCACGTGAATTTCAGAGTGGGTTCGTTTTGGCAAAATTATTGAATGACAAGCTGCCCCATGGTTTGAACGGCGGCGTCTGAAGCACCGGTTGCCTGACCAAAGTTATTCCACCCCCAACAACTCACCTTGCCGTTCGTCTGCAAGGCGCAGGTGTGCCAACCGCCTGCAGCAATGGCCACCACAGAGCTCAGACCCGAGGGAATTCCTTTCTGGCCTTGTCTATTGCTATCGCTCCCCCAACAACTCACCTTGCCGTCCGCTTGCAAGGCGCAGGTGTGGTAGCCACCCGCAGCAATGGCCACAACAGAGTTCAGCTCCGGGGGAATTATTCTCTGGTCATAGTAATTATCCCCCCAACAACTCACCTTGCCGTTCGTCTGCAAGGCGCAGGTGTGGTAGCCACCCGCAGCAATGGCCACAACAGAGTTTAGACCCGAGGGAATTGCTCTCTGGCCATAGCGATTATCTCCCCAACAAACCACCGTGCCATCAGCCTGCAAGGCGCAGGCATGGTAATTGCCCGCAGCAATGGCCACAACAGAGTTTAGACCCGAGGGAATTGCTCTCTGGCCATAGCGATTATCCCCCCAACAAACCACCGTGCCATCAGCCTGCAAGGCGCAGGTGTGCCAACTACCCGCAGCAATGGCTACCACCGGGCCCAAGTCCTCTAGGGGTGTTGCCCGGCCATCATCATTGCTCCCCCAACAACTCACCTTGCCGTTCGCCTGCAAGGCGCAGGTGTGCTGTTCATCCGCAGCAATGGCCACCACAGAGCTCAGGCCCTCTGGGGGGGTTGCCTGGCCATCACCATTGCTCCCCCAACAACGCACCGTCCCGTCAACCTGCAAGGCGCAGGTGTGCCGATTGCCCGCCGCAATGCTTCCACGCAAACCTGTCCCCACCCAGCAGCCCCCCAAAGGGTGAGGGCTGGCTATGGCTTGAGGCGTCAACGCCTGACGGCCTTCCATGGCATCGCGTCCCAACACTGCCGACGGCATGACACACGTCATGGGAAACAACGATGCCGTGTTTGCCAAAACGGTTTGAAAAGCATAGGCCGAAGAGCTGCCCGAGACTCCAAGACTGTCTTTCACCGTCCACTGAGCACTATGGCTGCTTGGAGAAAAAGGGTTTGTTGCGCTGTTGCTCAAGGGACACCTGAAACCCGTGCTGCTCCCACTCACGCCTTCAGGGCATAGCGTGCTGATGGAGCCTGTGCTGCTGGCATAGGCTGCAGGGGGTTGAATGCCAGCATTGCCCGACAACTCAAGAGAGGTGCAGTCACTCGAAAACTGTGCACGGGCCAAAAGGGGTTGAGGGGAAAGCAACGGCTGGCAGGTGCCCTCGGTTGCCCCCATTTCTGTGGGCACGCATCTCTCCCCAGGGTTGCAGGCGTTTTGGCCTCCACCATAACAAGCAGCACCTGAAGGACAGCGGTCGTCACTGCCTGCTGTGCATGAAACAAACGGGCTACCAGGAACGATACACAGGCCAGCATCGCCCGGCGCAGCGTTTTCACCACCATAACAGACACTATACGGAGGGCAGATGGCGTCATTACCCACTTCGCATAGGGCAGGTTGTCCATTAGGCCCCAGTGGTATACATATGCCGCCGTCAAGTTTCGAGCTATTGCCTCGAAGACAAAAAGCACCCAAAGGGAAGCTGCCCAAAGGACAGTCGACAGCGTCATTGCCTGGCATACATAGAGCAGGCAGCTCAGACTCATGCCCAGGCCAAACGCATATGCCATTCTTGCCCGGCTTCGAGTTTTTGCCGCCATAACACAAAGCGTCTTTAGGACAGTCCATGTTGTTGCCGACGGTGTCGTCGTCGTTGCCCACGGTGCATGTGCCAAGCACATGGCAAGCCGAAACCGAAAGTGCCAAAACAACTGTTTGGGCGAGTTTTTGTGCCTTCATCAACATCCCCACTTTGCATGGCTGTTTGCAGAAAAAATATAATGAATACGCTTAGATAAAATCCTGTGGCCCACAGAACTTCAGTGTTGCCCCCCCCATCAACCCCCTTGTATTAACATTATCGATTCCGCAGGTACAAAGTTGCCAATATGCTGCAAAAAAGTTTGTGAGGCGCTCTAATATGCTGAAAATGTTGAAATTATTTTTTTAAGACGGTTTTTTGTGCCTCTGGGCAACCCGCCTTGTTGGCCTGCGCAAACGGCAATGGGTTGGGCCATTCAGGCAACAGGGGGGGAGGGGGTGATGTCCCAAATATCGCGCGCATATTCTCCAATGGTCCTGTCTGAGGAGAACCAGCCGATGCGGGCCACATTGAGAATGGACATACGCCACCATTGTTTTGGGTTTTGGAAGGCAGTGGCGATGTCTTTTTGGGCTTGCGCATAGGCGTCAAAGTCAGCGAGGACGAGGTAGTTGTCTTCAAAGAGGAGGTTGTCGATGAGGGGGAGGAAGAGGTTGGGGTTTTCAGGGGAGAAGAGGCCCGAGGCGATGAGCTCGAGGACTTCGCGCACGTGGGGGTTGGTTTCATAGACATGGCGTCCGCGGTAGCCCTCATAGCGTTTTTGAGAGACTTCTTTTTCCGTCAGCCCAAACAGGAAGAAGTTTTCAGCGCCGACGCATTCGCGAATTTCAATATTGGCGCCGTCCAAAGTCCCGAGGGTGAGAGCGCCATTCATAGCGAATTTCATATTACCGGTGCCGGAGGCTTCCATGCCTGCGGTGCTGATTTGCTCACTGACGTCCGCGGCGGGGATAAGGCGTTCGGCGAGGGAGACGCGGTAGTTTGGGATGAAGCATACCGACAAGCCGGTGGACTCCGAGTCAGAGTTGATGACGTCGGCGATACCGTTGATGAGGCGGATAATGAGTTTTGCGCGTTGGTAGCCGGGGGCGCTTTTGGCGCCGAAGAGGAAGACGCGTTTCAAGGGGGGTGGGACGTTTTGTTTTCTGGCTTGAATCCACAGGTGGACAATGTGCAGGGCGTTGAGCAGTTGGCGTTTATACTCATGGAGGCGTTTAATTTGAATGTCGAAGATGGCCTCGGGAGGGACTTTCACTTTTTGGCGGGAGAGGAGGTATTTTGCCAAGTCCGTTTTGTTGGCCAGCTTGACGGCGGCAAACTGCTCGACGAAGGAGCTGTTGTCGGCGAAGTTTTCAAGCTCTCTCAAGTGCTCCAAGTCCGTAACCCACGTAGCGCCGATATGTTTGGTAATGAGTGCGGCCAGGCGTGGGTTGCACGACAGGAGCCAACGTCTGGGAGTGACGCCGTTGGTTTTGTTGTTAAAGCGCTCAGGGAACATTTCTGCAAAGTCAGGCAACACGGTTTTTTGGAGCAAGTCCGAGTGCAAGGCTGCAACGCCATTAACGCTATGGGAGCCGACGACGGCCAGGTGAGCCATGCGAATCATCTTCTCATGGCCTTCTTCCACCAAGGACATGCGAGAAAGCCGTGCTGCGTCGAAGGGATAGCGAAGTTGAACTTGTCGCAAGAAGCGGTGGTTGACCTCATAAATAATTTGGAGGTGCCTGGGCAAAAGCCGCTCGAACAGGGAGACGGGCCATTTTTCCAAGGCTTCGCTCAGCAGGGTATGGTTGGTATAACCGAAGGTAGCGACCGTAATTTCCCAAGCTTTGTCCCAAGTTACATGTTTTTCGTCGATGAGTACACGCATCAACTCAGCGATGGCGATGGCGGGGTGGGTGTCATTGAGTTGGATGGCGACTTTATTGGGGAATGCGTCGAAATTGTTGTGGGACTCCAGGTAGCGGCGGACGATGTCGGTGATGGAGCAAGCGACGAAGAAATATTCTTGTTTGAGGCGCAACTCTTTGCCGGCTTGGTTTTGGTCATTTGGGTAGAGCACTTTGGAGATGACTTCAGAGTTGTTTTTGTCAACGACAGAGGCCTCGTAGTCGCCGTCGTTGAAGAGGGCGAAGTCAAACTCTTCTGAAGCGCGTGCTTGCCAAAGCCGCAGGGTGTTGACGGTGGTGGCATTATAGCCGGCGATGGGGGTGTCAAAAGGAATGCCCAAGACTTTTCTTCCGCCCACCCACCTGAAGTTGGGCTGTCCTGAAGGGCCCATGTGAGGCTCAATGCGCCCATAGAACTGGACTTGAACGGTTTTTTCCGGGCGGATGATTTCCCACGGGTTGCCGAATTTGAGCCATTCATCCGCACGCTCCACCTGGTAGCCGTTGATGATTTCCTGGCGGAAGATGCCAAACTCATAGCGGATGCCATAGCCCATGCCGGGCAAGTCCTGCGTAGCCATAGAGTCCAAGAAGCAGGCTGCCAGGCGGCCGAGGCCGCCGTTGCCAAGGCCCGAGTCCGGCTCTTCTTCCAAGAGGTTGGAAAGCTCAACGCGCAAGTCACCGAGCACTTTTTGAGCCACAGGCCACAGGCCCAGGTTGATGAGGTTGTTGCCCAGTGCGCGCCCGAGCAGATATTCCGCCGAGAGATAATAGGCGCATTTCACATTGCCGCTCTGGTGTCGCATTTTGGTTTGGGCCCAGCGTTTGGCAAGCTGATCAAAAACGACGTGCGAGAGGGCGAGGTAGCGGTCATAGCTGGTGGATGCTTCAAAGGTGGAGGCCCGGGCGAGGGCGATGTGCTCCAGGAAGGTTTTCCTAAAACTTTCGGCCGTAATTCCTGGTTGAGCAAAGGACACTTTGGGCAAGTCAGAGACGAATGTATTCATAGCTGTCTTAGAAGAAGAAGAGAAAAGACTCTAATGTCGCTGATGCGTGTTGATGTCAATAGAGGAGCGGTAGGGAGGGTGGGGTGGTTACTACGGGAGAGGTGAGGAGGTGGAGGTGGTGGGGGTATTGTATTGGGCCACGGAGAGGGTTTTAGAGGGGGACTCGAGGGCGGCGCGCAGGGGGAGGATTTTTTCTTTAAAGTCAGCGAGGAGGGTGTGGGG
>WQTM01000116.1 GCA_009786315.1 Pseudomonadota bacterium | reverse complement strand
AGGGGGTGTCTACAGGTATTTCTGTTTTCTGCTCTGCAGGGGGTGGTGGGGCGGGGGGGAGGGCCAACTCCTCCAAAATTTGGCCCATGCGCAAAGCCATGGCAGAGGAGCCTGCGAGGAGGAAGTGCTCCTGTGCGCGGGCATATTCTCCTGCTTGGGCCAGGGCGAGCCCCAGGTAGTTATGGGCTTTTGTATTGTCCTGTTGGAGGGCAATGGCTGTCTTAAAGGTATGTATGGCGTGAGAGGTGTCGTTTTGTTTGAGGAAGACGAGGCCGAGGTTAATGTGGAGGGTTGCGTCCTCTGGGTTGTTGCGGACCAAAGCTTCATAAACTTGCGCCGCCTCCTTCCAGAGGTTGAGTTTAAAATAGGTAAGGCCGAGCAAGTTTTGTGTTTTCTCATTATTGGGGCTGAGGCGCAAAGCCTGCTCCAAATGGGTTTTGGCTGCGGCGAAGTCCCCTTGGGAGAGCCCCTCTCCTGCGCGGTAGAATGCTTCAAGGAAGGCTGCCTCGTCTAACACGCCCTGAGCTTTCATGGCTTTGGTTTCTCCTTGCGCTGTGTATTTTTGTATTGGTAGACGAAGTAGAGGGCCAGCACCTTTCGTACATAGTGCTGTGTTTCCGCATATGGAGGAATTTGCCCTCCATATTTTTTGAGGGCATTGGGCCCTGCGTTATAGGCTGCGAGTGTTTGCACCATATTTCCTTCAAACAAGTCCGCAAGCATTCTCAAGTAGCGTGCGCCGGCCTCAATGTTGGCGTTGGCGTCCAGGAGGTTTTCCACGGCGAGTTGCTGGGCTGTTTGAGGCATGAGTTGCATGAGGCCGAGAGCGCCTTTTGGGGAAATGGCTGAAGGCTCAAACGCGGACTCTGCATGCATGACGGCCTTCAGCAAGGCAGCCGGCAGTTGGTATTTTTGGGCACAGGCAAGCACCATTTCCTCGAAAGGCTCATATTTGGATTGGAAAGCAAGGTTTTGCGCTCCCACCGCGCCCGTTTGAGTTGCCTTGGGTATAGCAGAAGTTTTTCCTTTGTCGCGCCCCCTGGGGGCATTGGTGTAAACAATGGTTCCATCTTTTTCGACGTATTTATAAATTTTGCTTTCCTCTGCCGAAGCGACACAAACCCACAGGGCAAGGCCGGCGGGGAGGAGGAGGCATATATAAAACCGGAAGTGAGGCATATGAGGCGAAAAGCGTTGGGGGCTTTTGTAAGGCTTAGCCCAAAATAGAGTGTTTAGCATTTTTCGTTGCCAAAAAAAACAACTCGAGGGAACAAGAGGCATGCGCCTGGAATATGACTTTCTCGTTATTGGAAGTGGAGTAGCGGGCCTGAGTTTTGCCCGTTTTGCAGCCCAACATGGGCGTGTCGCCATTGTAACCAAACGTACGGCAGAGCAGACCAGCACAAGCCAAGCCCAAGGGGGCATAGCCTCCGTGTTGGATGAGAGCGACAGTTTTGAGTTGCACGTGGAAGACAGCTTGGTAGCGGGGGCCGGCCAGTGCCGAGAAAGTGCCGTACGCGTAACGGTGGAGGAGGGCCCGCAAAAGCTTTTGGAGCTTGCGGCCCTGGGTTGCCATTTTGACGCCAAAAGTGACGGCAGCTATGACTTAACACGCGAAGGCGGCCACTCTCGCCGCCGCATTGTGCACGCCGGCGACATAACGGGCAAGGAAGTACAACGTGCTTTGTTGAAGCACTGCCAAAGTTTGCCCCAAATTTCCTTTTTTGAGAACAGTTGTGCCATTGACTTGGTATGCGACAAACGCCTTCCCCTAGGGCAGGGGCGGTGTTTGGGGGCCTATATATTGATGGAGGGGGGGCACATTGAAGCTTTCCACGCCCGGCAAACCGTTTTGGCCACCGGCGGCTCCGGCAAAGCCTACCTTTATACCTCCAACCCGGATGTGGCCACCGGTGACGGGCTGGCCATGGCCTTTCGTGCGGGGGCGCGTATTTGCAACATGGAGTTTTTCCAATTCCACCCCACCTGCCTCTTCCACCCTGAGGCCAAAAATTTCCTCCTTAGTGAGGCCGTACGTGGAGAAGGCGGCATACTCCGCCTGAGGAATGGCCAAAGCTTTATGCCAAATTACCACCACCAGGGGGACTTGGCGCCACGCGACGTGGTGACGCGCGCCATGGACACCGAAATGAAAAAAAGCGGCGACACCCACCTGCTGTTGGACGTCCGCCACCTGGGCCCAGCCTTCCTCGAAGAGCGCTTCCCCACACTCCTGGCCACCTGCCGCTCCTTCGGCATTGACATGACAACCACCCCCATTCCCGTTGTGCCCGCCGCACACTACCAATGCGGCGGTGTGGATACCGACTTGGATGGGCGTACCTCCCTGCCTGGGCTTTTTGCGGTGGGGGAGGTGGCGCATACGGGGCTGCATGGGGCCAACCGCCTGGCCTCCAACTCCCTGCTGGAAGGCCTCGTGTTTGGACACCGCGCCGCCAAAGCCGCCATTGCGACACTCCAAGAAACCCAGCCCAACTTTGAGGCCATTGCGCCGTGGATATATAGGGGCAAGCCCGACAGTTTTGAGGGGGTGTTGGTGCGCCAAAACTGGGAGGACATTCGCCGCCTCATGTGGAACCTCGTCGGCATTGTACGCTCCGACAAGCGCCTCCTGCTGGCCAAACGCAGGTTGGAGCTGCTGCGCGAAGAAATTCGCGCCTTCTATGTGGAATATGTTGTGACGCGCGACGTGCTGGAGCTGCGGAACATTGCGGATGTGGCCTACCTCATTGTGGAGTGCGCACTCTCCCGCAAAGAAAGCCGGGGCTTGCATACAAGCCAGGACTGGCCCAACACCCTCCCAACACCCCAGCCGGACACCTTCATACAAAGAGAGCCATGAGCAACCCCACACCAGAAGCCTTCCCGGACATGCCCATGACGGCCCCCCCTGGGCCCCCTCTCCGGCCCCCCATGCCCTGGGTAAGCTATGGCTATATAGCTGTGTGTATTGCCATTTTTGTGCTCGGCACTTTCATGGGCCTCCACAACGAATGGACACACCGTTTCGCCCTATATGTGCCTCGTATGGTTGAGTTTGGCGAATGGTGGCGCCTCTTCAGTTGCCATTTTCTCCATGGCAATGTTTTGCATATATTTTTCAACATGTGGGTTGCCCAGGGCCTGGGCCGCAACCTTGAAATCACCATTGGCTCCTGGCTTTTTTTGTGGGTTTCTCTGGTGGGGGCTTTGGGGACGGCCCTCTCGTCCATGCTGTTCAGCCCCGACGCGTTGATGGTGGGCGCTTCGGGTGTTATTCTCTCATGGGCAGGCGCCATGCTCCCATTGCTCGCACGCCAGGCGCGCAAAAGCCTGCTCATTTGGTTTATTCAAATCAGCGTTCTGAGTTTGTTGCCGGGCATCAGCCTCGCAGGCCATGCCGGCGGCGCACTCGCAGGTTTTGTGTGTGGCTTGGCTTTGCGTCAACATTCAAGAGGCCACCGAGGCTGGCTGCTTGGGGCCAGCGTCGCTGTTATTGCGCTGTGCGCCTGGGTGCTCCACCACCTCGCTGTCCCCCTCACCTTCCGTTTTTGAAGCACCTGGGGCTTCATTCAGTCCTCCCCTCCTTCGCAAACCCAACGAGCCTCATCGTTCAATTCGTCGGTGAACTGTTTCCTGCACTTAGCGTCGCCCAAGCACCTTGCAGAAAATTCTTGAGACTCATCCTCACATTCGCCGAGAATAAGCGTTGTGGCTTCTTTCAGTCCCACGCAGCGATCAAATTCGTCTTCATTGGTGTATTCAGGCACCTTACATTCCTGAAAGCATTTCTCGCACTCTTTGCATCCGTTGTGCTGGTTGCAAGCTGCTTTTATAGCATTCAGCAAAAAACCGATGAATTTCTCGCAGTCGTTTTTGGAATTAGCCAGTTGCTCGCAGTCGCGCTCTGCACAACCCATCGCCAGGGCGACAAGCAACAACATCCACTTTTTCATATGTCTCTCCACTCAAAAAAACCCAAGGCCTTCTCTTGAGTTCGGTTTTGGAAGCCAAATTCGGGCCTGCAACAAAACGAATTTTTGTGCACCGTTGGAAATTGAAAAAAAACCACGCGAGGCGGGGCTTTTTGAAAACGGTGTGGCCACGAAAGTGGCTAGTTGCAAGTACCCTTTATTTTTTCAGTTGCTCTGTTGGAAAGATTTTCCTTGCACTCGGCGTTGCCCACGCAAGCTTTGGTTGTCTTTTTCGGATCACCCTCACACTCTTCTTCGAGCTCTTCGGCGTCTAGGCAACCAACAAATTGGTTTTGCTCGTCATAGCTAGGTATTTGTCCTTTGCTAATGCAGTCGTCGCAAACCCCGCACCTGCTCTGGCTTTTGCAAGCTGCGCGATAGGCATCCATGATGATGTCGGCAGCTTGCTCACACTCATTCTCATTCTGTCCGCAACCCATTACCATGGCGGCGGCCAACACCATTATCAACTTTTTCATTTGTGTTTGCTCCTTCAAAAAAACTTCTGGGTGCCACAACCCACCATCTGCCGCTTTTTGCGTTTAGTCGTATATTGAGAATAGTCAAAGAATCTTTTGGCACTTTTTCACGTCTGCGTCATTCACAAAAACAATATATTGAAAAAACCCCGCACAAGGCGGGGCTTTTTGAAAACTGCGTGGCCGCGAAAACAACTAGTTGCAAGCCGATTCTATGAAGAGGTTTATATCGTCTTCATATTTTCTCTCGCATTCCGCTTTGTTGTCCAAGCACTCTCTGGCATCCATCAGCTCCTTGCCCTCACACCTCGCATCTGCCTCTGCAATTTTTGAGAAGTTGATGCACCCCAAATATTCTATTCGAAACTCATTATTTCCCGTTTGGGTTTCTTCGAACTCAGGATAGTTGCCTCTGTTGACGCACTCACAAACCTCACACCCGCGCTGAGCTTCGCAAGCTGCGCTGAAGACGTCTAGCCAAAAGTCCGTCTCTTGTTCGCACTCGTTCGGCTGCACCACATCATCGTCACTCCAGCAACCCACCATCGCCATCGCTATGGCCAACATGATTATTTGTTTTTTCATAATATTGTTTTTCTCCTATCAAAAAACACCGGGACTGTCCCTCGAATTCGGCTTTGAAACCGCTCTCAGTCTAAGCCTCAGCGCCTTTGAGGTGAAACCAGAATGGTCTCCCCCCGTCCACTTCAAACAGGGTTTCCTCAGCACCAGGGTGTGCAAGACAAAAAAACCCCGCACGAGGCGGGGCTTTTCAAAACTGTATTTTTCCAAAACTGAAAGGGCAGGCTTGGAAGAGAACGGCTTAGTCACAGACCGCCTTTATACCTGCAACAGCGTCATCCTTGCATTTGGATTCGTTGTCCAAGCATTTTTCAGCATCGGTTAGGGCAGTACCTTCACATTTCACTTCAACATTTGAATCTGAATTAGAAGCCGTAGGGCATCCTTCAGCCTTCGAATTATTGATGCACTTGCAAGCCTCGCAGCTCTTGCCTTTGCAATAAGCCTCTCGCGCATCTGTCCCAACATCCGCAGCCTTCTCACAGTCATCTTTGCAACCGAACATCATCGTCGCCATGGCGACAACCAACAACATCATCAACTTCTTCATTTGTGTTTGCTCCTTAAAAAAAAACTCTGGACAGCATAGCCGACCAGCTGCCGTCGCTTACATCTATCTGCCTTTTGTTGATAGTCAAGGAATTCTTTGGTGCTTCTTTCTTGTGCCATCCATAATATGTTGAAAATAAAAGCCCCACATGTGGTGGGGCCTCTTTGTTTTCGCATTTTCTCAAAAAACGAGGTGTCAGGGGAAATACTCTGAATAGGAGGAGGTTGTTTCACATTTCGTGCAAAAAAAATAAGCTCGCTGCCCAAATGCTCCGCTTGGCGGGCTGGGGGCTTATTTCGGTGGGCTTGAGGTATGTCCTTGGAGGGGGCTGTCGGCATAAAAAACCCCGCACGGGGCGGGGCTTTTGAAAATTTCGAGGCAGTGAAAATCATCTCTTTGGCGTAACATCGCACATTTCGACCAGAGAATCAATCATTGTCTGCTTGCAGGCAGCTTGGTCGGCCAAACACTCTTCGGCCCATGCCAAAGCTTCGCCCTCACATTTTGCCTCTTCCACTGGCTCTTCCACTGGTTCTGGGGCCTTGCAAGAATAGGCCATCTCAAAAGTCTCCATATCCATTGAAACATCCAACGCCTTGTCTTGGTTGTAGCAGTCACAAGGCCAGCACTCATCGCTCTTGCCCTTGCAGAATTCGCCCATCACATCCACCACTTTGCCTGCCTTGGCGCAGTCGTTTTCTTTCTCTCCTGTGTTTCCACCCGGCTTGTCGGTATTGTTGGTGTCTTTGTCGTCATCGCCGCAAGCTGCGAAAGCCAAAGCCAATGCCATTGCCAAAATCATTCCAAGTTTCTTCACAACTCATCTCCTTTGTTTGAAAAAAGCCAAAAAGCTTCCGAAAGGGGCTTCAAACTCGCTTTTCTCCTCAGGCCCTAAAACTTTTTGAGCCTGTTTAAAACAAAAAAACGAGCCCGTGTATTTATTAGGCGTCAGAGAGAGGATATTGTTTCACATTTCGTGCAAAAAAACAAATCCGTTGCCCAAATGCTCCGCTTGGCGGGCTGGGGGCTTATTTCGGTGGGCTTGAGGTATGTCTTTGGGGGTGTTTGTCGGCATAAAAAA
>WQTM01000115.1 GCA_009786315.1 Pseudomonadota bacterium | reverse complement strand
GCCGTTTTTGAGGAACTTTTTGGGCGAGCAAAAAGTTCCCCGCCGGAGGCAGAATGCCCGGAGGGAAAAAAAGCCCGGGCCGCAGGCCCAGAAGAGAACAACGCCCGGAGGGCAAAAAGAAATGTTTCAGAGAAAAGCCCGGGCCGCAGGCCCAAAGAGAGCAACACCCGGAGGGCGAAAAGAAATGTTTCAGAGAAAAGCCCGGGCCGCAGGCCCAAAAAAAACATTCTCAGTTAAAAAACCCCGCCCGGAGGGCAGAAGAAATATTTTAAAAAAAGGCCCGGGCTGCAAGCCCATAGAGGCCACCTACAAATAGGGCTATGAATCCAAAATTCATATATATATAGACTCATCCACCACACAAACACTCACGCTATGAAAATGGCATTTGAGGAAGAAAACAGGAGAAGAATATGGGTGTTGGCAGAAGAAGAGGTTTTGTTTTGGGGTTGTTTTTGGGTTTGGCCACCCTGTTTGTGGCCTGCAGCAGCGGCAACGCTTTTGTGCTGCGGCCGCCAAAGCTTGACGTGAATGTGACGGAGCTTGTTTTTGACGCAGAGGGTGGTGCCCAAAGAGACTTTGACCTTTTCTCCGACACAAGTTGGAATGCCATTTGTGATGCGGATTGGTATAGCGTGACACCCACTTCCGGCAGAGATAATGCAACAGTGGCGGTGGTGGTGCAGGAAAACAGCAGCAACGCTGAGCGCCATGCCACCGTGCTACTCAAAGCTGGGAGCGCCAGCGCGGAGGTGAAGCTTCGACAAGGTTTTGTTGTATGTGCAACGAATGAAAGGCCATGCGAAGCGAAATGCTGCAACAACGCAACGGAGTTTTGCGACGGGAGCGGCACCTGCCAACCTCTTCCTCAACCTCGGCTGACACGTGCGCAGTTTTCAAGGGACTGCAGCGCCATTGAGTTGTTGGGCACTCCCGGTATTCAGCCTTTGGCAAGCCATGTGAGCAACTCAGGCTCCATTGCTACGTTGTGCCCCGGAGGTGTGAGTGGGGATGACTCTGGTTTCCGTTGCCCGTTGAGCAACAGCCCCACCAACCCTTTTGTGCCGGGCACACACAGTGCCCAGTGGACGGTGCAAGACAGCTTTGGAGGAGTGGCCAACGCTGCAGCCTATGTCTTCCAAACCGCTTTGAGCGAAGTTGGGCCCATAGCGTTTCCTCTGCGACGCATGGTGCCTTCTGCAACTTTAGGCCAAGACGCCATGGTGGGCCGTCAGGTGTTGGTGACAGGCAACGCTCACCCCTCGGGGGGGTGCTGGGGGAGTGCAACCCATAGAGGAAGCATTGCGACGGGCAGCTCCCACACCTGCATCTTGCATGCGGACAAGACAGTGTATTGCTGGGGGAAGAATGAGAATGGACAGGCCACTGCCCTAAGGGACTTGCTCCCCGTGGTGGCCATTGCTGCGGGGGGATACCATTCCTGCGCCTTACAGACAGACGGCCAGGTGCGTTGTTGGGGCTGGAATAGCCACCTCCAAATAGAGGTACCCAGGGAGTTGGGACCGGTGGTGGCCATTGCGGCGGGTTACCTCCACACTTGCGCCTTGCAGGCAGATGGCAAGGTGCGTTGTTGGGGGGAGGGTGGCTTTGGAGCGACGAAAGTACCTTGGGATTTGGGCCCGACGGTGACTATTGCTGCAGGGTGGGACCACACCTGCGCTTTGAAAACAGACGGCAAGCTGCATTGCTGGGGAGGGAATAGTGAGAGGCAGACAGTTGCCCCGGAAAACCTGGGCCCGGTGGTGGCCATTGCTGCGGGCAGATACCATACCTGCGCTTTGCAGGCCGACGGTGTGGTGCATTGTTGGGGGATAACAAGTGGGGCGAATTATTATGGGCAGACAAATGTCCCATTGGACTTGGGCCCGGTGGTGGCCTTGGCGGCGGGCGAGTTTCACACCTGCGCCCTGGAAGACAGAGGTACGATGCGTTGCTGGGGGGCCACCAATGTTGGACAGGCACTTGTCCCAGCGGGCTTGGGCCAGGTGGTGGCCATTGCTGCGGGCGACAGGCACACTTGCGCTTTGCAGGCCAACGGCGCGCTGAATTGTTGGGGGGCCAACAGCAGCCAGGTGATTGTCCCCCCAGGCATGAGTGCCGTTGTCCAAACGGTGGGGCGGCTCAGCATTCCGCAATAGAAGGGCACCAGGGGCAAGGGTGGGTGGTGTTAGGAGGCTTTGCTGCTGGGCAGCACGTCCAAAATTTTGTCCATTTCCTCATCCACTTGAATGAGGTGGCCGGACTTGTCCCTCTTGGTTTTGAGGTATTCCGTGTTGGCTGACGTAAACTCAATGGGAGAGGAAATGCGTTGCCCAATGTGAATGCCCCCCTCCTTCAGCCCCGCCAACTTTTTGGGGTTATTCGTAATGAGTGCCACGGAAACCACGCCCAAATACCTCAAAATTTCCACCGCCATCTCATAGCTGCGCATGTCGTCCGGAAAACCCAAATGCAAATTCGCATCCACCGTGTCCAAGCCGGACTGCTGTTGCAAAGCATAGGCCTTAATTTTGTTGCCAAGGCCAATGCCACGGCCTTCCTGGCGCAAATAAATAAGGACGCCCAGCTTCCTCTGCGCAATATAGTCCATGGCCCAGTCCAACTGCGCCTTGCAGTCACAACGCAAACTGCCCAACACCTCACTCGTCAAACACTCGGAATGCAGCCGCGTCACCACATTCTCAACACCGCGTACCTCACCGCGTACCAAAGCCAGGTGCTCAACTTCCGTTAGCTTTTCGCGAAATACCAGAATGGCAAAGTCGCCCCAGCGGGTGGGCAGCTCAGCCTGAGCATACTTCTCAAGGAGTTGCAGGGGAGAGGAGAATGTGTCCGTTGCTTTCATAGGCGCTGTTGTCCTCGCCAGTGTCTGCCATAAACAGTTTCATATTCCAATTCCAAGGGTGAGCTTTCATTGAAAACTCAGAGTTTCCAGCAGCCTAGACCGTGTAATCCTAAAGACCGGTTTCCATTTGACATGAAGTCGAAGCGGACGAGGCTTTTGTGAGGAGCAAACTCCACCGGAGCTTGCTGGCGGAAGGGAGGAGGTAGGGAGTGCACTTGAGGGTATTTGGCTCGAACAAAAACGAGTCCAACGAAGAAGTCATGCCAAGGTGGAACCGGCCTGGGGAGAAGAGGGCCTATGTTGGCCCCCCAGAGGGGCGCGTGGGCTTTGGAAAAGCGGGTTGAATATTTGGAATTGACATAAGCCCTTCCTCCCATTACGAGAGGTGCAAACTGAGCTTCAGTGACATATTCGGCTTCCATTGACGAAGGAGAAAGCGTGGCCAGCAAGAAGAAGCCTGCAGCCAAGTCCGCCTCTTCAAAACAGAAAAACCTCCCAAAGGTTTCCCCCAAAAGGGCAAGCCCTCCCAAGGGCCCCTCCAAGACAGGTGGCCCGAAGAAGGCTCCGACGGGCCAAGGGTTGAAAAAGAAGACAAAAACGGCTGCTCCCCCCCAACAAGCCGCCGCCCCAAAGCCTTCCAAACCCGGCAAACCCAAGCCCAAAGCAGTTGCGGCCAAGGCCAAAAAGGTGAGCCCAAAGCCCCACCAGAAGGCGGTGAAGCCCCCCCCACCGCTTTTGGCAAAACCCACGGCGGCCAAGGCCACAAAACTTCCTTCGGCCAAACCCGCTCAGGACAAGCCCGCCATGCGCAAAAAGCCGAGCCCTTCCTCGGTGGAACTCCCTCCCAGGCAAAACAACCCCACCTCCCTCATGCCTCCTTTGCAGGCCAAAACCCATGCAGAGGTTGCCATGGGCGTTATGGGGGCCATGGGGGTTATGCCCGAGGCCTTCTCCGAGGAGTTGGGTTTTGGGGAGGTGCAAGAGAATATAAATTGGGCCATGTTTTTTGGCCCGCTGCCTGACAAGCCCTCGCCCAAGCTGAGCGAGTTGCCCTCTCTCATGACGGCCCTCACCCGGAGGGAGATGGAGCAGGTGTTGACGGTAGGCTCCGGCCGGGGGGTGGCGGGGGAGGGCTCCATGAAGGGGAAGCTGCTTTTGCACATGGGTTTCCCCTATTTGGAAGTTATGGGCAGGGACCGTCGCGAGTTGTATTTTTTGTTGCAGGGGCCGGACCAGGAGGTATTTCCCGCCTATGCGCAACACCGGGTTTCCGTCAGCGGCCTCATTCGCAAGACGCACAACTATGGCGGCACCATTGACGTGCGCAAATATTCCGCAAAGTCCACGGAGGTGGAGCTTGTGCTCGCCCCCGTGGTGGTGGAGCCCAAGCTGCAATTTTTGTCTCCGGGAGAGCTTCAGCAAATAGCGACTCCGGGCATGGGGGCGGGTATGCGGGGTTTTGCTTCCATTAGAGGGGTGGTGGAGCTTTCCGGTGAAAGCTATAACCTCATATTGGGGGGCCAGGGGACATGGCAGCAGGTTTCATTTAGGCTGGAGGGGGTGTTGCTGGAGGGGCTACGGCCCCATATAGGGCAGACACTACAGGTGACAGGGGTAGTTGAGAAGGAGACAGGCTGGAGTGGGCGGGTTTTGGCAGAAAGCCATGAGTTGCGTGCGCCGACTTTGCGGGCTTTGTCTCGCGAGGGGTTGGACGTTTATACCATAGCCCCCACGGAAGCCTCCTCCGTGGTGCTTGAAGGACGCCAGGCCTTGTTGGTGTGTTTGGAGGAAGTCCCCCGTTATGTTTGGACGGTGGACATTGCTGTAGCCAAGCGTTTGGGTTTGAGGGAAGTGGTTTCTCGGCCCAAGAGTGAGCAAGGCATAGAGGTGCAGAAGGAGTTTTTCTTTCTTCCTCGTATGCCGGGCATTTTCGAGTTGGACTTTTTCCTGTCAAAAATTGTCAGTCCGCAGCAATTTGACAGGAGTTTTCGTTTGCATGTGACGATTCTCCCCGGTTAACCCACGAAGGTGACATGGTTTGTGCTGAAACAAGAGCCCGCTTCACCCCATTTTAAGTCCATTGTTGCTGAGTTGGTAGAGGCTTCCGCGTTTGGCCGGGGCTTTTCCAAAGCTGTTTTGGCGCAGGCCTCCAAAATTCCAACGCAGTTGTTGCCGGAAGAGTGCGCGGAGCCTTTGCGCAGGGATTTATGTACCCTGCCTTTTGTTACCATTGACGGTGAGGACGCGAAGGATTTTGACGATGCGGTTTATGTAGAGTGCAGGAGGAGAGGGTTTCGTCTCTGGGTAGCCGTTTCGGATGTGGCCCACTATGTGCGAGAGGGCAGCGTACTGGACAAGAGTGCGCAGGAGAGGGCAACCTCCGTCTATTTGGCAAACAGTGTCCTCCCCATGCTGCCGGAGCGCCTTTCGAATGGAATTTGCTCCCTGTTGCCGGGGGAGAAGAGGCTTTGTCTGGTTGTGGAAATGGTATTGAGTGAGGAGGGGCATTTTTTGGAGACGGAAATTTACCCCGCCGTTATTAAAAGCGCGGCCCGGCTGACATATGAAGCTGTGCAGAGTTTTTTTGAGGGGAACCCTCCTGGGCACCTCCACCCCTTTCTCCCTATGTTGCAGAATGCGCGTGTACTTGCCTCGCGTTTGCATGCTTTGCGCATTCAACGAGGGGCTTTGGAGATGCAGGTGCCCGAGCGGCGCCTAGAATGTGACGCGCAAGGGGAGCCTTTGTACATTCGTTTGCGTCCCCAACAGGAAAGCCACCGTTTGGTGGAGGCTTTCATGTTGTGCGCCAACGAGGCGGTGGCGCGTTATGCCACCCGACGGGCATTGCCGGTGCTTTTCCGTTGCCATGGCATACCTGACGAGAGGAAACTGCGCCTCTTCTCAAATGTGGCAAAGTCCATGGGTGTCCCCATGGGCAAACCCGGCCCGCATGAATTTAACCGCTTGTTGAACTCCGTCCGCGGCACTCCGCGGGAGCGTTTTTTGGGGTTGATGTTGCTTCGCGCGATGATGCAGGCGGTTTATTCCGAGACAAACGAAGGCCACTATGGCTTGGCCTCTTCGGCCTATTTGCACTTTACCTCACCCATTCGCCGCTACCCGGACTTATGGGTACACCGCATGTTGAAAGCCCATTGGGCCCAACGCCTTGTGCCGGTTGAGGCGGCGGTATTGGCCCAGTTGGCGAAGCATTGTGTGGAGCAGGAGCGCTCGGCCATGCAGCTGGAAAGAGACGTGACGGCTTGTGGCAGCGCCTATTTGGCACGCAAATACCTTGGCAGGAGTTTCCAAGCAACGGTGGTGGGTTTTGCGAGGATGGGTTGTTTTTTTGAGATAGATGGGCTTTGGATAGAGGGTTTTATTCGAATGAAACACCTTGGCAAGAGGGTGTTTTTTGACGAGAGAAACCATTGTTTGGAGTTTCCTGACAAAAGCAAGCTGGAGTTGGGCATGCGTTGCACCGTATGCGTCCAGTCCGCCCATGCACAACGGGGCCACGTTAAACTGAGGTGCTTGGCTTTGCCCAAAGAACTCAAAAAACCTCCGAAGGCCTCCAGAAAACTTCGAAAGCCTCCGCCCAAGCCGCCGCAAGAAGAAGCTGTTTGAGGCAGTGCCTCCCCCTCACTTTGAACGCTGGAGAACGGAATGGCGTGGTGTGGTGCTGTTTCCACTCCCTCACTTTGAGCGTTGAAGAACACAGTGGTGTGTTGGTGGTGCCGTTTCCGCCCCCTCACTTTGAGCGTTGAAGAGCTGGGGGTAAGTATTTTTTGTATACGTG
>WQTM01000114.1 GCA_009786315.1 Pseudomonadota bacterium | reverse complement strand
GGAGCCGTTTTTGAGGAACTTTTTGGGCGAGCAAAAAGTTCCCCGCCGGAGGCAGAATGCCCGGAGGGCAAAAAAGCTCGGGCCGCAGGCCCAGAAGAGAACAACGCCCGAAGGGCGAGAAAGCCCGGGCCGCAGGCCCAAAGAGAACAACGCTCGGAGGGCAAAGAGAAACATTTCAAAAAATGGCCCGGGCCGCAGGCCCATAAAAACATTGTCAGTTGGCAACCAAACAACCGGCCCAAAAAACAAAACCTTAAACAGGCGGCGCAGCCTTCAAAATGGGCAAGGACATGTCCGCCAGTTTTTCCTGCACGGAGTTGACTTTGAGGCGCGAGTGCAAGAAAGCGAAGTCCACGGCGTCAAGGGCCTGGTCCTGGTTGAAGCAACTGAAGACGAAACTCTCTTTGCCGGTGCGAATGTCCACATGGCGTTGCAGGCACTGCGCGCAAATTTCCTTCATCATACACTGCATGGGCGAGTTAATGGAGCCAATGGCCTGGTGGGTGGGTTTGAGGAAGGTTGAAAGCTTGCCTTTGCGCGACGCTTTCACCGCCATCATCATCCTGTCGGAGCCAATGGCAATAATGCGGTCCACCTCGCCGGGTTGGACGAGGTTTGTGCCCAAAGCACCCTCCACATAGGCCTCCATGGCCTGCACAATGTTGCCTTTGAAGGTTTTGTCCTGCGCACGCCTGGGCGCAATAAGCTCCCCATCATCCACACTCCACACCACCTCGTCCGCGGCCCTCTCCACCTCCTCCATTTTATAGGTGTCCTTGGCGTGTTTGAAGCCGGCGAAATAGGTGACGCGGCAGCCTGCGGTTTTGAGTGCCTGTCCAATGGAAAACAGCACCGCATTGCCCAAACCGCCGCCTGCGAGGAAAACGGTTTCCTTGAGTGGTATTTCCGTAGGCTCCCCCGTGGGGCCCATCAACACAACACGTTGCCCAACCTTCAAATGGGCGCACAACTTGCTGGAGACGCCAAGCTCCAAAGCAATGACGGAGACGAGTCCTTTGTCGGCGTCCACCCAAGCGCCTGTCAGTGCGACACCCTCCATGGACAAGCGTTTGCCCATGTGGAGTTTCGCGTCTTTCTCAAAATTATGCAGGCGGAAGAATTGTCCGGGTTGGAAGCGTTTGGCGGCCATGGGGGCGCGAAGGACAACCTCAAAAATATTGGAGGTGAGGCGGTGGAGGGCCACAACCTCTGGAAGCAGCATGTCCTCCAGTTTGGCAAACAGCGTTTGTTTTTGCGTTTCCCACTCTGCGGGGTTTTGGCTTTCGCGCGCTTTGCGTTGTTTGGCAAACAACGCCACCAGTTGGTGGTGTCCGTCGCGGGCCGAGGCCATGGCTTTGACGACGTTGCCGGCATAGCCTGGGTGGTTGTCGCCATAAACCGAAACCAGACGCAAAGGCGCTTCAGCGTTTTGGCCTTCGGGTTTTTGCACATAGGAGGTGAAGAAGCCGCGTTTGTCTGCAGGGGAGGTGGCCTCCAGAGAGAGGGCCTCTCCCTGGTTACACAGTTTGAAGGTTTGGAAATAGCCGGACTTCTCGTTGAGTTGGAAAGTGCCCTTGTGCTCCTTCTCATAAACCGTGTTGGGAGAAGTGCCCGCGGCAATGCACACGCTGCGTGCAGGCAACTCCACATGCTTGCCTGTGCCGGACAATTTGCCGTCCACAAATTGCATTTGCTCAAACTTGAGGGCTTTGACGGCGCCAAAATCATCAGCGAGGGCCGCTGTTGGGCTGAGCAACTCACACACCTCCATGCCTTCGGCCAGGGCGTGGTTAATTTCCTCGTGGTTCATCCTATAGGCCGGCGAGTCCTTGAGGGTGCGGCGGTAGCAAAGCTTCACCCCCCCCCAGGCTTTCAGCAGAGGGAGGAAGTTGGGTGCCTCGTTGGCTTTGTGGGCGCGCGCTTTTTCTTCGCGCAGCAGTTTGCCGTGTTTGAGGAAGGTTTGGAGAATGGCTTGCTCTTCAGCGTCGAGTTTTGAAAGCACGGCCTCTTCGCCCATTTCGGCGCACAAAAGCTCAAACTGAGAGAGGGCTTTTTCCACCTGCACCGGGTAATAGGCCAACAACTCCGTCACCGTGTCAATGGCCGTCAGCCCGCCTCCAATAACAATGGCCGGCAGTTGTATTTGCAAGTTGGCCATGCTTTCGCTTTTGAAAGCGCTTGAAAGCTGAAGCCCCATGAGAAAGTCCGAGGAGGTGCGCATGCCGCGCAGCAGGTTGTTTTGCATGGGCACCAGGGTGGGTTTGCCTGCACCTGTGGCGAGTGCCACATGGTGGAAGCCGAGTTGCCAGGCGTCCTCAATGCGCAAAGTCCCCCCCAGGCGGACGCCGCCAAACAGGGCAATGTTGGAGTGGCGCGTCAAAATAAGTTGCAAGAGGGTGAGGAAGTTTTTGTCCCAGCGCACCGTAATGCCATATTCCGAGACGCCGCCAAAACCGCGCACACGCCTTTTGTCCAGTGTTGTCCAAAGGGTTTGCAGGCTTTCAATGGGCTCCAAGGCGTGGCCGTTTTTTCCTGTCCATGCGTCCGGAAGGGGCTCGAGTTTGAGGCCGTCCACACCGGCCACCACAAAGCCCTCATTGGCCAGGTAGTGGCATAGCGTATAACCTGCGGGGCCAAGCCCTGCCACGAGGACGTTTTGGCCGCGGGGAGGCAGCATAAACGGCCTTTTCAAATTCATTGGGTTAAAGCGCGTCATGAGGGCATAAATTTCAACGCCCCAAGGAAGGCTCAGCACGTCCGTCAACGTATTGGTTTCAACGAGGGGAATGTTGACAGGCTCCTGCTTTTGGAAAATGCAAGCGCGCATGCAGTCATTGCAAATGCGGTGTCCGGTGCCGGCGCACAGAGGGTTGTTAATGGCCACCATGGCCAGTGCGGCGACAACCTCCCCCTCCTGCCTCAACCTGTGCGCTTCTGAAATATGCTCGTCCAAGGGGCAACCTGTTTGGGGGACACCCAGGGGGCCTTTTTTGGGCTGCATGCTGCCGTCTTCGGCTTTTTGGAGAAAGCCTTTGCGGCAACTGTCCTTGTTGCGCTCATGGCAAAAGACGCAGTCGTCAAGGGTGCAGCTTATTTTGCGTGGGTTTCCTCGTTTGTCAGTGAGGTGAAACCCTTGCCTGCGTATGAGTTGGTGGGCGGGGGCGTGGAGGGAAGGGGCAGAGGAGGAGGTGGAGGTTTCCGCCTCTATGAGGGCGCCAAAGTCCACGGGGGAAGGAAGCTTCAACGTTTCCCAAGGGGCACAAGCGGTGCCCATAGCGTGGCGTTTGCGGCAATAGTCCTCGCAAAATTGCAGCAGGCCTTTGAGGGAGGCTTCTGCATTTTCTTCCAAAAGCAGTTTGGCAAACTCAGGTTGGGCAAGGCCCTCGGGTTTGAGGGCCGCTTTCAAAGTATGGACGAAGGCGTTTGCCTTGGCCGCTTCCTCTGTGGGGGTGGCGCCCAAGTTTTTGCTGGTTTCCAGGAGTTTGAGGGTAGCCTGTGCAAAAGCGGCCTCCTCGTCGTCGCCGGAAAAGCCGAAAGCTTTTTCAAGCAGAAGCCGTGCATGGTTTTGCCAATAGGCCATGTCATGCTCGTCATGGAAGGGGGCCTGGCCTTTTTTGAAGACGCGCCTTGCAACAAACTCGCGCCTAAACTGTGCCAGCATGTTTTCAAACAACAGGGCCTGCTTTTGGGCGGCAACGGCCTCCTCAATGCCAAAGAGGCGGGAGACGAAGTGGCCATAGTGGCGGGCGACGCCCATGAGGGTTTGGGAGGTTTGAGGTGTTTCGCAGAGGTTTTCGCCCTGTGCACGCAAGGTTGCAAAGGCTTGGGAGAGGGGCAAGTCCTCCTGTTGCAGGCTTTGCAAAAAAGCCTCATAGAGGCGTGCAAGGCCCGCAGGTTGGTGGAGCGACTCAAAACTAAAACCTTCAATGCCCAATTTTTTCATGCACGGCACTAAAGGCTGTTTCGCCTCAATGTCAAGCTGCAAGAGGGCCTAGTTGAGGTGAATTCTTTTCAACAAAAAGAGTGGGCCTGAAGCAAAACTTTCGGTAGACAAGTCCACCTCTCCCTCCAATGTACCCTCCACCTCTCCCTCGGCATTCAGGAGTGTATGAAAAACCAGAAAGTGCCGGGGGGAGGGGCCTGTTTCCAGGCGTGTCCACTGGGCCTGGCGGGCCAGGGGCGTCAAATTCCAGGGGCCATAGGCTTTGAGGAAGGGGGACACCGCCTCCTCCAGGGCCTTGGCCTCCCAACCCGCGTTTTCTCCGAGGCAAAGCGCCGCCTCCTCCCATTGCCCTAGGGCCAACTGGCGAGAAAGGAGGTGCACCTCCACACGTATACGGCGCAGCAAGGCCTTTTTGTCTTTGGCCAAAGCCGCGGGGGTGAGTTCCACAACGGTGTTGGTAGGTTGTGCGGGCATGGGCCCTGTTGGAGGCGTGGGCATACGCATGCCTTCCCACTCTTCCAGGAGGCTGCTGTCCACCTGGCCAAGCAAGGTATGCAGGAAGGTGAGAATTTCCTCGCTGTCCTCGTTGCGTTGGGAGGAGGGAATGTTTTGCAGGAGGGTTTTATAGGTTTGGGCCACATAACGCAGGAGGAGGCCCTCGCTGCGTGCGAGGCCCAACTCACGTATATACTCGTTGAAGGACATGCCCCTCTCAAACAACTCCCTCGCGACGGACTTGGGGCGTATATTGTCTCTCAAAAGCCAGGGGTGGGCTTTGGCGAAAGTGTTGAAGGTGGCATAGAGGAAGTCCGCCAGGGGTTTGGGCCATTCGAGTTTTTCCAAAGCTTCCATGCGCTCCTCAAAGGGAATGCCGTCGGCTTTGAGGAGCGCTATTTTTTGGGTTTTAAGTTGGTTGAGTTGTGCATGCAAAATGGGGAGGGGGTTTTCGAGAATGCTTTCAGTAGCAGAGAGGACGTCCATGGCATGGCTGGGGGCGTGGGTGTCCAAAAAAGGGAGGCAGGCGAGGAGAAACAGGGAGAGGCTGTGGTTGAGGGAAAAGTCCTTTTGCAAGCCAGGCTGCAAAGCAAGCCTCGCAGGCCCCTGTTTGCTGCGCCTTTCAACTGTCAGCAAACCCGCCTCAACGAGGGAGGCCAGCAACACTTTGGCTTGGCGCAGCAAGTTGAGTTTTTGCACAGGAGAATTCATTGAGGACAAAACCAACTCCACCAGTTTGGCATAGCCTCCCACAGAGGAAGCCTCCCATGCCTGCAAGAGTTGAATAAGCAGGCCGTGGTTTAACTCAAAGCGTGCAAGCAAAGTTTCACAGGGTTGGGTTTGCAAACGCTCAAAGGTTTTGTCGTCCCAATGCGCATAGCCTTTGGTGGGGGGTTTTTGCATAACCACCTTTTTGCCTTCGGCGCGCCTTTGGGAGAGTTTGAGGTTTTCAATAACGTGCGCTGGGGCTTGTGCAACCACAAAGCCCCTCTCGTCAAACCCCCTACGCCCCGCCCTCCCTGCAATTTGCAGAAAGTCCCTCACAGAGAGGACGGCCGTTTTTTCGCCGTCAAACTTGCAAAGTTGTGTCAGCAGCACCGTACGTATGGGAATGTTGACGCCCACCCCCAGGGTGTCCGTCCCTGAAACCACCTTCAGCAGGCCCTGTTGGGCCAAGCGCTCCACCAGGCGACGGTATTTGGGAAGCAAGCCTGCATGGTGCAGGCCGACGCCATGCCGAAGCAGTTTGCAAAGCTCCTTCCCAAAAGGCGTGTCAAAGCGAAAGCCCACCAAAGCCTCTTTGAGTTTGTCCTTGTCGGCTTTGGGGAGAAAGTCAATGGAGAGCAGGTTTTGTGCAGCGTCCGCCGCGTTGCGTTGCGTAAACCCGACGAGGTAAACAGGGGCTTTGTTTTCGCGCAGCAGTTGTTGAATGGTTTCATGCAGAGGCAAGGTGGAATAGGAAAACTCCAGGGGGACGGGCCGGGTGTTGCTGCGTATTTGGGCGACGGCCTGGCCGGTTTTGGTTTCCAGCCAGTGGGCAAGCGAGGACATGTCACCCAGCGTGGCGGACATGAGGAGGAATTGTGTTTCCGGCAGGGAAATGAGGGGAATTTGCCAAGCAGTGCCTCTCTCCTTGTCGCCGAAATAATGGAATTCGTCCATAATGACGACGTCGGCAAACAAGCGTGCCTCGCGAAGGCAGAGGTTGGCCAAAATTTCTGCGGTGCAACAAATGACGGGTGCTTTGGGGTTGACGGTTGCGTCACCTGTCAGGAGGCCGACGTTTTCCGGGCCAAAGGCTTCACAGAGGGCGAAAAACTTTTCGTTGACGAGTGCCTTAACGGGGCAAGTATAAAAGCTGGTTTTGCCTTCGGCGAAGGCGAAAGTGTGCAAAGCAAGGGCCACCAGGGACTTGCCGGAGCCTGTGGGGGTTGAGAGAATGAGGTGTTTGCCGGAAAACAACTCCAAAATGGCTTCTTCTTGCTCTGCATAGAGGGAGAGGCCCTGGGCTTTCACAAAATTGAGAAAGCCGTCGAAGGCAAACTCTTTCGGGTTTTTTCCCTGGGGGGGGGTGGGCAAAAAGGACAGCAGGG
>WQTM01000113.1 GCA_009786315.1 Pseudomonadota bacterium | reverse complement strand
TTGAGGAACTTTTTGGGCGAGCAAAAAGTTCCCCGCCGGAGGCAAAATGCCCGGAGGGCGAGAAAGCCCGGGCCGCAGGCCCAAAGAGAACAATGCCCGGAGGGCAGAAAAAACCATTTCAAAAAAGGCCCGGGCCGCAGGCCCAAAAAAAACATTCTCAGTTAAATAAACCCCGCCTCAATGGGCAGAAAGAGCCCTTTCAAAAAACGGCCCGGGCCGCAGGCCCAAAAAAAACATTCTCAGTTAAATAAACCCCGCCCAATGGGCAGAAAGAGCCCTTTCAAAAAAAGGCCCGGGCCGCAGGCCCAGAAAAAACATTCTCAGTTGGCAACAGAACCCCGCCCGGAGGGCGGCCCCCCCCTCTCAACAACAACCCCCTTTAGGGCTTTATGGTGCGTGCGGCATAGGAGACCATAAAGTCCGCTCCGGCGCGGCGCATGGAAAGCAAGGCCTCTTTGCAAGCAGCCTCAAACTCCAGGAGGCCTGCGTCTGCGGCGGCGCGCAGCATGGCAAACTCTCCTGAAACTTGGTAGGCAACCAGAGGCAACTCACAAGTTTCGCGTGCGTCCCTAATGAGGTCCAAGTTGCTGAGTGCGGGTTTTATGAGCAAGGCATCCGCCCCCTCAAGCACATCCAACTCTATTTCCCTCAAAGCCTCCCTGCGGTTGGCCACCGGCTCCTGGTAGCTGCTGCGGTCTCCAAACTCAGGCGCACTGTTGGCCGCATCCCTAAAAGGGCCATAAAAGGCGGACTGCATTTTCACCGCATAGGAGAGAATGGCCACCGCTTCCAAGTCCGCCTCGTCCAATGCTTCGCGCAAAGCCAAAACACGCCCATCCATCATGTCGCTGGGAGAAACAAAATCCGCGCCGGCTTTGCCCCAACCCACCGCCATGTCGGCAAGGCATGCCACGCTTGAGTCATTGTCAATTTTCCCGTCTCTCACAAGGCCACAGTGGCCATGCGAGAGGAAGGAGCACAGGCAGGTGTCAACAAACACAGGCAAATGGGGCGCCCATTTTTTGCACAACTCAATGGCCTTTTGCGTGGGCGCCATTTGCTTTGCCAAAGCGGAGCCGTCCTCGCATTTAAAGCTGGGCACAGCAAACAGCATGAGGCCACCCACCCCCTTGTCCTCCAATAGCTGAATTTCTTCTTGCAGCATGTCTGCACTCAATTGCCACAAACCATAGCCCGGCCTCACCTCTCTGCGTGTGCCTTTGCCTTCAACAACAAAATAGGGTTGTATAAGGTGGCGGCTTTCAAGGCTGCACTCGCGGAATAAACGGCGCATTCCAACATGGCTTCTCAAACGGCGAAGGCGCGGTCCTAACATTTGGGGCTTCATGGGTTTCCTTTGTGGGGGTTGAATGTCTTTTGCACAAAAGCCTCTACATGTGTCCACAAACTTGGAGAAGGCTCTCCCGCTGCTTTGTTTTTTTCCCAGGCATGCACGGTAGAGTTGCCCACACAGGCCACCTCCACCACCACCGGGCTTGTTTGAGTGGCCCGGCGTGTCTCAAAAAAAGCCTCACAAGCAGAGGGGCTGCAAAACAGCATGCGCGCCCTCCTGCCGTGCCATTGCCTCATTTGTTTTTCCAACCCCGGGGCTGCTGCCGTGGAATAGGCCAATATGCGGTGCACCCGCGTCAGCGCCTCCAACTGCTGCATGGCCTGGGTTTGCTCCTCTCTGGCGGCGCCCACATTGCTGGTTAGCCACAAAAACTCCTCACGAGGGTTGTGGGCACGCCAATGCTCCACCAGGCGTTTGGCAAGCTGCCCGGCCCCCCCAGCCACCTCCAGAGAAACCGGTACCCCTTGCGCCTTTAGCCATTGGGAGGTTTGCGGTGCCAAAGCTGCTACCCAAAGCTTTGGCCAACGCTGGAGGCATTGAGGCCATATGTGCCAAAGGCATTGCGCCCCAAAAACACTGGTGACGAGAATGCTGAGGTTGGCCTCCGTTTCCGGCAGAGAGAAGGGCAAAGCCTTGCGCGCAATACATGCAAAAGCCTCCGCTGCCTGCCCCAGGGCGCAAAGCCGCCTCGCAAGCATGTGCGAAGCTTCCAACTCCCGCGTAATAAGCCATGGCAGTTGCTCAGTCATTTGCGGAGTTTGCCAAAACTTCACCCCCAAGGGGGGGCCTGTGACACAGTTGTGACGAAGCGGCTTAGCAAATTGGGCAAATTGGACACAATGAAACTCTCTTCGCGTCTTCGCCTTATATATGCCCTTGAAGGAAAACCCGTGGAGCGCCCCCCCCTCTGGCTTATGCGCCAGGCGGGCCGCTACCTCCCAGGCTACCAAAACATTCGCGCCAAGCACAGCTTTTGGGAGTTGTGCCACTCACCGGCACTTTGCACCCAAGCGGCCATGGAGCCTATGGAGCGTTTTGCCTTGGACGCTGCCATTGTTTTCAGCGACATTCTCGTCATTCCCCAGGCTTTGGGCATGCAGGTGAGTTTTGAAGGGCACCAGGGGCCCAAAATGACAAAGCCCCTCAAAGAGGTTGCACAACTCCACGCGTGGAATGTCCCCAAACTTTTGGAGGCCTTGTCCTTTGTGCCGGAGGCGGTGCGCCACTTGCGCGGGGTGTTGGGGGAGGAATATGGCCTTTTGGGTTTTGCGGGCGCTCCGTGGACTTTGCTGGCCTATATGTTTGAAGGGCATGCCGACAAAAATTTCGCTGTTGCACGCGCCATGCTGCACACGCAGCCTGAGTTTGCACACAAGGCCATGGACATTTTGGCGGACATTCTCATTGGCTATTTGGAGGCGCAATGCGAGGCGGGGGCCGACGCGGTGCAACTGTTTGACAGTTGGGGAGGGTTGCTGAATGCGGAGGACTATGCGCGCTTTGCCCTGCCGCCCATTCAAAAAGTGGCCAAAGCGTTGACAGGCAAAAACCGCCGCCTGCTTTTGTTTGTACGCGACGGACAACACCTGCTTCCCCTGCTTGCACAGTGTGGTTGCCAGGGCATTTCTCTGGACTGGCGCATTCCATTCCAACAGGCCGCAGCACAACTGCCCAACCACTGCCTGCAAGGCAATTTGGACCCGGCCCTTCTGCTGGCCTCCCCGGAGGTGGTGCGCGAGGAGACACGCAAACTTTTGGCCGCCATGAGGGCGCGCAACCATTATTCCCACTGTATTTTTAACCTGGGCCACGGCATTTTTCCTCAAACCAACCCTGAGTGCGTCAGCGCCCTTTGCGAAGAGGTTGCCCTTGCCGCCTAAACCCGTGGACTTCGCCATTATTGGCGGTGGACTTTCCGGCATTGCATGCAGCCTCAAGTTGCGTGCTGCCGGTTGCAGCACTCTGCTGCTGGAGTCCCAAAACCGCTTGGGTGGCAAAGTGGGGTTGAGGGAGGTGGGGGGCCTCTCTTTTGAGACGGGCCCTACCATGTTTACGGGAAGCCGCGCGGTGGTGTGGGAGTTGTTGGAGTTGCTGGGGCTGAGTGAGGCGGCCTTCCCCATACCCAAGGAAGTTACCTTGCGTTATGTGGTGCGCAAAGGGCGCATGCGGCCTTTGCAACCCTCTCCGCTTTTTTTGGCGCGCTGCCGCGCCCTCTCATGGGCAGAAAAATGGGAAATTGTGAGGGAGGCATTTCGCCCCCCCTCTCCCCCTCTGGGTGAAGAGGAAACCGTTGAGGCTTTTTGCCTGCGCCGTTTTGGCCCTCATGTTACGCACGGCGTTGTCTCCGCCATGTTGAGTGGTATTTTCGCCACTACCCCGGCCAAACTGGGCCTCCTCGCCGCCCTCCCCGCCCTCTCCCAGTGGGAGAAGGAGGCCGGTGGTGTCCTCAAAGGGGTTGTTGCCCAAGCCAAACAGGCCCAAAACCCTCGCAACGGCCTGTGGAGTTTGCACAAAGGCATGGCCCAACTGGGCCTCGTTGCACAACAGCAACTTGCTTGTTGGACACATGCGGAAGTCCAAACCTTGTCCTTCAACAACCCCGGCTTTTGCCTGCGTGTGCTGCGCGAAGGGCAGCCTTTGGAGGTTTGCGCCAAAGCCGTTTGCCTCGCAACAGAAGCGGACGCGGCGGCCCAACTCCTCAAACCCTTCCTGCCGGAGGCGGCCCAAACCCTGCACGCCTTCTCCCACGCCCCCCTCGCTATGGTACATTGGAGTGAAACTTGCCCCAAACAAAGCCGCCTCCCCAAAGGTATTGGCTTTTTGGCTTGTGCACACTCGGGCATGTTTTCTCTGGGTACACTCTTTTTGGGCAACTATTTGAAAGACGGCAGGGGCCCACGCTTTGTCTCCTTTGTGGGTGGCACGGAGTTTCCTCAACGTGTTTTCGCCTCCGAGGCCCAAATGCACGAGGGCTTGCAAGGGGACTTGCGCCAATTGACAGGCGGCGAGGTGGGCCAGGTGGACTTCATTCAACGCTGGCCCAAAGCCATTGGCATTCCCGGCCTCGGGCACCTCCAAAAAATAGACAAACTGCATGCGTGCCTCCAGGCTTTCCCCCTGGCGCTGGCGGGAAGCTATTGCGGGGCCTCGGCCATGCATGACGCCATTTCCAGCGGCTTTGAGGCCGCCAAAGTGTTGCAACAAAAATTCCTCCAAACTCAAGGAGGCACTCCTTGAGTTTCCCCCTCGCTGTTGTGGGCGCCAACTATAGAGAGTTGTCCTCAACACAACGGGCCGCACTGTTTGCGCAATTTTCAAACCCCCAACTCGCTCAAGCACTCAAAAGCATGCAGGCCATTTCAGGCTCCGCAGCCATTTTTACCTGCTCCCGTGCAGAGTGGGTGGTTTCTGCAAAACAGCCGCGCTGGACGATGGATTTGGTGTTGGGCTTCCTCCTCAAACAGGGCTTCTCCCTCAAACAATTGCACCACCATTGCGGCCTTGCGGCCATGGACTACCTCGTCCACATGAGCCTGGGCTTGGACTCTGTCGCCGAGGGGGAGCCTGCCGTCTCGCGCCAAGTCGTCAAAGCCTTCCAAACCGCACACAAAGAAGGCACCTGTGACGAGCCTTTGCGCCGCATATGGAAACAACTCGAGTTGGCCATTAACCGGCGCCGCTCCCTCAAACTCGACAAACGCAACCAAGGCGTACAAACCCTGGTTGTCAACAAACTCAAAGAGTTGAATTTGGGCGACGGCCATATATTGGTGTGGGGCAAAGGCCAAATTGGCATGGCTGTCTGCGCGGCTTTGCAGGCCGCGGAGCTTTCTCACGCAGGCTTTGGACGCAAGGACGGCGCCGCGTTTGAGGCCGCACTGCCTTCCGCCCAGGCCGTTGTCGTCTGCACGGGCGCCCCCGCCCCCTATTTCAGCTTGCCCAAAATGTGTGCGCCCAAACTCTGCATTGACTTGGGCTCCCCGGAGCAGGTGCTGCAAGCCCCCGGGTGGGAAAAAATAAAGTTGGATGATTTGCTGGCTTCCCCCCTGCTTCACCTCTGCCATACGGACAGGCAGTTGCTTGAAAACATTGCCCAACAAACCTTGGAAACACTGCATGCCCAGTTTGGACAAAAAGCGCACTCGTTGGTTTTGGCCAACCTCTCCACCCTCAAAACAAACTTCATGCAAAAGGAACTCCCCCCCCTCCTGGAGGGCTTGCCTCCCCAACGCTCCCTCGCTATACGCCGGGCCATTGCACGCCTCTCCCATGACACCATTTGCATTGTGAAGGAGTCCGAAAAATGAAACCCCTCATTGCCGGAACTCGAAAAAGCGACTTGGCCATGTGGCAAACCCACTGGGCAAAACAACTCCTGCAAGAGGCCAGCAGCCGCCAGGGAAACCCCGTGGAGGTGCAGCTTTGCCCCATTGTTACACGCGGGGACAGGGACTTGTCCTCACGCCTCGTCGGCAAACTCGAAAAAGGGTTTTTTACGCAGGAGTTGGAGGCGGCCTTGCGCAACGGCGACATTGACTTTGCCGTGCACTCCCTCAAGGACTTGCCCACCCACTCCCCAGAGGACTTGTGCATTGCCGCCGTTTTGCCTCGCGCCCCCGCCTGCGACTGGCTCATCGCCCACCCCTCCGCCCTCGACAATAGGGCCCCTGCCTCGCAACTTCCCCTCCTCCCACAATGCCGCGTCGGCTCCTCCTCCGTACGCAGAGAAGCCCTCCTCCTGCACTTTGGCAACCACCTCCAGCCCTTGCCCCTGCGCGGCAATGTGCCTACGCGCCTGGAAAAACTCTCCCGGGGCAACTATGAGGCCATTGTGGTGGCCGCCGCAGGGCTGCTTCGCCTCAAAGCGGAGCTCGCCTCCTTTGCAGTGCTGGAACTGAACCCCAAACGCTGGCCCCCCGCACCCGGACAGGGCGCTGTCGCCATTCAATGCCGCAGCGCAGACACGGCCTTGAGGGAGCGCCTTGGGCTTGTGGGTGACGTGGCTACGCAGGAGGCCGTGGCGTTGGAGCGTGCCTATTTGCGCGAGTTGGAAGGCGGTTGCAGCACACCCTTCGGTTGCTGGTATGACGGCCAACAAGTACACCTGGGGTTGCAAACAGGCCAATGCTGGCGCGGCGCCCACCTCCTCCCCCCCC
>WQTM01000112.1 GCA_009786315.1 Pseudomonadota bacterium | reverse complement strand
AGGGGCGTTCTTTTTTAGCAGGGGAGGGAGGGGGGAGAGGGGGGGGGAGGAGGGCTGCGGTATTCACCTCGACGGAGGGCAAGTCAAAGGTTTGTTGTGGGTTTAGGGTGGGAGGTATTTCCTGTTCCAAGTTTGGGTCCGTATTCACCTCTGGGGAGGAGGCGAGGGGGACGTTGTTTTGGAGTTGAAGGGAGGGGATGGGCAGAGGAGGTGTAGGGGAGGAAGGGATTCCGTCGAGGACAATGTCATAGTCGCCGATGACGATGGTGTCGCCTTGGTGGAGGACGGCGTGGCCGTGGATGCGGTGTCCGTTGACATGGATGCCGTTGCTGCTTTTCAAGTCCTCAATAAAGATTTGTGTACTGTGGCGGAACAAGCGTGCGTGGTAGCGGGAGACGTTGCGCTCTGTCAAGCGGATGGTATTACCGCCTTCGCGGCCGATGGTAATTTCCTCACGGCAGAAGGGGATTTCGGTTTTTCGACCTTCATTGTCTTGGATAAGGAGATTCAACACGTGGCAACCCTGAGTTATTGGTTTTGGGTATTGCTTTTGCTGCCAAGTTTTTCAAACTGTGAGGCCAAGGGCATAGCATAGCCTAACACAGCTTTGGCACATAGGTGGACGAAAAAGAACGATTCGTTTTAGCCCCTAAGGGCCCAAAGAGGCAGGGATTTCAAGAGGAGAAATACGCCATTGGCCTCTTTCATAATATAGAGGGGAAGAAGGAGGAGGTGGCCAGGAGAGGGGAGGTGGCGGGTGTTTTGAAGCGCTCCAAGAGGAGCTCCGCGGGCACGGCATTGCCCTCTTGCCAGAGTGTTTTAAGCCAGGCACCTGCTTCAGGTTGGTGCCACCATGTTTGTCCGAAGCGTTGCGAGAGGAACTCCCACATATGCTCCGCGAGGAGGGTAGAGCGCAACTTGTCAGCCATAGCGAAGAACGCCTCGTTGTCCACTCTCCAGCGAGCGGTTTCTTCCTGAAGGGGTTGGGTACAGAGGACTTTGGCCCCCATGGCCGCATAGGTTTTGGGGGTTTCCTCAGGGGATTGGGCGAGGCTGGCCCATTGGGCGAGGAAGTGGGCGGCTGTTTTGCGGAACTCAAACTCTGTTTGTGCCCGAAGGACTTGCTCCCAGGCTTCTGCGGTATGGGGAGGCAAAGCCTGCTCGACGAGCCAAGTTTTGTTTTGTGTGAGTTGTGCGAAGAGCAGGGCGGTGGCATTGGAGAGGATGGGGGGCCCCAGGTGTCTGCAAGCCCAGTGGTTTTGGGAGACATATGTCCACGAGAGTGCGCGGCCCATTTCGCTGAGGAGTTGTTTGAGGGAGTGGGGCCCCTGCACGGGGGTAAAGGCGAGCCGACTGGTTGCCGTGCCGTCGTTGAGCACCAGGGGCAAAGCGGGGTGGGTTTGGGTTGAGCCCAAGTGGCGCAGCAGTTGAGGCGTAGGCCACAGGCCCAATTTTTCGAATATGGCGTCCACCAGGGCGGCTTGTTGGTTTGCGGGGAAGTAGCGGTGGGCGTTGCCCAGTTTGGCTTGGAAGAAGAAGGGCAAGTCCGCTTGGCTAAGTTTTTCCAAATGGGCTTGTTGGGCCAAGGTTTCCATTTGAGTGCACCACTGTGTTTGGGTTTTGTCCAAGCGTGCTTGCACTCTCGAGGAGAGCTCCTCCAAGTCAACCTCCCGAAAGAGTTGTATAGCAGAGGCCTCGTTGACGCCGAGGTATTGCAGCCACTCGGTGGTTTTTTGTTGGCGGGTTTGGATGGCCAAGCCCAAGGGGTATACGGCTTTGAGGGAGTCCAACCAGAGGGTTTTCCGGTGGGAGGCGTCTTTCTCATGGGCCAGCAGGCGCTCCAACTCATGCCAAGGAAAGTCCCTGGCTTGGTGCATGACGGTGAGGTTGTCCTCCAGGAGGGCGACGGCGAGGTTTTGCTCTCGTAATTTATGAGAGAGAAGCTCCCCCAGCACGAGGGCTTGAAGTTTTTGGAAGGAGCAAGCTTGCAGGCTGGGCGCAGGCATTGGAAAGCTTTGCATGGATTTCCACGTGGACTCAGAGAAGAGTGCCTCAAACTGCATATAGACGGAGTCCAACTCCAGAGGTTTACCTGAAGTCCAATGTTGCCAGAACAAAGTATTTTGGGCTTTGGCGAAGGCAAAGGCCTCTTCCTCCCAATGTTGGAGGAGAGGAGGAGGGGCGAGGCTGTCCAGCGGGGGGGGGTGTTTGAGGCAAGCGAGAGGGGAGAAGGCGAGGGCGAGGCAGAGGGGGCGGAGGAGGTGGCAAAATATTGGGCGCATACTGAAAGGGGTACTAAGCTTTTTGACAGCATGCCGACACAGAAGCAATGGGAATTTGCCCGCAAGCGCCAAGCCATGTATGCCGGGCTTCGCTCTTTTTTTACCGCAGAGGGTTATTGGGAGGTGGAGACGCCGTGTATGGTGGCCTTCCCCAGCATGGAGTTGCACATAGAGTCCTTTGAAGTTTGCCTATGCAGGCAAGGGGGGCGAGGGCCGCAAAAACTCTATTTACATGCGAGCCCTGAATATGCCATGAAGCGCCTTTTGGCCGACGGCAGTCCGCCCCTATTCCAAATAGGCAAGGCATTCAGGAATGAAGAGTTGTCGGCATTGCACAACCCTGAATTCAGCATGCTGGAGTTTTACCGTCCGCACTCGGACTATAGGGCCATCATGGAGGACACGGAGGGTGCATTGGCGGCGGCGGAGCGAGCGGTGTTGAGGGGGCGTGGTTTTTTTTCTCAACGGCCCTATGAGAGGGTGACGGTGAGGGAGGCATTTTTGCGGGAGACAGGCATAGACATAGGGGCCTACATAAGCACGCAAGGGCGGCATGACGGGAGGGGTTTGAGGGAGGCGGCGTTGGCCGGGGGGATTTTTGTGGGCAGCAGCGAGGCATTTGAGGACGTATTTTTCCAAATTTTTTTGGAGCGTATAGAGGGCAAATTGGGGAGGGAGCGGCCCACCTTTCTTTTGGAATACCCTGCGTGTATGGCGGCGTTGGCGAGGTTGAAGCCTGGGGAGGCGCGGTTTGCAGAGCGGGTGGAACTCTATGCCCGGGGGGTTGAGTTGGGCAATGGTTTTTCGGAACTCAACGACGCCATAGAGCAGCGTCGCCGTTTGGAGGAGGAGAGGCGGCAGAGAGAAAGCCTTGGGCGGGTGGCGCACCGAGTGGACGAGGGTTTTTTGCGTGCGTTGCCAAGGATGCCAGCTTCTTCAGGTATTGCGGTAGGGCTTGACCGTGTGTTGATGTTGCTGTTGGGTGCAAATTCCATTGCTGAGGTTTTGCTGTTTCCTGTTGAGGAGTTTTTTGGATGGAGTTGACAGTTACGTTGTTGAGGGGCATTCCTGCGGCCTTGCTGACGGGTTTTTTTTCCACACTTATTCTTCTTATTTCCGTGACATTTGGGTGCAAGGCGGCGGACCCGGTGGTATTCCATTGGTGTTGGTGGGTACTCCGGTGTGCAGGACTTAAGACGAAGGCGGTGGGGTTGGAGAAGATGCCAAAGACGGGTTTTGTATTGGCCGCCAACCACCAGTCCTATTTGGACCCGATGGTTTTATTTCACCATATTCGCCAGCACATACGTTATTTGGTGAAGTGGGAGTTGCGAAAAATTCCCATTTTTGGGCAAGCGGTGGTGTGGGGCGGCAACATTTGTGTACGCCGGGACAAGAAGTCAGACCAGGGCGCCATAGAGGAGGCGGCCAAGCGTATTCACCAGGGCACCAACATTGTATTTTTTGCAGAAGGCTCCCGCTCCGCAGACGGGAGACTCAAGCCTTTCAAGAAAGGGGCGGCCCGTGTCGCCATTGTGGCGCAAGTCCCCATAGTACCGGTGGCGATGGTGGGCGTACGAGACGCATGGCCTCGCGACAAGCTGCGCATACGCAAAGCCAAGGCGACGTTGGTGGTAGGCGAGCCCATTTCCACGGAGGGACTAACGTTGGGGGACTCAGAGTCCCTCACCGCACGTGTACAAGCGGCCGTAGCGCAGTTATTGGAGGAAGGGGGGACTCTATTGGAGAAGTGGAAGCAAAAGTGTTGACTTATATTTTGTACGCCCCCACGCTGTCAGCCCCGGGTACAGCCAGGGCCTTCCAGAAACCGGTTTGGTAAGCAAAAACCATGGCCATGGCAGGAAAAATGCCGACGCAGCAAGCGAGTATACCCATGAGGCTGATGAGCATGGAAATGAGCAGCAGGCAGAAAACCTGCAAGCGAAACCCCTTGCAGCGCTCAAAGCACAAGTGCATGGCGCCCATAATGCTGATGTCGGGTTTTTCGGCAAAGGGCTGAAACAGAAGTGTTGCAGGCAACATCCAAATACCCAAGGCAATGGCCGAAGCGACAAACAGCAATACAACAAGAGCGAGGACGAAGCCTGAGGCGGGGATGGCGCCGGTTTGCTCCAAGGTTTTGACGCCGACAATGGTCGCTACGCCCAAGCCTGCGAGCACAAGCCAAGGAATGGCAACCAGAAAACTCGCCAAGGTTGCTTTAACGCCTGTCTGAAAATTGAAAAGTATATTGAACGTAGGCCGTTGTCCCTCCCAAGCCGTGTGTGACATTTCGACGAGGCCACGCTGCAAAGTACATTGTGTCAGGCTTTGGGCGGCAACGGAGAGGATAAAGAACAGGATTTGGAAAAAGCTGAAGGTGAGGAGGCTGGCAACGGATGTGCCACCTGCTTTCGTTATGACGCCGCTGGAGATGATGGATGGAATTTGAAACGCATAACCCACTATTGTTGGAAGAAGCGCCGTCAAAAAAGCCGCCAGCGAAAGTTCCAACCAATAGGGTTTGAAGGTGTTGTTCCACGTTGCAGACAGCAAGTCAAAGAGGTGGAGGTTGCTCCTATTAAAGAAGAAAGCGGTGTGGCGTTGTGCGCATTTAGGGCAGAAATTGGGGTTTAGCTGTTTGCACTGAATACAGGTGAAGCTGCCACAACGTTGACAAATATCAGTGGCAACCTCACCTGGGTGGTTGGGGCAAGAGGGGGCGGTGTCTTCGCTCATTGTTTAACTAGGAGGAAAGCCCATTAAAATATCAATCAAAAAAGTTGGGGGAAGCGATTTATTTTGCCAACGCTACGCGCTCTGGGTG
This sequence comes from Pseudomonadota bacterium, assembly GCA_009786315.1. Taxonomy (GTDB): domain Bacteria; phylum Myxococcota; class Myxococcia; order Myxococcales; family Myxococcaceae; genus WRKR01. The sequence goes on along the minus strand of WQTM01000112.1, from coordinate 1,343 downwards.
TTATTTTCTCCATTCTGCTCGAGACGGCAATTTGCACAGAAGTTGTTATGCGTTAGACTCTGCCAGGGCAGCACCCTTGGAGCTTGAGCATGTTTATTTGGATTGTTTCGGTATTAGCAATACCGCTGACAGCGTTTTTCTTCATATTCTTCTACCTTCTGAAGAGGGACTACTTTCAGAATAAAATGCGGAGCCTTGCGAGGACTTTCTTTGACTTTAGAGTGATTCGACGTCAAGCCAAAGCGGGTTATGCGGCAGCCCAATTCAACCTGGGTGTTATGTATGAGAGAGGAAAGAATGTTCCGCAGAGTTTTAGAGCGTCTGCTGGTTGGTACCACAAAGCAGCGGAGCAGGGGGACAGCCAGGCGCAGGTGAATTTGGGTTTTTTATATGTGCATGGCAGGGGTGTGCCTCAAAACTCACAGGAAGCCGCTCGTTGGTTTCAAAAGGCTGCCACGCAAGGGGATGCTGACGCTCAATACAATTTGGGTGTTGCCTATGAGCAGGGCGAAGGCCTTCCTCAAGCTTTCAGCAAGGCCGCCATTTGGTTTCAAAAGGCCGCCAAGCAAGGCCATGCGGTTGCCCAAAACAGCCTGGGTATTGCCTATGCCAGCGGACGAGGTGTGCCTCAAAACTTCCAAGAAGCCGCTCGCTGGTTTCAAAAGGCCGCCGCGCAAGGCCACGCGGGCGCCCAAAACAGCCTGGGGTTGGCCCATTCCAAAGGCCAAGGTATTTTTCAAAATAACAAGAAAGCTGTCCGTTGGTTTAGGAAGGCCGCCAAGCAAGGCTATGCTGCTGCGCAAAACAACCTTGGCGTTGCCTATGCCAGAGGCGAAGGCCTTCCCAAGGACATGGTACGTGCCTACGCATGGGTTGTACACGCGTCCAACGGAGGCAACCGCGAGGCTGTTGCGGCCAAGCAGTTGATTGGTGAGCAGCTGACACCTGCGCAATACAAAGAGGCGATGGCGTTGTTGAAGAAGCGCCTCGTTTTTTTGAAGAAGAGCCCAAAGACTTAAACAACGTTTTTTTTTGCCCTCCGGGCGGGGTTTCATTTAACTGAGAATGTTTTTTTTGGGCCTGCGGCCCGGGCCATTTTTTGGAAAGGGTTCTTTTTGCCCTCCGGGCGGGTTTCTTTAACTGAGAATGTTTTTTTTGGGCCATGCGGCCCGGCTTCTTTCGCCCTTCGGGCGTTGTTTTCTCCTGGGCCTGCGGCCCGGCTTCTTTCGCCCTCCGGGCGTTGTTCTCTCTGGGCCTGCGGCCCGCGCTTTTCTGCCCTCCGGGCATTCTGCCTCCGGCGGGGAACTTTTTGCTCGCCCAAAAAGTTCCTCAAAAACGGCTCC
>WQTM01000111.1 GCA_009786315.1 Pseudomonadota bacterium | reverse complement strand
CGCAGGGCCACCGGAGGGAGCCGTTTTTGAGGAACTTTTTGGGCGAGCAAAAAGTTCCCCGCCGGAGGCAAAACGCCCGGAGGGCAGAAAAGCGCGGGCCGCAGGCCCAAAGAGAACAACGCCCGGAGGGCGAAAAGAAACCTTCCCAAAAAAAGCCCGGGCCGCAGGCCCAGAAGAGAACAATGCCCGAAGAGCGAAAAAACCTTCAACCTTAGCTCCAATACAAGCGCCCTAGGGGACTTGAGCTCAGTGGTGGCCATTGCGGTGGGCGGCTCGTCATTGCGCAATAAACCAAACCCATGCGACAAAAGCACAGCCCCCAGAGGCTAGCCCACTCCCTCCACCTTCCATGCTAAGAAAACAACCCATGCACCTTTTCGCTATTGCTGACTTGCACCTGCCCTCTACGCGCCAAAAAACCATGGAATGCTTCGGATGGCTCCACCACCCGGACACCCTGGCGCAACGTTGGGATGAAACCGTCTCCCCTGAAGACTGCGTTATTGTCGCCGGCGACATTTCCTGGGCACTCAAACCCGCTGAAGCCGTGCAGGACTTTGCCTGGCTGCACCAACGGCCCGGCAAAAAAATTCTGCTGAAGGGCAACCATGACTATTGGTGGCCTCACTCCGCCCGCAAACTGAATGCCCTGTTTGAAGCCTTTCCCTCCATTGTGGGCTGCCTGCACAACGGCGCCGTGTGCTGCGGGCCCTATGTTGTTTCAGGCTCCCGCCTGTGGGAGTTTGTCGAGTCCCCATGGACTATGTCCGCCGCTGAAAATGGCCACGGCACCCCCAACCTGGCCCAAATGCTCCAACGAGAGACACAAAGGCTGCAAGCTTCTCTGGAGGACGCCCAAACTTATTTGAAGGCCGACAGCCAACGCATTCATGTCGTCGCCACCCACTTCCCCCCCCTCTATGCTGACGGCGCCCCCAGCCCTTTCTCCAGCCTCATTGAAAGCTATGGGCCCAAACACTGCGTCTATGGCCACCTGCATGGCCCCAGCCTCGCTTCGGGTTTTGTGGGCGTACACGAGGGCGTTAACTATGTTTTGGCTTCCGCGGACGCGGCCAACTTCTGCCCCCTCCTCGTGGACGCCCCCCCGGCCAACTGACCACAGGCCGCCGCCACCTCCTGCCCCTTGGGCCAACGTACCAAACAACGCACCCCTGCCGCTTTTAGGTTTTGCCAAAAACCCTTCAGCTTCTCTATGCTCGGCGCCTCAAAGGGGCTGCCCTCATGCGCGTTGAAGGGAATGAGGTTGAGGCGCACGGGAATGCCTTTGAGGAGGTGCGCCAGGCGTACGGCGTCCTCCTCACTGTCATTGAGGCCCTTCAACATAAGGTAGCTGACAAAATGCTCGCGCTTGGGTTGCAACTTTCCATAGCGGCGAAGCAGCGCCAAAAGCTCCCCCATGGGCCATAGGCGGTTTTGCGGCATGAGGCGGTTGCGCTGCTCCTCCGTGGTGGCATTCAACGAGAGGGCAAGGCTTGCCTGGCTTTCTTCCAAAAAACGCTGCATGCCCGGCAATATGCCCGAGGTTGAAACCGTCACCTTTTGGGCACGCAAACAGGGGCCTCCCGGTTGCGTGAGTATTTGCACCGCACGCAATACCTCCTCCAGGTTGTCCATGGGCTCCCCCATGCCCATAAACACCACGTTGCGTACGGCAACCTCGGGCCTCACCCAACGGAGCAAAAAAAACTGCGCCAACATTTCTTCTGCTTTGAGGTGGCGCATAAAACCCATGGAGGCCGTCGCACAAAAAACACAGCGCCGCGTGCAACCATATTGGCATGAGAGGCAAAGCGTGTTGCGCCCACGCTGGGGAATGTATACCGCTTCCACCCTCGCCTCACCCAAACCCAACAGGGCCTTGCATGTCCCGTCCTCCGCTTGCAACCTCTGCAATACTTCAGGCAACAGAGGGGGCATGTGCGGCTGCAACAGAGAAAGCCAACGGTGGCCCACCGCTTCCAAATGGGGGGGCAACTCCAAAGTTTGGGGGAGAGTGGGGGGCCGGTGCCACAACCAACGCAAAAGCCCCAACGCACGTTGGCGGCTGTGCAACTTGGCCGTCAACTCCTCCAACGTCATCGCCCAATAGGCCGGGGTATGGGCCTCTGTGCGCATATGAGGGGTTTGCAAATGGCTTCCTTCCTGCTGGGGCATATATACCCTATGGCCCAAGCCTGTGCTATGCCTTCGCCTTCTTCGTGTTTTTGAAAGGAAACCCCATGCGCAATATTGGCTTTGCCGGTTTGGGTATTATGGGACAGGCCATGTCTCAAAACCTTTGGCAAAAACAGCAACTCCATGCCGTTTTCAACCGCACCCTCTCAAAAGCCGCCGAGTTTGCCCAACGCTGGCCTTGTCAGGTGGCCCAAACCCCGGCCATGCTTGCGGAGGTTTGTGAGGTGGTGGCTTGCTGCGTGGCAACACCCAAGGCCCTTAAGGACATTTGCCTGGGGCCCTCAGGCTTTCTCTCCAAGGCCAAACCCGGCCAGGTTTTTGTGGACTTCTCCACCGTCTCCCCTGGCCTCTCCAAACATATGGCCCAACGCTTCGCCGAAAAGAATGCCTGGTTTGTGGACGCCCCTGTTACGGGAAGCAAGCCTGCGGCTGAAAACGCCACTTTGTTGGTTATGGCCGGTGGTGAAGCCCAGGCTCTCGAGAAAGCCAAGCCCCTGTTTGAGGCTGTCGGCAAGCAAGTCATCCACTGCGGGCCAAGTGGCGCCGGCAGCCAAATGAAACTGGCCAACAACCTCGTTGTCGCCCAACTGACAAGCGCCCTGTCCGAGGCTTTTTTGGCCGTGGAAAAAGCGGGGCTTCCTCCTGAAAAATATTTGGAGGTGGCCATGGCCTCCAGCTATGCCTCAGCCTATATACAATATAAGGGCAACGCCATGCTACAAGGCAGTCCGGAAACACATTTCTCTGTGGAGTTAATGCACAAGGACGTGGGCCTTTTCCTCGAGGACGCCACCACCCATGGCGCCTATGTGCCTGGTGCTGGTGCTGCTTATGCCAGCTTTCAGTTGGCCTTGGCCCAAGGTTTGGGACAGGCTGACATCAGCAGCCTTTTGAAGGCGTTGCGTCTGGGCAAACCTTGAGTTTTTGAGTCCCTGCACGGAGTGACGGTTTTTCAAAAACAAAAAAGCAGGCCCGGTGAAAACCGAGCCTGCTTTCATTCCACAAAGCAGCCTGCCCTAGCTTAGTTGGGAACGCATGCGCACGTCCTCACGTTGGAGACGAAGTGCGTCCCCGTCGGGCATCCGCCATAGTTTGCAGGGCAGACACAAGCGTCGTTTTCAATGTCGCATGCACGCAAATCCCTGCAATAGTTGGGCTTGCCAATGTCAAAATGAATGTCATATTGACATGGCAATCGGTCTCTGTCTGAGGCTTCCCAGGCGCGATAGGAGATGACCACGCGGCTTTGGTTGAGTGGGCGGCAATTTCCGAAGAAAACAACGGTTTGCGCAATACCGTCATAGTCAAAGCCGTTTTCTCGGCTGCGTGAGACATGAGCTCCGTTGCAAAGAGGAGTCGCCGAATTTTCATTCGATGGTCTTTGAACAGCCACGTGCAGCGAAGCACCAATGAGTGGTTTTTGTGTTTTGATTCCAGCTCGGCCAATGGCTCCGTCCACGATGCGCCTCATGATGTTTGCAATAGCCGCCTCATTCTGGATGGACGCCAACAAGCCACCTGTTTTTTCCACAACATTTTGGATGCGTGTGGTGCTGCCAGCGGGAACGTTGTTGCCGCCGCCGCAATTCCTCCCTGCCGGACAATAAACGGCATTGACACGAACGGCGGTTCCAGGACGAACGGGGAAGACGGTGATGGGGTCTCCAGTGCCTGAAGTTGTCGTCTTTACGGTTGTCTCTTCGCCCAGGAAGAAGTGGATGAAGTTTTGAATGTTTTCCCAGTTGGAGGCAACGGAATTTGAATGATACAGGGTTCTGGTTTGGTCTTCTGTATCGCTCAATATAATGACAATAACTTCTGAATTCTCTCGAAGTCGAATGCGAGGGTCCGCATCGGCATCGTTCATGTGCATGAGTGCCAAGCGTGCAGCACCCAACATGCCTTCGGTAGAAGAGCCGCTGTCGTCAAGCCAACAACCACCGTTGCGTCCAACGCCGGTTGCGTCAGGAAGACAGGCCAAATCTCGAGACAACACACATGAGCAGCCATGCGTCGCGAAATTTGAATTTGTACATGTCGTGCCTGTGCTTCCGTTTCGTCTACACCGGTTGTTGGGGGTCAACCAGGCTTGAAATTCATAGGCACTTTTCGTGAATCCACGGATAACACGCCTGTTGTTGGCATTGCCGTTGGTGTCAGGGCTGGTGGCAGTGTGGTGATAATCCGACGACACAACGGCCACACGCCAGTCCAGGTTGCTGTTGTTCAACGCTGCCGCCATGGCGTCTCCAGCTTTGCCCAGCCGAGCTTGAAAATTCGACATAGAGGAAGAGTCGTCCACAACAAAGAGGAAGTCGACTTCTCCAGAAACAGCGCTGGAAATTTCACACTGCACAACGGCCTGGTCAAAATAACGCGCCAAAGCAGTACCGCCAGCCACGTCATTCAAACCGAAAAATCCAGGACTTCCACTCAGGTTGTCATTGTCAATCGCAACCGCCACAACGACAATGACTTCACCATTTTCGCGAAGCACATATTGCGCGCGGACATGTTGTGTGCCTCCGCTGGCGCTGTTGTTGGTCAACAAAGCGCCGCTTCCAACACCCAAAAGGCGCGTGGCAATGTCATTGGCGCGTCCTGCTGGACTCATGTTGCTGCCTGAAATTTGAATGGTAACATCCAACGCATTGTATGCTGCTGAAAGCACATCCCAAGAGTGGGTACGGCCCATGGTTAGAGAGTCTATGGTTGAAGTTTCACCTATCCTGTTCGCTTGGTTTTGAGCGAGAATTTCCAGTCCCTCAATGTTGGATACCGTACCCATGTGTTTCCAGGACAAAAAGGCAACATTTCTTCCAGAGTCAAAGCCCATGAGACCTCTTGTGGCGACCCCTTGGTTGACACGTTGAATGTCGACATAGCTGTTTTGAAAACCGATGGGCAAACCCAACGCCATCTGCGCAACCAAATTGCGTTGAATGTCAATTCGAACCAAATTGTTGACGGAGCAAGCAGCCATCACCTCTGGGTCGAACACATTGAATACGTTTGGATTTGTCTCCCCTGAGTCAACGCGACCATTGTGGTTCTCATCCTCAATTCCGTCTGGCATGCCATCACCGTCGGTATCGGGGTTGAGGGGGTCCGTTGTGGTGGAAGGGTCCTCATCATATGGGGTATTCGGACAATTCATCGGGTCCGCCGCCGTGGCTGCTGTCACACCCAATTCCAAACCATCCCAAAGGCCGTCGCCGTCGGTGTCGGGATTGTTGGGGTCGGTCTCTCCTGGGTCAACGCGACCATTGTGGTTTGCATCTTCCTCTCCATCCGAGAGCCCATCACAGTCGGTGTCCCTGCGGGTGGGGTCGGTCTTGTGCGTCGGAGGCAATATTTTGGGGAAATGGTCTGCGCACAGAGGATCCGCCGAAAAGCTGCGCCCAATTTCAATTCCGTCCAAAATGCCATCACCGTCGGTATCAGGGTTGAGTGGGTCTGTCCGCTCACCACTGAGGTAGACTTTTATGTTCTCCTCCCAATCCGCAATTCCATCACAGTCCATATCCCTGTTGTCGTCCCCAGGGTTTGGCACTCGGCATATGCCGTTTATGCAGAATGCTCCTGGGAGACATGAAGTCTGCGTACAGTCAGCAGGCCCTATCTTTTGGCAGACACCCTCGATACAAGCTTCTTCTGGCAAGCAGACAGGCACACATTCAGCAGGGTCATCTTCCACCATGCAAGTGCCATTCACGCAAACCATCCCAGAATGGCAGTCCAAGTTGTTTTCGCACATAACCGGGACTTCACAGTTGCCGTCATAACAAATTTGTCCAGAAGGACACTGGGTGCCGCCTTCCTCGCAGGGAACCTCATTGGGGTCTCTGCAAAGGTTTTGGTAGCAAACACCAGTGCCGTTGGCACAGGCTGTGCCATTGGCCATTCCTTCGCACTCTCCTGGCCTTGTCCCAAACTCGCAATGCTTCAAATTCGTATTGCAGACTTCCCCAACGGAGCACTGGATGCCACCGTCTTCGCAGGGAACCTCATTGGGGTCTCTGCAAAGGTTTTGGTAGCAAACGCCAGTGCCGTTGGCACAGGTTGTGCCATTGGCCACGCCTTCA
>WQTM01000110.1 GCA_009786315.1 Pseudomonadota bacterium | reverse complement strand
GCGTTCTCGTGACACCTGCGGCAGGCACAAACTATAACCCGCTGCTTTGGATGACAGAGGGGGAGGGCACCTGTGGGGACGGGAATATGTGCGCAGCTGCCGCCAACAACGGGGGCAACGGTAGGCCTGAGGAGCTGAGCGTTGCAGGCGTTGCCGGGACAACCTACTATTTCTATGTTGACGCCAGGAACACTGGCAATGCCACTGCAGGCCCATTCAGCATTACTGTCACCGGCTTCATGCCCGAAGAAGAAACCCCCCTGCCTTTGTGAGGCCCCTGAGAGGCAAGAGAATGCACCGCCTGGGTTTTTCCGGGCGGTGTTTTCTTTCAACCCCTTTGCTCAGCCAGCCACCTTTCATAGTTTTCCAAGAGGGCCTTTCCGATGGCTTGCCAGCCGAAGTGGGCCGAGGCCATTTGAAAGGCTTCCTCGGCCAGGCGTTTTTGCAGGGTGTTGTCCTCGGCCAGGCGTATGCAGGCATTGGCAAAGCCTTCGGGTGAGTCTTCGAGAAGGGCTGTCTTCTCATGAGCCAACGCAATGCCCTCACAACCTATGCGTGTTGTCACCATAGGTTTTTTCATGGCCATGGCTTCAGCAATTTTGAGGCGGGTGCCGCCGCCCATACGCAAGGGCACCACATAGACGCTGGCTTCTTCCACATAGGGGCGGACGTCCTCCACTGTGCCTGTCACCCTCACGCTTTCACTCTGGCGAGCGAGCACAAAGGGTGGTGGGTTTTTGCCGACAATGGTGAAGCGTGCTTGGGGGTGTTTTTGCAGAATGTGTGGCCAAATGCAGTCCAAAAACCAACCCACGCCGTCATGGTTGGGCACATAAGCCATCATCCCCGTAAAGACGAAGTGGAAGGGCTTGGGGGAGGGGTCCCGGGAGGGGCAAAAATACTCCAAGTCCACCCCATTGGGCACCACCGCACCGCGTATATGGGGCAGCCACTGCGCCAACAGTGCCAAGTCCCTCTCGGAGGTGGTGACAATGGCGTCATGTGCGCGGCAGGTTTTCAACTCGTCGGCGTGTTGTTTTTTATATTCCGCCCAGTAGTGTAGTTTTTTGAGGCCGAAGCCAGAGGCCTCATACATACGCCGGAAGTTGTCCCATTCCACATTATGCGCGTCCAACACTTTGAGGGCCTTTGTCTGCAATTTGAAGGGGCCCAGGTGGGAAAACTCGGTGTGCACAACGTCAAAGTTGTTTTGGGAGAGGAGTGCATTCAGCGCGCGCCCATAGGTGGCGTTTGTGACGGACTGCTGAAAAAAGCTATGGCGGGTGAAGCAGGAATAGAGTTGCCCCAGGCGCCTATGTTTGTGTTTCCATGAGTAGGGCAGCATATGCACCTCTTTGAGGGGCATGGCTTTTTGCAGGTTTTGTTTGTCTTCAACGTTGCCATAGCCGAGCACCGTCACCTCGTGGTGCAAGGCCACTTGTTTCAGCAGGTGAAACATGCGCATGGCGCCGCCGAAGTTTGCAGGCAAAGGCGGGAAGGGGAGGGCGAAGAGGACTTTCATGTTTCCTCTCCTACAAGGCTTAACTCTACCACGGCCAGAGAAAAAGGTGGCAGGTGGAGGGTGTCAGCGGGTTTTGCGCTGGTTTCCACGAGGCCCGCAGCGTCAAAGCGCGTTATAAAGTGGCGTTGTTGTTTTATGGGGCGGCAATTTTTGAGAGACAGCGCCAGAGTTTGAGGTTTGGAGGCACTCAAATTCAGCACCACCCACACCAGTTTGTTTTTGGCCGTGTTGGAGGAGACAAAAACGGACACCTCTGCGGGGGCTGTGCTGGGCACAAAGTTGTCGAGAAACTGTGCGCCCTTGCCGTCATAGTTGCGGAAGGCGCGAAAAGCCTGGGCTGCGGCGCTGCTCTTTTTGGGGTAATACCAGGCGAAGGCATAGTCCAGGCCTTCCTGGGCGAAGCGGCCCAGTGCCTCTGCTTGGGCAAGTCCGCCGGAGGGGTGGTTTTCGGCGCCGAAGTTATATTCGCCAATGGAGAGTTTGAGGCCGGGGTAGTTTTGGGCCACCCACGCGCGCATGCGTGGAATGAGGTGCATTTTTTCATTTACCCAGGACTCTTCCTTATAGGTTGCGTCCCACAGGGAGCGCGTCATGCGCAGGCGCAGGGCGTTGGTTTGCGCGTCTGTGCCGCCCTCCTCTCCTATGCCTACCCCTTGGCCTTGTGGGTAGTGGTGCAAGTCCAACACGTCCAACATATGCTCTCCTGTTGTTTGCTGGTGCTCATAGAGTTTTTTCAAATACCAGGGGACGAGGGGCTCTCCCCCGTGGGCACGCCTATCCGGGGCGAGGAGGGGGCCCCCTTCGGCAATGTCCTTGGCGGACCAGAAGAAATTCGTCCACCCCCACTCGCAAGGCCCTGCAATAAGCGCCTGTGGGTCCGCCTTTCGTATGGCGCGTATGGTGGCAATGGTTTTCTCAAGCAACGCGTCATAGCTGAGTGGCTCCGGGTATATGTCCCGGTGTGTTTGGTTCCAAAGGTTGGGCTCATTGTCCAAAAAATAGAGGTGTATGGAGCGGCCATGGCCTTTGGCGGCGTCTTCTTTTTGGAGGGTTTTCACCCATTCCCCCATCATTTCAGGTGGGGCGGGGGTGGAAGTCAGCAGAGGGGAGCCCGGTTTGAGGGGTTTGCCGTTTAGGCCCACGCCGTTGCCAAACTGTGGGTGTTGTGGCTCAAAGGCTTGCTGGTTGGGGAATTGTTTTTTCGGAAAGCCTGCGGAAACGGTGTCTTTGGCCACCCAGCCCAGCATGGGAATGGAGAGTGCTGTCTGCATTTTCCATTGGCGTTGTTGCTTCAAAAAGTCATTATAGTGCCAGCGGGGGTTTCCCGTGTAGTTGACATTTCGGAAATACCAGTCGGAGGCTGTGTTCCAAGCATTTCCCAATTTCCAGTTAAACCGGCTGCTTAGGTTGCCCCCCCAACGGCGAGTTGTGGCCCCCAGGTGGTATGCCGTATCGTCGTTTGCGCGCTGCGGGTCAAACGCCACCCCATAAATGAAGGGGCTAATGGGGGTGGTTTTTGTCTGGCAATCCACGGACAGGGAAGGTGTTGGCAAGGGTTTTGCTTCAGCGGTGGGGTTTATCCAGGAGGGAGAAGTATTTTGGGGTGAAGCTTGAGGAGTGCTTGCAACCTGTGGCTTACATGCGCACAATGCGAGGCTGGCGCACAGCAGGAGGCTGAAGAAGGCGCCTGGGTTTGCAGGGGTTGTTTGTGCTTGTCTTTCTGGGGTTGCTATGGACAAAATTTTGTTGCTTTCCGTCATCATCATGATGGTCATCCTCCCGATGCGCGCAGCAAAAATTCCCCAACCTGGTTTGGCTCTGCGCAAAGCCATGTTCCACTTTTTTGCCTATAATGTCTTTTATTGGATTGCTGTTGTCTTCATTTATTTTTTCGTCATTCAAGGACGCGACGCACAAGAAATTCTTTCCAAAACTGTCCACGACTAAGCCATGCAACAAACACAACCTTCCGTTTCATTGAAAAACCGTGCCGATGTTGACACCTCGGCTGCCCTCTTTGACTACCGCCTCATTTATTTGTGGATGGGTTTCATTTTCCGCTCCGTCAAGCGCCACCGTTTCGCCGCCTTCTTTTGTTTTGTTCTCTTCGCGGTTTTGGTGGCGCTCATTGTTTTTATTATGCCCCCCAAATACCACTCTGAAACTGTGCTGTTGGCCAACCGAAATTCCATGCTTGCAAGCCTTGGAAACCCCCACCGCAACATGGCCCCGGACACCGAAGGCCCCACCCAGGCAGCCCGGGAAACCGTCATGGCCCACAACAACCTCGTCTCCATGGTTCGCCAGTTGGAGCTTGTTGAGCACTGGCAACAGACGCGCAACCCCATATTGGGGTTGAAAGACAAGTTGATGGGTTTGTTCTCAAAGCCACCTACGGAGGAGGAGAAAATTGAGGGCATGGTGGGCATTCTCGAAAAACGCCTCGTTGTGTATACGGGGCAAAGTGGGACGGTTAGCATTGAGGTTTTTTGGCCGGAAGCCTCGCTGGCGCGCCGCATTGTCGAAGCAGCCCAGCAAAACTTTCTGGAAGCACGCCACCTGGCGGAGGTGTCCGCCATTTCCGAGGCCATTTCCATTCTCGAGGGTTATGTCGCCAACGACGAGGTGTCCATTGCGCAGCTGGTCAACAACATGGAAAAAGCCGTGGAAGAGCGCCGAGCTGCCAGAGGGAGAGGGAGAAACACCTCGTCCTCCTCCTCCGAGGCCAAACCTTCCAGGGCGGTCCCAAGGCCTTCCACAGAAACGGCCAATACACAAGCGCTGGCGCAACTGCGCTATACCATTCGCTCTCGGGCGAGGGCCATTGAGGACCTTCAAGAGTCCCGCAACCGGAGGGTAACTGAGTTGCAGGTCCAACTGGCGGAGCAACGCACCGTCTATGCCCCAAGCCACCCCAACATTACGGACTTGGAGCACCGCATTCGCTCAGCGAAAGAGGATTCGTCGCAGTTGGCCGCGTTGAGACGTGAGATGGATCAGGCTTTGGAGGAATACCGCAGCCTGGGAGGGAGAGACCCGGAAACCGACTCCATCGCCACCTCCAGTATACGGCGCTCATCCGTTGGCCGCAGCAGCAGTGCCAGTGAGCTTTTGGAGCAACTGCTGCCGGATGTGGATGATGACCCTTCTATTCTCGTGGCGCGTGAGCAACTGCGTATGGCCATTGCCAAACTCCAAGAGTTGCAAATGCGCTCGGACTCGGCACGCATTGAGGAAGACGTGGCAAGGGCTGCGTTTAAATACCGCTATAGCGTTGTCAAACCCCCACAAGTGCCCAAAAAGCCTGCCTCCCCCAACCGCCCCCTCATTGCTGTCGCGGGACTTGTGGTGGGCGCCCTCTTGTCCGTCTTCATTTGCTTTTTGTTGGACTTCCTCAGCGGCCGCATCATCGAAGCTTGGCAAATTGAGCAACGCCTCAAATTGCCCGTGCTCTCTGAATTCCATTCCTAGCCCACCATGAATTTCTTGGACATTCTCCTATGCATTGCGGCAGGCCTCACAGCCCTCCCTTGCCTCTATTTGCTGGCCCTCACGCTGCTTTCTGCGCGTGTCCCCACACCGCCTCTCAAAACCTCTTCGCTGCGTTTTGACATTTTAGTCCCCTCGCACAATGAGGAGGCAGGCATTGCACGTACCATTGAAAACCTACGCAAACAAGCCTGGCCCAAGCAGCAGTTTCGCGTTATTGTTGTTGCCGACAACTGCACGGACAATACCGCTCTCCTCGCTCAACAAGCCGGCGCCACTGTTTGGGAGCGCCATAGCGAAACGGAGCGCGGCAAAGGCTATGCCCTGGAGTTTGCCTTCCAAAAAAGCCTCAAAGAAGGTTTCGCGGAGGCTGTTGTTGTCGTCGACGCTGACAGCCTTCTCTCGGAGAATACACTCAAGGCCTTTGCCGCACGCATTCAGTTGGGCGCCATGGCAATGCAGGCGCATTATGGCGTCCTCGAGATAAACAGCACCTGGCGCACACGCCTCATGCGCATTGCCTTTGCCACCTTCCACGGCGTCCGCTCCCTGGCCAGGGAGCGCCTAGGCCTCTCATGCGGCTTGCGCGGCAACGGCATGTGTTTTGTTTCCGCGCTTATTCGCGAAGTCCCCCACCGCGCCCACTCTGTTGTGGAGGACTTGGAGTATGGCGTTCTCCTCGGACGCGCCGGTTACCGCGTTTTTTATGCCAGCGAGGCCGAAGTACTCGGCGAAATGACAGGCAACGAGAAAGCCTCTCGCTCCCAACGCCAACGCTGGGAAGGAGGACGCCTCGCCCTCATGAAAAGCATGGGACTTCCCCTGCTATGGCAAGGCATACGCCACGCAAAGCCCCTCTGGGTGGATTTGGCCTTGGACGTGCTCGTCCCCCCCCTCAGTTGGTTGGTACTTTGCAACTTGGGCGGGCTGCTGGTTGCACTCATGCTGGGCCTTTGGGAAGGCTATTGGCCAGCTTCCACCTTTGCCTTCAGCGGCGCGGTTTTCTGCTTGCTGCTTTATGTGCTGCGCGGCTGGCAACTCTCCAAGGCAGGCCTCAGAGGCCTTTTGGACTTGGCCTGCGCCCCCTGGTTTGTCGCCTGGAAACTCGCTTTAACGTTGACAGGAAGAAACAAGTCCCCCAAAACCTGGGTGCGTACCCAACGCGAAATGGAAAACACCCCCCCCAACAAGCCTCCAGAGGAG
>WQTM01000109.1 GCA_009786315.1 Pseudomonadota bacterium | reverse complement strand
GGGCGCCGTTTTTTTTTGGTTACTTTTTTTTTGCGCGCGCAAAAAAAAAGTGACTCGCCGAAGAGGCGAAAAACCTGCCCGGAGGGCAAAAAAGCGCGGGCCGCATGGCCCTTAAAAACATTCTCAAATAAAAACCCACGCCCGGAGGGCAAAGAGAAGCATTTCAAAAAAAGGCCCGGGCCGCAGGCCCCAAAAAAACTCAAAGCACCTCAAACAGCTCGAGAAAACACCCGAAAAGTTTTGATGGGTTTGGCGCCGAGGAATTGCACAGTACGTCCGAGCAGGGCGTCGTCCTGCGCAATCCACCCCAACTCCCCCAAACAATAGCCTTGCTTTTGGGCCGCCTCCACCGTCTCCTCGGCCAACAAAGCGTCCAACCCACGCCGCCTAAACCCAGGGCGTATGCCAAACAAAAAGACGCGCACCCTCTCCAGTTTGTGCACGCCCCAGAGTATTTTCAAAAGCCCCCAGGGAATTCCAAAACGCGACAAATAACCTTTCGCGGAGCGCAACGCATTTTGCGCGTCCGGCATGCTGAGGGCAAATGCCACCGGCTCCCCATCCGCCTCCACTACAAAACACAACTCCGGCCTGGCCATAATGAGGGGCCTTAGGCGGTGCATGGCATAGTCAAACTCCGCCTGCGTCAACGGAAGCAAACCAAAACCCGGCTTCAACATAGAGTCATAAATGGACTTTATGCTGTCCTTCTCCACCTCCAACTGCTCCAACCTCAACCGCCGCAGGTGTATGCCCTTGCTTTGGCGCGCCCTCTGGGCTGCCTGGCGCGCCTTTTGGGGAAACCCCTGCTTCGCAGAAAACTCATAGGAGTATAAGTCCTTCACCTTGCGAAAATGGTTCGCCTCAAATAACTGCTCATAATAGGGGGGGTTATAGGGGGTATACATGGAGTGCGGGTGCTCAAAACCGTGTACCAACAAGCCGCACTCGTGGTGGAATGCCATGGACAAAGGCCCCAACATCTCCACCGCCCCATGGGCCTTTATCCACCCCCCTGCCCTCTCAAAAAGCGCCGCCGCCACCCCCACCTCCTGTATGCACTCAAAGAGGCCGACAAAACCCGTGTTGGTTTTGTGGAAGCGGTTGTAGCGCTCGTCTATGCCGGCGGCAATACGCCCCACAATGTGCTCCCCCCTGCGCGCCAAAAAAAACGCAACCTGCGCATGCTCAAAAAAGGGGTTGCGCCGGCTGTCCAAAAACTCGCGGCGCTCCACCAAAATGGGAGACACATAGTTGGCGTCTTGGGCATAAAGCTTCAACGGAAAGCGGATGAATGCGGAAAACCCTTCAGGAGAGTGGACTTCAGCAACCTCTATGTCCAAAGCCTTCGCGGCATAGGCTGGCGTGCGCGGCCTTGGCATGTTTTAGGCCCTGGGCAAGTCCTTTTGGAATATTCTATAGCGTTTGACGGGGGAGGAGCCGAAGAGGTGAATGAGTCGGTTAATGGCGTCGTTGTCCTCCAATGTCCAGCCCACCTCTCCCCCTGTCCAACCCAACTTCCGCCCATTCAAAAAAGTGTCCAACATGAGGAGGGCGTCCAAACCCCGCCGCCGGTATTCGGCCTTCACCCCCATAATGAAAAGCCGTCCGCGGTTTATTTTTTTGCGGCCGGACAAAAACTTCAATATGCCCAGCGGAAACAAGCGTCCGCCCTTCATGTTTTTGAATACCTGGTTCATATCCGGCAACGTCAGGCAAAAACCTGCCGAGGCTCCGTCTATTTCTGCAAACAACGTCATTTCGGGAATGGCAATCAACTTCAAGTCCGCCACCAACGCATCAAACTCTTCATCCGTCATGGAGACAAAACCCCAGTTTTTCTCCCAGGCGTGGTTATAAATGTCGCGTATTTTGACGGCTTCCTCCTTTAGGCGGCTCATGTCAATGGGGCGAATGGCAACGGACTCCCGCTCGCGAATTTTTTGGGCCAAGCGCAAAACCTTCGCAGGTGGCGGCTTCACAATGTCCATGTCCCACATGAGCAAGTCCTTGGCCTTTTGGAAGCCCAATGCCTCCAGGTGCGCAGGTTGGTAGGGCAAGTTGAAGGGGGAGAGGAAAATGGGTGGAGTGTCAAACCCCTCCACAATGCAACCCCACTCGTCATTGCTGGAATAGCTGGCAGGGCCCAGCAGTTGGTGCATGCCGCGTGCTGCGTGCCATTTTTCGACGGTGTCCAAAAGCGCGCGGGCCACCTCAACGTCGTCTATGCAGTCAAAAAAACCAAACCAGCCCACTTGGGTGTTGTTTTCTTCGTTATAGCGGTGGTTGTCTATGGCGGCAATGCGCCCCACCACCTCTTTGTTGCGAAAGGCCAAGAAGAATTCCGCCTCCCCGTGTTGGAACCACGGGTTTTTTTTGCGGCTGAGCATTTTCTTCTTGTCCATATAAAGCGGAGGCACCCAGCAAGGCTCCTTCGCATAGAGTTTGTAGGGGAATTGCAAAAATTTTCTGCGTTGCCAATAGCCTCGGGCAGGTTGGACGAGAATGGGGGTGGAAGGTTCCATGGGTTTCTCAAGGGGGGCCACTCAACCTGTCGCCGTTTTTTTGTCCTTGCCCCAATATTTTTCACACCAAAGCGTCACAGGGCTTGCCACAAAAATGGAGGAATAGGTGGCCACAAAAATACCCACCAACATGGCCATGGCGAAGTCAAAAATTTCTCCCACGCCAAAAATAAGCAGGCCTATGAGGGAGAGGGCCGTCACACCACTGGTGAGAATGGTACGCGACAAGGTTGCATTAATGGAGAGGTTAACAATTTCGGCAAAGGACTTGCCTTTAAAGCGCACCATTTCTTCTCGAATGCGGTCATATATGACGATGGTGTCGTTAATGGAGTAGCCGACAACCGTCAAAAGTGCCGCAATGGCTGTCAGGTTAAACTCTCGCTGCGTCACAAGGTAGTAGCCTGCCGTCACCAACACGTCGTGCACCATGGAAACCAGCGCGCCCGGTCCAAATTTGAAGTCAAACCGAAAGGCGACATAAACAATAATGGAAAGCGTGGCATAAATCAGCGCGGCAATGCCTTTGTTGCGAAGTTGCTTGCCCACTTGCGGGCCTACATAGTCCACGCGGCGAATTTCAAACTTCTTGTCTGCCATGCCCGCCCTCAATGCCACTTGGACTTTTTCAGCCATGCCTGAAAATACAACTTGGTAGTCAAACCCGCCGTTGGGGGACTCGCCCAACTCCCTCACCTCCTTCACCGCCACCTCTGAGGTGTTGGCCGCCTGGCTCACTGCTGCTGAGTTTATTTTTTCTGCTGTACGGAGGTTAATGAGGCCGTTGCCCAAGTCCGCATAGAAGGACTTTACCTCTGCCTGTTGGCGAAGGGCAGCCTCCACTTGCTTGGCATGTGCGTCCGTCAACTGTGTTGTCCCGCCCACGCGCAGCAAAAAGGTATTGTCCTCGCGTGCGCCTATGCTTTGCACTTGAAAGTCCGCAAGGCCGCCTTGTGTGCCCGCCTCCCGAATGCTCTGGTCCAAAACCGCCTCGGAAAACTGCACCTCCACCAAAGTTCCCCCCGAAAAGTCCACGCCGAAGTTGAAACCAAAAACGGCAATGCCAACCAAAACCGCAATGCAGGCAAGTGCAGAAGAAAACAGGGCCGTGCGTTGGTATTTGAGGAAAGAAATGTTCGTCTTGTGCTTAAAAATACGCATCGAAAAAACCTTGCTTTCGCTTTAAATGGAAACGGTTTTGGCGCCGCGGCCGTGGACGAGGTAGGTGGTTATCAGCCGGGTCACAACAATGGCCGTAAACAACGAGGCACTCATTCCAATAATGAGTGTTGCCGCAAAACCTCGAATGGGCCCCGTCCCCGTCGTAAACAAAATGGCCGCCGCAAACAACGTCGTTATGTGCGAGTCAAAAATGGTCCAAAACGCTCTGTCATAGCCTTTGTCCACCGCCACCCTCGCCACATTTCCACCGTCCAACTCCTCGCGAATACGCTCGTTAATTAATACGTTTGCGTCCACGGCCATGCCCAAAGTCAACACAAAACCCGCAATGCCGGGCAAAGTCAAAGTGGCGCCGAAAATCGCAAGGCCCGCCAAAATAAGCAAGCCATTCAACATCAACGCAACGTTGGCCACAAGGCCCGTCACCTTGTAGTAAATGGCCATAAACAGTACCACCAACAACAAACCCACCACCGCGGCAAGGCTGCCCTTCTTTATGAGTTCATCCCCCAGTGAGGCACCCACCTGGCGGCTCTCTCCCACGGAAACCGGGGCCGGCATGGCACCCGTTTTTAAAACCAAAGCCAACATTTTGGCGTCCGCAAACTGCTGCTCCTGAGGGCGCATGTCCCTGTCGTTGCTTATTTGCGCACGTCCGTCCGTAATGGCCACCATCAACACGGGTGCGGAGTAGACGTTGCCATCCAACACAATGGCCAGGCGGCGGCCCTTGTGTTGTGTCGTCAACTCAGCAAACTCCTTTGTCCCTTGCGCGTCAAAACTCAAGGAAACCACAATTCGTCCACGTTCCCCTTGGACAACATCCGCACTGGCCAGGCTGTCGCCCGTCATGGAAACGGTTTTTTCCAACAAATAGGCGAGGTAGCGGCTGCAGCTTGCGGAGGCTTTGCTGGCTTCGGGCAATTCAGGGCCTGTTTGTGCCACTTCACATTCCAAAAGCACCACGCGGTCTTCTGGTATTTTCCCCTCAACATAGTCCAAAATGGCCTGGCTTTCCTTCGCAATGAGGGTGGCTGCCATGCCCGCACCAGGCCCCAACTCAATGCCCAATTCCGGCGCAGGTGGGTTTTCATTATAGAGTTTTGCGAAAAAGTCCGGGCGCTCCTCGTCCACCAAAATAAACTCCAACTGGGCCGTCTTCCCAATCAAATCCCTCGCTTGCTCCGGGTTATCGTGGCCCGGAAGGGAAACTTGAATGGAGTCCGTGCCCAATTTGCGCAAGTCCACTTCGGCAACACCCCACTTGTCAATGCGTTGGCGTACCACCAGCAAGGCTTGCTCCAAGGCCTCCGTCTCAAAACGCTTGGCCTCTGTGCCCTTCAACTGCAAGGTGAAGCTCTCCCCCTCACGCAAAGCCACTTCAAAATCCTCAAATGCCGCCAACAACGCCTTTTCGGCTGAAGCAGCCATGCTGGTGTCCTTGGCTGTCAGGCGAATTTGCCGCTGCTCAGGCTTGCTCTCCACCAACACCTCCTCCAGCTTCTTCTCCTTCAACAGTGTGGAAATTTGCACGCTGCGCCTGTCTGTGCGCTTCATGAGGGCCGTCTGCGTGTCCACTCGCATAATCATATAGACGCCACCTTGCAAGTCCAAGCCCAGGGAAAGGCGGTATCTCGCAGGCGGCGCCCACCACGGCAAAACCTTCTCAAGCGCCTCCAGCTTGTTCCTGTCTTTGCGCTCCAATACAAAAAGAGAATAGTAGGTGGGGACTAAAAACCAGAAGGAAAACAGTGTAACGAGGACAATAATAACCAGTCGCGTCCACCAGCCGGAGCCCAGCTTCATGCTCACTTCTCCTCTTCAAAAGGTGCCGGAGAGGAAACCTCTATGCGGCGTATAATGGCCGTTCTCTCAACTTTCACTTTCGTCCCATTGGAAAACTCCAACCAAACAACTTTTTCCTCTATGGTGTGTATTTTCCCCCATATGCCGCTTTGCAAAACCACCTCGTCCCCCTTGCGTAGGGTAGAAAGCATCGCCTGTTGCTGCTTTATTTGCTTTTGCTGAGGGCGAATCAACATAAAATACATAATGGCGAAAATACCGCCAAACATCAGCAGCGAAGGCATCGAGAGAAGGCTACCAGCAGCGGGGGCTTGGGCAGGAGCTTGGGCAAAGAGTGTTATCATAAAATCCCCAAAAGAGAGTCTTTAGAAGGCGCGCTCTAACAAGGAAAGCCTCGCGAAGCAAGGTTCCAGTGTCCGAAACCTCAAACGGAGCGCTTCCTTTTTCTGAAATGTTTCTTTTTTGCCCATTGAGGCGGGGTTTTTTCCTGGGCCTGCGGCCCGGGCCCTTTTTGGAAAGGGTTCTTTTTGCCCTTCGGGCGTTGTTCTTTCTTGGGCCTGCGGCCCGCGCTTTTCTGCCCTCCGGGCGTCTTGCCTCCGGCGGGGAACTTTTTGCTCGCCCAAAAAGTTCCTCAAAAACGGCTCC
>WQTM01000108.1 GCA_009786315.1 Pseudomonadota bacterium | reverse complement strand
GTGCCGGGCCGCAGGCCCAGAAGAACATGACTCAGTTAAGAGGGGCCCGGGCCGCATGGCCCATAAAAACATTCTCAGTTAAAGAAACCCCGCCCCAATGGGCAAGAAGAAACCTTCTCCTCACCTCCGGCGCTTCCATAATTTGTAGCAAACCCAAAACACAACGGCTGCGCCCAATACCCAGGCGGCCACCGTCTGGTAGCCCTCCAGCAAACCCAACACCCGCTCCACATTGCCCCCCACCCAGGCGCCTATACCCAAAATAAAAGCACTCCAGACCAAACTGCCCAACACCCCCCACCCCAGGGTTTTCTTCAACGACAAACCCGAAGCCCCCGCAGCCAAAAATACCAACGCCCTCAGCGAAGGCAAAAACCGGTTCGCCAAAAGCAATGCCACACTGTGCCGGCAAATACGCTCCTGCATGCCTGCCAGGCGCTCCTCCGTCAGCCCCCAGGCCTTAAGCCTCTTCACCACCCTCCCTGCCTCCCGGCCCTGCACCCTCTGCACCAAAATATGCCCTATGCGGTGCTGAATGCCTATGCCCAAAATATTGCCCAATGCCACCACCGCCCATACCCCCAGCCAGGACTGGGAGGTACGCCAGGCCCAAATGCCCCCCAATACCACCACACTGTCCCCGGGAAATGGGGGGAAGAGGTATTCCAATAGGGCGGCCAAAGCCAACACCCCATAGCCCCAGGGGCCCAGGCCCTGTATCCAACTGTCTGCCCACTCCAAAAACTTCTGCCCCACTGCCGTCTCCTTTCTTCTTTCTTGCACCGGCCTAGGCCGGTTTTGTTTAAGGTTAAGCCTACAAACCGGTTTCAATGGGACATACGCTTGCAGCGGACGAGACTTTTGCGAGGAGCAAGCTCCACCGGAGCTTGCTGGTGGAGCTTGCTGACGGAAGGGAGGAGGCAGGGAGCGCACTTGAGTGGCATGGGCTGAGCAAAAACGAGTCCAATGAAGAAGTCATGTCAAAGTAAAACCGGTCTAACTAAAGCAGCTGCTCGCATAAAGCACTGTGTATGTCCATGCCACGCTCACTCAGGCATAAACGCCCGGCGGCGTAGGTTGCCCACCCCCCTGCCTCCCAGGCGCTTATGCGCCCCCTCACCTCCTCAAAACTCTTCCCAAATGTTGCACACAAAACCTCTGGCTCCACACCCTCTGTGAGACGTAGGCCCAACATGGCCCTCTCTATAAATAAAGCCCGCTTGCTCAGGTGCTCCCGCTCCCCCTCCGGCAAGCCCCCCGCCGCCAATGCCCGGGCATAGTCCTCCCATAAACGGTGGTTAAACCAACGTTGTCCACCCTCGGGACGAATGAAAGCCCCTACGGCCCCCGCCCCCAGCCCTAGGTAGTCGCCCCCTTTCCAATAATTCAGGTTGTGCGCACAAGCCCTGCCGGGGCGCGCATAGTTGGACACCTCATAGCGCTCAAGGCCCGCTTCCAAGGCCATGCGCGCCATCTGCGAGCGCATCTCCAAACTCAATTCCTCCGAGGGCAAATATGGCAACTGCCCGGCCATGGGTATTGCTTGGGACAACACCTCCTCCTCAAGCGTCAAAGCATAGAGGGACAAATGCTCCGGCCCCAATGCAACAACCGCCCGGGCATCTGCACAAGCTTGCTCCAAACTTTGCCCCGGCAAAGCATAGAGGAGGTCCACCGAGAGGTTTTCAAAACCCACCCGCCGCGCCCTCTCAACAGCCTCCAACGCCTCCTTCGCATTGTGGGTGCGCCCAAGGCGGTGGAGCATGGCTTCATCCAAACTCTGTATGCCCAAAGAGAGGCGGTTGACACCCGCCAAACGGAATGCCGCCAACGGCACTGCCTGTGCCGCATTGGGGTTGGCTTCCAACGTTATTTCTATGTTGTCTGCAAAACCCAACTTCCGCTCCAAATGCTCAAGCACCCTCGCCAAACACCCCGCCTCCCAAAGCGAAGGCGTGCCCCCACCAAAATAAACGCTGCTCGCCTGCATGCAGCCTTGCCTAAACTCAGGCCACACTTCGCAACGCCTGTCCAACTCTGCAAGCAAAGCTTCGGCATATGCCTCATGCGGAATGTGCCGCGTGGCCACAGAGGCAAAGTCGCAATAGGGGCACTTCGAGTGGCAAAAAGGAAAATGTACATAAACAGCAAGTTGCCGTGGCGTGTGCCAGCTTGGGCAAGCGTCAACAGGTGGCTGGGGCGGCTTTTCAACAAACGTCAACTAGCGGCCACCTTGGCGCAACATGCTTTCAAGGCGCGCCACTTTGGACTTGAGGCCCGCAGCTGCCTCAGCTGCCGCCTCAGCAACCATGAGGCGTTTCTTCAGCAACACAACCGTCTCGCGCAACTGTCTCAACTCGTTCAAAACGTCTGCGTTTGGCTGAGAGAAGGACGGGCTCTCCTGAGTGTGTTGCCTGGCTCCTTCAAGTTCTCTTTGCAGAGACTGAAGCCGTGTCTCGAGTGCTTCCTTCTCCTGGGAAAGCTCTGTCACTTCCTGCCCAACGGAAAACTCGCGCTTCTGAGAGGCCGAAAACTCCACACGCACCCTCTCAAGTTCTGCACGCGTGGCCTCCAACTCCACCTCCAACCCCTTGCCCCCCTGTTCCGGCCTGGCTTGCAGGGCCGCTTCCAACTCCTGTACGCGCGTTTCTGAGCGCTCCAAACTTTGTTCCAACCACCTCTGCTCGCTTTCGCTGGCCTCCACCCGCTCTCTGAGTTCCTTCAACTCCGCAGTCATTAAATGCAACTCATTGCTTTGGTGCTGGCCAAAACTGGACTTGTAGGCCTCTATCTCCAAACGCAAATTCTCATTCTCTGCTGCAAACTGCTCGGCCTCCCTCACACAACTCTCATAGCCCTCTGTCGTGGCCTCCAATTGCCCCGCCATGTCCGCCCGCTCCGCCGCCAACTCCGCTACCTGCTCTTGCGTGTGCACCAACTCCTCCTTCATCTTCACCAACTCCTCCTCCATCTGCTTGCGGGACTCCACCGCCCCCTCCATGGACTGCTTAAATTGAGAGTATTGGCCCTCCACTTCAGCCAAAGCACGCGCCAAGTCTTTGCGCTCCTCCTCAAGCTCGCCTACCTGCGCCTTCAACGCCACCGCCTTGTTCTCCGCTTCCTGCGTGCGTATGGACTCGCGCTCCACCAACTCCTGCAACGCCTTCAACTGCGTCGCATGCTCTACACCCCCGGCCCCCCCCAACTGCAACTGCGCACACCTGCTGCGGAGCGCTTGGCATTCCCTCTGGAGGCTTACGTAGAGTATTCGCGCGCGCTCCACAATCTCACTCTTCTGCTGCGCGAGCGTTTGAAAAAAATATAGCTTGTCCGCCAAACTCGCATCCGGCGCCAACTGCGGCTCTGCCATCTCTTGAAATAGGTTTATGGCCGTGGACGAAATGCTCGTCGCGGAAATATTTGTGGAGGAAATCGTCGAGGGGACAATGCCCACTACAGAGTTCTGTATCTCAGAAGGAATTGAAAGCATCGGGTTGCTCGCTCGCTTGGGTAAAGGAGGTGGTGCTACTGGCGACGAAAGCTTCTCTCCTGCGTGAAAAAACACACCTGAACCGCTGCTGCCAGGGTTCGTATCGTCATTATCTGGGTACATAAGCTAAGTTCTTGCTCCTGCAATTCCCACAACGGCCATTGAGCTCCCTGCTATGTATAAAATTTTTGCGGTTTTGTCGATATTCGGCCCTATCTGCGAATATATTCGCCCTAACAACAACAATAACTCCCTATAAAAACTCCAAATTCCCTCCCCCTCCACCTCCTTGTGCTATGCTCCTCACGTGCCCTCATTCCATATACTCGTAGAAATAGACGAAAACCTCGCAGAATCCCTCAGTAACTCGCTTTTTGAATGCGGCTCCCTCGGACAAGAATGGCGCGAAAACCACCTCCTGCCTATGCCCGGCACCCCTTCCCCTCCTCCTGGAAAAATACAAATAGTCGCCTTCTTCGAAACCCTCTCCGCTGCCCAAACAGCCCTGCAAATCGCCCAAAACCAATGGAATGCACAACCCATCTCCTTGGCCGAAACGGAAAATAAAGACTGGTCCACCTCTTGGAGAGAGCAAATTTCTGCCACACAAACCCCTCACCTCTGGGTCGGCCCCCCTTGGCTTGCCCCACCCCCAGGTAAACACGCCCTCTATATCGAGCCTAAAATGGCCTTCGGCACCGGAGACCACCCCTCCACCCACCTCTGCCTCGAGGAAATAGATGCCTTCTGCTCCTCTTCCCCTGCTTGTACGGTGTTGGATGTGGGGACCGGCACGGGAATTTTGGGAATGGCGGCCTGTAAATTGGGCGCCCTCCATGCCCTGGCTACCGACAATGACCCCACCGCCCTCTCCTATGCCCAAGAAAATATTAAACTAAATAAAATTAATAACCTGAGACTTTCCAACGCAGAACTTCACCAAATCCATGAGCGCTTCGAGCTTGTCGTCGCCAATATATTTGCTAATGCCTTGAAGGACTTGGCCCCTGCCCTCTGCAAAAAAACAAAGAAATATCTCGTCCTCTCGGGTATTCTGGCACCCCAGTCGGCAGAGTTGGAAACATTGTTCTCAAATTTCAAAATGCGCTTGAGTGTCAAACGTGAAGTGAAGGAATGGGTTTGTTTGGGCTTTGAAAAATCGTGAAACGAATTTATGTCCCCAACGCACAACTTGGCTCATGTCTCCTCCAGGGAAGTGCTTATCACTATCTGGCGAATGTCCTGCGCTGCCGCTTGGGTGAAAATGTGGAAGTATTCGACGGAGGAGGAAAAAGCTTCTTGGCCCAACTCGAAGAGCTCACTTCCAACAAAATCCGCCTCACCCTTAGCGAGGAGCACGTAGGTGCCCCTCCTCCTCCCATCCTCCTCCTCCAAACACTCCTTCGCCAGCCCTCTCGCTTTGAGTGGGTGCTGCAAAAAGCCACTGAGTTGGGCGTCGCTGAGTTTTGGCCCCTCCTCTCAGAGCGAAGCTTGCAAACCTTGCCCGCCTCCTCTCAACGCCAGGCCCGCTGGCAAAAAATTATGGAAGAAGCTGCCCGCCAGTCTGAGCGCAACCTCTTGCCCAAACTGCAACCTTGCCTCCCCCTGGACGAAGCTTTGCGCCAACAACCCAAGGACTGCCACCTGCTGCTCCTCAATGAGTCCGAAACTCAATGCCTCTTGAGAGAAGTTTTGAGAGAAATTTTGGCCTCCGGCAAACCTTTGGGTAAATTGGCCGTGTTGGTTGGCCCCGAAGGCGGTTGGACTCCTGACGAGGTGGCGTCGGCCAAACAACAGGGCGCTGTTTCCGTGGGGTTGGGCCCCTGTATTTTAAAAGCAGAAACAACTGGGCTTGCTGTGCTAAGCATTCTTCAGTTTGTGGCCGGGCAGCTGGGGTAGGGAAAAGAAAAAATGGCCCTCGTCTTATATGGGAAAGCAGACTGAACGTGAGCAATACCGACGAAAAAGAAAAAGACGAAAAAGAAAAAAGCTCCCCTCGCCCTGACAAGGGTCTGTCCAACCCCCCAGCAAAGTCGCCCCCAAAAGAGCATACGCTGCGGGCCACACCCCTCACAGAGGAGCTTCCTTCAACAGAAGCTTCCCCCTACCTCTCTGCCATCTCCCCAAAAACCAAACAGCCTGCTTCTCGCCCTGTTAAAACCTACCCCCTGCCTCAACGCACAACCGTCCTCTTCGGAAAGTCAGAGCTCTCAGCTCTCGAAAAAGAATTTCAATCGGCTGCCCCTCCCAAACCCCCCAACATTACCTCCAACGTCCCCGCAGATGTCCAAAATACACCCTCCCCCTCTACACCCCTGCCAACCCCAACACCTGCGGCCCTCAAAGCCCAAACCAGCTACACGGAAACCTTGCCCCCTTCTCAACCCCTCACTCCAACCAAACCCTCCATAGGCCCAGGCGTCTTGGTCACCCCTTCAGAAAGCCTCCTCTCCCCAGAGGACTATGACGACGCCGACCCCTCCGAAACACTCAGCGCCCTGCTCGACGAAGTCTTCTCAGAGGGTGTCCCGGACTTCGAGGCCATGTTCCTGCCCCCCAGCGCCCTTCCCCCCTCTTCTACAAAACCACCCCCCCCTCCT
>WQTM01000107.1 GCA_009786315.1 Pseudomonadota bacterium | reverse complement strand
AAGCTGGAAGACGAGGAGCTTTTTGTGGTAGCGGAGAAGGGGGGGAAGGTAGCGCTAACAAGCACCCGTTGGCAGATGTTTTCTGCGTGGCAGTTTGGCCTGAAAGAGGGTTGGATTTCGCGAGATGTTGAGCCGCAAGGGGCCATGTTTACCGACAGGGGGATATACAGGCCAGGCGAAGAGATACACGTGAAAGGTGTTATACGCACCGTTGAGCTTGGCGAGTGGAAGATACCCCAAGCGGGCACGCGGATGGAGATAAAGGCCCGATGTGGAGACGGTGAAAATTTCATTTGGCAGAAGGAGATTGAGCTGTCTTCTTTTGGCACTTTTTCCGTCAAGGAACGTATACCCAAAGACGTTCCTTTGGGCACGTGTTGGGTTTTTGTTGTTGAGGACAAGAGGCGTTATGCGAATACTTCATTCTGGGTTGAGGAATACCGTGCGCCGAAGTTTTCTGTTGTTTTGACGCCGGGCAAGAAGGAATTGCTGATGCAGGAGCCTTTGGATGTCAAAGTGGACGCTCGCTATTATTTTGGCTCCCCCATGTCCGAAGCGCCTTTGAAGTGGAATGTGTTTAGGAGCCCCAAGCCTTTGTGGTTTGAGCAGATGCCTTCTTATGTTTTTGGAGAGAGGGCCAGCTATTGGGAGGAAAGCGGGAGGGGTGGTGGCAGCGAGAAGTCGACGCGGGTAGCTTTTGGGAGTGGCAGAATAGGCAAGGGGGGGGGCTATACCATTGCGCTGCGCTCCATAGAAGCGCCCAAGGAGAGTGCCTACACCTACAGGGTTGAAGCTTCGGTCACGGACGTAGACAGGCAAGCGGCGGGGGGGGATACGCAGTTTTCCATATTTCCCTCGGCCTATTTAATAGGTTTGAAGACCCCCCCCACCTACTCGCGGGCGAACAAGCCCACTGAGGTGAGCGTCATCATAACCGACACCAAAGGCAAGCCCGTGGCAGGCAAGCCGGCAGAAGTTTGGCTTAGCCGTGTGGAGTGGAAGTTGATTGAGCAGAAGGATGTGACGGGGGGCTACAGGGCACTCAGTGAGAGGCAGGAGGTGGAGGTGAAGCGTTGCAATTTGAAGCTGGGGATTTTGGGTGGTGTGTGTGCGTTTATTGCTGAGGAGCCTGGCTATTATATTGCGAGGGCGGAGGTGAAGGACGAGAAGGGGCGCATACACCGCTCTCAAGACAGCCTCTATGTTTTGGGCGAAGGATTTATTTCCTGGAGCCGAAACGAGGAGCAGACTTTGGAATTGGTGGTGGACAAGAAACTCTATGGTGTGGGCGACACGGCCCATATTCTCGTCAAGTCTCCCTACCCTGAGGCGACGGCATTGGTGGTGGTGGAGCGAGAAGGGGTGATGAGTCAGCAGGTGGTGCAACTGAAGAGCTCCCTGCACGAGTTGGAGATTCCCATAACGGAGGAGATGATTCCCAACGCTTTTGTCAGCGTATTGGTGATGCGTCCGCGGATGATGAAGGGAGGGATAGAGCCCGGGGGTGGGGCGGGGCGTCCAGCAATACATATGGGGCTTATTGAGTTGAAGGTTGAGAAGAAGCAAAAGCGCCTGACGGTTGTCGTGAAGACAGGCAAGCCGACATACAGGCCGCAGGAAGAGGTGACGGTGGATGTGGAGGTTTCCGACTTCAAAGGCAGTGCGGCGGATGCGGAGGTGACTCTATATGTTGTAGACGAAGCGGTGTTAGCGCTCACCGACTACAAGACGCCGGACATTATTGAAAGCATATATAGCGAACGTAAATTGTCCACCGTGTTAGCGGAGCCTTTGTTGAATTTGGTTTATAGGCGGGCGCAGGAGGAAAAAGGTGAGGACGAGGGAGGAGATGGTGCTCAGCTGGTGAGCAAGGGGATAGCGCCCCGGAGCGAGTTTAAGACGACTGTCTACTTCAACCCCAGTGTATTGACGCGCAGCGGCAGGGCGCAGGTGAAATTCAGGCTTCCTGGCAACATGACGAAGTTTCGAGTGATGGCTGTGGCTGTTGGAAAGGACAGCCGGTTTGGAAAGGGTGAGGCACACTTTCAAGTGAACAAGCCGTTGTTGGCGCAGCCGGCGTTGCCGAGGTTTTTGAGGATAGACGACGAGTTTGAGGCGGGCGTTGTCATTCATGTCACGGACGCAGCGGTGGGCAAGGCAGAAGCGACGGTAAGGGCCCAAGTCCAAGGTCCCATACAGTTGTTGAGAGGGGAGAGTCGCAAGAAGGTTTCCATTATAGCGGGCAAGCCCCAGGAAGTACGTTTTCGTTTTTTGGCATTAGGAGAAGGGGATGCAAAGTTTATATTTCGTGTAGAGAGGGGGAAGGAGAGCGACGGAGTGGAGCAGGAGCTCTATGTGGAGAAGGCGGGAATTCCCCAGGCCTATGCAATCTACGGGGAGATAGACAGTGGCAACTCCGAGGAGTTGATGAAGAAGGTGGAGGGCATGAGGTTGCCCGAGGGCGTATTGGAGAGTTTTGGAGGTTTGGACGTGCAGCTTTCTTCGACGGCCATGGGCAATTTGGAAGAGGGCTTCAAACAACTTGTCCAATACCCCTATGGGTGTGCGGAGCAACGTGCTTCCAGGTTAATTCCGTTGATTGCGCTGCGTGAGATTGCGGGCCTTTTCAAATTGCCGTGGCCCAAGAAGGGGGATGTTGCTTCTGAGTTAACGTCCATTTGGAACCGTTGGCGTGCGGACGAGCCGAGTTTGCGCAAAAATGCACACCCGGACTTTATCATTCAGAAGAATGTGGATGAGTTGTTGAGTTTGCAGGGTTTGGATGGAGGTTTTCATTATTGGCCGAGCGCCCATTGCTCCAGCCCCTGGGTGAGCAGTTTTGTAACACTCAGTTTATGGAGAGCGAAGGAAGTGGGCTTTGCGGTTTCTCCTGAGAAGTTGCTTCAAACCGAAAAATACCTGGAAGCGGTTTTGGGTGGGCGTATTGCAGACTGTGGTTATTGGCGAGCGGACATAGAGGCGCGTGTCATGGCGGCCTATGTATTGGCGCGAATGCAAAAACCCAAACCCAGCTATTACTCGGAGCTGTTGGAGCAAAAGGACAAGCTGTCAGCTTTTTCAAAAGCTTTGTTAGCACATGCCATGTGGATTGGAAAAGGAGAGCGTCCTTTGGCAGAGAAGTTACTCAATGAGTTGTTGTCGAAAGCGCGAGAGACAGCGAAAACGGTTTATATTGAAGACAGCCGGGACTTAGAAAGTTTCTTCGGCTCTCCTGTCCGAACGACGGGAGCTGTTTTGCAAACGTTGGCCGTGGTTTCTCCCCAACACCCCTATGTGACAAAAATGGTGCGTTATTTGGCGGAGGATTCTCGGCGCAGCGATGGCTCGTGGAGCTCAACGCAAGAAGCCTCTTTTGCTCTCATGGGTTTGGTGGACATATTGCGTCAGAAGGAGGGGAAGGAGCCAAATTTTGTCGCCCGGACACTTTTGGGAGACGACGCTGTTTTGAAAAAGGTGTTTAAGGGCAGGAGCCTCAAAGCGGAGAATGCACAAATTCCGATGGAGAAATTGTTGAAGTCCGGTGAGGCAGGGGACTCGAAAAACCTTGCTTTCGAAAAAGAAGGCGCAGGCGTCCTCTATTATTCCGCGCTCCTCAAATACATGAGCAAACAGTTGCCAGAAACCCCGATGGAACGTGGCATTTCTGTGCAACGTTGGTTTGAGCCTGGAGACAAAAAACTTCAACTGAAGAAGTGTTGGGCAGGAGACAGGGTGCGTGTTGTTGTGCGCGTGGCCACCCGCCAATTCCGGAATTTTGTA
This sequence comes from Pseudomonadota bacterium, assembly GCA_009786315.1. Classification (GTDB taxonomy): domain Bacteria; phylum Myxococcota; class Myxococcia; order Myxococcales; family Myxococcaceae; genus WRKR01. The sequence goes on along the minus strand of WQTM01000107.1, from coordinate 2,289 downwards.
GCGATAGAAGTCCCTTTGCCTGCAGGACTGGAAGCCATCAACACCTCACTGGCAACTTCCGCCGGGTTGACGGAGCCGGAAAACAACCGCCCTGGTTGGGAGTCTCCTTTCAACCACGTGGAAATTCGAGACTCGAAGGTGGTGTTGTTTGCGGATGAATTGTTTCCGGGAACCTATGAATACCGCTTTTGGGCGCGTGCGACGACTATTGGAAAATTTATTTTGAAACCGGCAATGGCTTCTCTCATGTACCAACCCGACGTATGGGGAAGCACCGCCGGCTCCGTTTTTGAAGTGTTGCCTTCGGGTGCCCAGCCTTGAGTCCCCGCAGCGCCCATATTCCACCGTGTTTTGAGTTTGCTGATGTCCGCAACAACTCCGCGTGCATTTGCCCAGAAGAATGTGCTAGGCCGACGACACATATGTCCACTTTCAGGCCAATTGCCCGAGGCGCATTTGCCGTCCAAAGCCCAAAGGGTGCCCATTCGCATACAAGCAGAAGGGGTTGAGGCCATAGAAGTATTGTTGGGCGGGGAGTGGGCGTTGACAATGGCAGTGCCGTTTTCCGGACAAATTCCAGCCAAAGCAGGGGCGCATGTGTTGAGCATTCGACAGAAGGGAAGCACAGAGGAGTTGGCGCGGGCCAACTTTGTTGTCAGACAGAGTGACTTATGAGCCTCCACCTATTCTCCACAGTTGAGCAATTGGAGCAGCGTTTGATGCAAGAAGCGCGCACGCAAGGGGCGGTTTGTGCGCAACACCATATGCTTTTAAGCCGCTTTATGGAACAGTGCATTCCCCTCGAGAAAAGGCGCATATGCTCTCCTCAAGAACAAACCCTCATTGCTTGGGAACTCATTCGCCGACACTCTGCAGAAAACAGAACACGAGAAGCCGACTTTCGCATTGCGCAACTGTTTATAGAGCAGTTGAAAAGCATTCGTCTGCAAGGTGGTTTGTTGGAGGAGTGGAGGCAGGTTGCTTCCAAACTGAAGGAGCAGACTTCGCTTTTGTGGTTTGCGGAGGTTTGGGAGGCATATGCTTCACTTTTGCCTGAGCGCTTGTTGATGGATGAAGAGGATGTGCTGTGTGCAGCCATTGACGAACTCAACAAAGGAAACATTCCAAAACAGCTTTGCCACAACTCCAAAGTTTTCATCCACAGCCTTGAGCAGACAACGCCTTTGGAGAAGCGGTTTTTTTTTGCTTTGGACAAAGCCCTATATTCCGCGGGTGTTGAACTTTTTTTAGAAACCCATGGAGTGGACAACCCGGAATTAGACGGGCTTGTCGACGAGCTGCACGCCGAGTTTGAAAAAGACGAAGAAAGCCCAAATGCCAATGTGAATTTAACCAGAAATGTTTTGGATTCCACTTCGCCTGCCTTTGAGTTGTGCAAGCATTTGTTTCGCGAGACATACTCAACAGAGGAGGCGCTGCCATGGAGTTGTTTTGTTGCACCCAACGTTTGCGCAGAGGTGCGAGAAACAGCAAGGCGCATTGCCCAACTGTTGAAATTTGGAGTTGCCCCCGAAGCCATAGCTGTTGTGTTGTGCACCGACGCGGCACTTGCGCATGCCATGTGGCATGAGTTGTCCTCCCACTCCATTCCCTCCCACATACAAGAAGAGGCGAAGCTGGTTTCCTGCACATTGGGAAATGCGGTTTTGAGTTGGCCGAAGTGGATAGAGGATGGTTTTCCGGTTGAACAGGCCCACCTGTTTTTTTCAAACCCACTTTTTGAAAAGACGTTTGTCCACCATGACGATGTGGGCATTTGCCTGCAACGAGCAGGCATTGGCCCTCACTCCAAACAAGAAAATTTGGACGCATATGTTGCCCGCCTCAGCCTCCTGCAAGAGAGTGAGCTTTCAAACAAAGCTTTTTTTGAAACACTCAAAAAACGTGTTGGACTTGCAAAAGAGGCGGCGAAACACATTCCCCAGGAAGGGACTTTTGAAGAAATGTTGGACAGTTGGCACTCAAGCCTTCAAAAACTCGGTTTGGAGTTGAATGCCTCAACAAAACCGTCTCAAGTTGAGCAAAACCTTTGCCCTTCGCATGTGCAGCCTCCCCCCAAACCATTTGAAAACCAACGCCACCGCAGAATGTTGGCCCAAGAAAATTCTGCAAAAGCTTGTTTCCGGCAAGCGTTGTTGGATTGGAAGCTGAGGTTGAAAACAACAAAAACCAACACTCAGCGGTTGACGCGCAAGGAATTTGCGGAGTGGGTTTTGACAGGTTTTGGCAACGAAACGGTGCGCACTCAGGAGCCGAAAACGGCAGGGG
>WQTM01000106.1 GCA_009786315.1 Pseudomonadota bacterium | reverse complement strand
GTTTTTGAGGAACTTTTTGGGCGAGCAAAAAGTTCCCCGCCGGAGGCAAAATGCCCGGAGGGCAGAAAAGCCCGGGCCGCAGGCCCAAAGAGAGCAACGCCCGGAGGGCAAAAAGAAACGTTTTCAAAAAAGGCCCGGGCCGCAGGCCCAGGAGAAAACAATGCCCGGAGGGCGAAAAGAAATGTTTTCAAAAAAGGCCCGGGCCGCAGGCCCAAAAAAACATTACCTGAGCAAAAACGAGCCCAACGAAGACAGCATGTTAATGTGAAAGCGGTCTAGGTGCCGCTGGAAACACCTGCACCGTTGCTGTCGCTTGCCCTGGGGACCAGACAAGCCGACAACACTCAAAAGCTTTCATGCCCACACCCCCGTCGGCCCACGGCTTGTGGCGCGTTGAGTCCTGAAACTCAAAACTCCCCGCCGGCAAAACCGTCTCCAAAGAAAGCCACAAGGCCTCCCACTCAAGTCGCTCCAAAAAAACGTCCTGCCCCGAGAAAACACCCCTTTGCAAATGGCTTGCCCAACGGCCTGTTTCCAAAACAAGACGCAAGGGAATTTTCCTCCCGTGAATGAGCGCCATAAATTGCCCAAACGGAATTCCCAAACGAGGGTGCTCTGCAAACCGAATTTGCTCCCCCTGCGCAACAAAACCGGCCTCCCTGAAAACCAAACGCCCCCCCCACAACTCCATTGCCTGCGTGCCCAACTGCGCTACGCCCACCACCCAAAGGCATTGCGTGTCGTCTTTCTCCAATACCCAGCCGTCCTTTATCCTCCATACCCTCGAGGACGAAACCCCAGAAGGCTTCCACTCACCACCCAATGCCACCTCTGTCCCGCCCAGTCGCCGGCCCCCTAACTCCACTCCCTCTAATAGTATTACCTCCCGCTCTCCCTCCTCGCTGAGCAAAACCCTCCCCAGTCGCTTGCCTAAAACACAATTCTTCGAGAGCGTGCTCCCCAACTCAACAGAGGAAAATATAACCCGCGTCTTGCGCCCCCCTATGGCACCCCATACAAACAACATCTCCCCGTCTGTCCATAGGTCCATTTCCAGCCCCGCCAACGAAAGCGGCCCCTCCTCCCCCCGCCCACCAGCCCCTGACGGCATATGTGTACAGGCACAAAACAAATAGAGGAAAAGCCCCGCTGCTCCCAAAAAGTGCTTGAGTGGCGCCACCATCAACTCCCAGGCATTTTTGTCATGTCCAAAAATTGCGTCCCTTCAGGGACGGACAATTTGAAAGCCTCCTGCTTCAACCCCTGGTTTTCTTTCAAATGCAAAAAACGAATTCGGTTCTCACTGCCGTCTGGGTCTACAACAATGCTTTGCACAACCTGGGCCGTCTTCTCGTCTATGTCCAAAAAGAGTTTCTGGAAACGCGGCTCCTCTTTCTTCGGCACCAACTGCAAACGCACTTCCTTGCACCCCTTGCATATGGCAAGCGTCATGTGAAACTCCTCCTTCAACTTCCCCCGCCCCCATAAAAAAGTAACAGCAGCTGACAGCTTGTCTGTGGCTATGGTTGTCTTCGTCAACGTCAACGCAGCCATGTCCAAAGCCAATACCTGCTCCTCGGCAATGAGAAAACTGCGCTTGGAGGGCTTCTCATAGTCCCATCGCATGAGGGCAGGCTTTTTGAAAAGGACTCGCCCCTGAGAGACTTGCGTCCTGTCAAACAGTTTGTAGTGGTAGCGCTGCTCAAAATCGGCGGAAAAGTCTTGTATCTTCTCATAAAACGCCTGCATCCTGTCCACCAACACCTCCAGTGTCTCCTTCTTGTCGGGTACCGCCTTCCCCTGCGCCGTTTTCGCCTGCACCCCCTTCTCCTGCGCGGCCTTCTCCTGCGCCCAGGCCAACCCCGGCAGCCCCAACAACAACCCAAACAACAAAAACAACACCTTCATCCTCCCCCAACATATGCAACACCCTCGCGACAAAACCTCACAACTTTGAATGAAACAGCTTCTTGTGTTGCTTAAGGGAGAGAATGGAAAACCGTTCTCTAAGCTTTGTCTTTTCTTCGTCATTTAAATCACCTGTCTGCCCAAGGTGGTGGTGGCGCCAACCCAAGGCATAAACCAAACTGGCGCATACCGCAGCAGAAACGTTGAGGCTCTGGGAAAAACCGTTCATCGGAATCCAAAAACAACCATCCGCCGCCTCCAAAGTCGCAGCCGAAACCCCAGAGTGCTCATTGCCAAAAACCAAAGCCGTCTTCTCGTGGAAACAAAGCTCATATAGCGAATGCGAGGGCTTTGGAGAAATGGCTGAAGCCAAAACCCTAAAACCCCGCGCCTTCAAAACTTCTTTGCACGTCTGAAAACGCTCATAGCAAAAAATGTCCATCCACTTTTGGCAGCCTTGCGTCACCGCATCACTCAAGCCCAGGCGCGGGTGCGGGTGGACAACATGCAACTCCTGTATGCCAAGCCCTTCGCAGGAGCGCAACACTGCGGCGACATTAAACCAGTCGTCCAACGCCTCGAGGACAACTGTCAATGTACGCGTACGCAGCCCCACCACCTCCTCTATGCGCTGCCTGCGCCCCTCCAACAACAACGCGCTCGCCTGCGGAAACATTTCAGCCTCTCTCTTTTTTCGCGCCCTTCGGGTTGGAAAACAAACACTCGGCCGCAGCGTCCACCACCGCCCCAATGCCCTCCCCTGTGGCTGCTGACATGGGGAAAACCTGCTTGCGCCTTCTCTTCATGTGCTTGGCAAAAGCAACATAGGCCTCTTTGGCCTCTGGTATGTCCAACTTGTTGGCAACAATCAACTGAGGCTTCTTCGCCAACTTCGGGCTGAATTTTTTGAGCTCCTTGCAAAGCACAGCATGGTCCTCTTCCATATTCCGGCCTTCCAAATGGCCGGAAGCATCCAACAAATGAATGAGGACTTTGCACCTCTCCACGTGCTTCAAAAACCGAAGCCCCAACCCCACCCCCTCGCTGGCTCCCTCCACAAGCCCCGGAATGTCCGCAACAACAAATGACAAATGCTCCTTGTAGGCCACTACGCCCAGGTTGGGTATTAATGTTGTAAAGGGGTAGTCGGCTACTTTGGGGCGGGAGCGGGAAATTTTGGAAATCAACAAACTCTTCCCCACATTGGGAAAGCCCACAATGCCCACGTCCGCCAACAACTTCAACTCCAACAACAAACTGCGGGCCTCTCCCGGTGTCCCCTCCTCAGCAAAACGCGGCGTCTGCCTCGTTGAGGTTGCAAAATGCATGTTGCCACGCCCACCCTTGCCCCCTCGCGCAGCAAGCAACGTCGCGTCGGCTTGAGACAAGTCCCCAAGTGTTTCACCACTGTCCGCGTCCTTTATGAGTGTCCCCAGAGGGACTCGCAACACCAGGGTTTCCCCCTTCCTCCCATAACAGTCGGAGCCCATGCCGTGCTCGCCGGACTTCGCTTGGTGCTGACTCAAAAAACGGTAGTCCAACAGCGTCGTCATCCGCGTGTCCACCTGAAATACCACACTCCCTCCGTCCCCACCGTCTCCTCCAGAGGGGCCCCCCTTCTCTATGTATTTCTCCCGCCTAAACGCAACCGCCCCACTCCCCCCGTCCCCGGCCTTTATGCGAATTTTTACTTCATCGACAAACTTCATAAATACCTTCAATGAAAAAAGCCGGCTCCAAATATAGAGGAGTCGGCTCCTTCTCAATGCACAGGCTGCACCCTCAACCCAAAAACCTGCCCTCATGGCACCTTTGCCATGCGCTTGGGCGCACCCTCAAGCTTGTGCCGTTTTGGGGTAGACGGAAACCTGCTTCCTGGCCTTCTTCATCTCATATTTCACAATGCCGTCCATTGTCGCAAAAAGGGTGAAGTCCCGCCCCAGCTTTACGTTGCTGCCAGGGTGAATGACGGTCCCCAACTGGCGAACGAGAATGGAGCCCGCTGAAACCTCTTGCCCCGCAAATACTTTGACGCCGCGGCGCTGCGCATTCGAGTCCCGCCCGTTGCGAGAAGAGCCTTGTCCTTTTTTATGTGCCACAAATCCTCCAAGAATGCCTAAACTGCTATGGAAACAATCTTCACCTCAGAGAAAAGCTGACGGTGGCCACGACGGCGCGCCCACCCCTCCTTCTCCTTGCGAAAATGCAAAACCTTCGGCGCCTTGTCCTGGCGAATAATGAGTGCCTTCACCTGCACACCTTCAAGGCAGGGCTTGCCTATACGGTAGCCAGAAGCATCATTCACCATTAAAACCTCTTCAAAGCGGATTTCACTCCCCTCCTCCCCCTCAATCTTCTCCACCTGAAAAACAGCTCCCTCTGAAACCCGGTATTGTTTTCCACCCGTTCGAATGACTGCATACATCAGCTTTGTCCTCAAAAGAAACACGGGCCCTCTGCCCGTAAAAAAGGCCTCACTATGAGAGAATGAAACGAAAGTCAAGCCATGCGCGCATAGAGTTCTGCAATGCTCAACCCCTGCCCCGGTACCTTGAGTCCAGGAGCAATCTGCGCCCACGGAGACAAAACAAACGCCCGTAAATGTAAACGCGGGTGCGGTACCTCCAACCTGGGGTGGCCAATATGCCTGTCTCCGAAACAGAGAATGTCCAAATCCAAAGTCCTCGCCTCCCAGCGCCCCCCTCGCTTCCGGCCCGCCCCCTCCTCTAACCCTAGCAAAAACACCAATAACTCCAACGGAGAAAAAACACACCGCAACTCGGCTACGGCGTTGAGGTAGGGGGGCCCAGGGGGGTGGTGCGGCAAAACAACCGCCTGGGTTTCCTCCACCGGGGAGCAACACAACAACCTCAAACCAGGCTTTGCCTCAAAAGCCTCCAAAGCAAAACGAAGCCACCCCTCCCGCTCCCCCAAGTTGGAGCCCAAGGCAACAAAAACCCTCTCCTCCGGCAAACCCGGACGTGCGGCTTCCAAAATGGAATGTTTGAGGGGTGTTGGAGGAGAGGGCATGGCGGGTAACTGTGGGCCTTAGCCTATTATATGCTTAATATAAAGTGGGTAGGGCATTGCACGGAAGGGGAGGTGTTGAGGGGAGGTATAGGCGACTGCTTGAGGAATTTGTGGGGCCATTGTGGGGCCATTCGGTTAATAAATAAGCATGAAGGATTTGACAGCGCTTTCTCTGCTGCCGCCACCCAGTGGAACCTGGTTGCCTGCACCCGTAGGTAAAATTTTTTCAAACATACCTGCCTCAGGCCAACTCAGCCAAGTTTCAGCACTCAAGCTGCTTGGCCGCCTGACGGTGGCCAGTGCCCAGGGTTATTTAGTTTTGGAGAATGAGGGCGGACACCTGGGGTTTGTCTTCCACCACGGGAAACTGATTGCCGCCCACTCGACATGGCCGCAGGACTCACGCGAGCGCTGGTTGCTGGCCGCCGGCTTGCTGTCCCCCATGGAGTTGAATGCGCCGGGCTTCCACATAGAGAGGTGGTTGTCCTCGCGCCTCTCCTCCGGAAAGGTGGCCTCAACCCAACTCATGCAATGCCTGTTGAGTGTCGCCCAACAAACACTGGGCCGGGCACTCCTTTGGACGCACGGCAACTATATATGGCAAGCCTCCTTGCCGAAGACACAAACACCCCTCTCCACTAACAACTGGGAGTTGTTTTTTTCAGCCCTGAGGGAGTTGGACGCTTCCTTTTTCCAACAGTACCTGGGGGCCTATTGGGAGGAGCCGTGGAAGGTGGGGCCTAATGTGGCCAATGAGGAAAGCCTCCCGTGGAATACCGAAGAATATAAGGCCCTCCACCAACTGAAGCTTTGCCAGACGCCGGCCAAGGCCGCAGGACAAAACACTGCAGCGCCTTATGCCAGGGTGGCCTTCATATTATGGCAAACGGAATTGTGGGTGCCCCAGGGGGAAACCTTGGCGCTGGCACCCCTCTACAATACCGCGGACACCCTGCTGACAACACACCCCCCCCATACCGCCGCGGGAGCACCCCTCATTACGGCGGTGCCCATAACGCCCCCACCCTCCCTCTCCGCCATTCCACCCTCCAAAACCACTGAAGTACCTCAGCTGCCCACCCCCTCCGCCACAGCCCCTCCCC
>WQTM01000105.1 GCA_009786315.1 Pseudomonadota bacterium | reverse complement strand
CCGGGGGGCTTGGAAAGCCTCAGCGCCGCCATAATGAAACCCATAAGCCCCACCAGCGCCCCTATCCCCAAACCCAAACCCCAACCCCAGCTGCCTAGGCCCACCCACCCCGTCAAAAACCAACCCAATAGGGCCCCCGCCCCCAGGCCCCCTGTGACTCTCCCTACGGCGTCCAACCAGGGCGCCATCTCCCGCATGGCTTTTGCAAAAGGTGACAATTTGTCCACAGCTTGCGCTTAGCAGGTTTGGCCAAAAACAAAAACGCCTGCTTGTTGAAGCAGGCGCCTTTGTCTTTTGGGAGGAATTTCGTAGGCGGCCCTTATTTGGGGGCCACAGGAGCGGGTGCAGGGGCTGGGGCTGGGGGAAATTGTATGCCTTGCGGAATGCTTCTCTTCTCAAACTTTGTGTTGAGTTTCATGGGGTTTGTCACGCCCGCGTTGTCCACAGAATAAATGGCTCCTTGGAAGCTGGGGTCCTTCAACGTCAACAAGCCTTGGCGTGAATAGTTTGCAGACAAGCCCAAAATACGAGCGGCTTCGCCCGGGGCATGGAAACCCTTGGAGTTTTCGGCCTCGACAAAATCCAAGAGGAATTGAGCGCGCCGTTGCATATAGCGGGCGTTGTAGAGTTCTGCATCCGTCTTTCCGGCGGCCATGCCCGCTACAATACCGTCAATGAGGTCCATGAGGGCTTCCATGGCTTCATGGCGAAGCGAGAAGGTGCGGTCCTGAATTTCCTCAACTCTTCCAATCAACTCCTTCTCTGACCATTTGTGGCAACTTTGGCAGGCGCGGTTGATGTTGAGGTTGGGGCTGCGTATCCAGTGGTCGCTGATTTTCATGGCGCCTTCGCGCTTATAGGGCATATGGCAATCGGCGCAGGAGACACCTGAGCGTGCATGGATGCCTTGGTTCCACATTTCAAACTCGGGGTGCTGAGCTTTCAAAAGAGGCGCTTTGCTCTCTGCATGAATCCAGTCGCGGAAAGCAATTTCGTCATAGTAATCCATCATATTTTCAACTTTGAGGCCCTTGTGCCACGGGAAAACAAGCTGCTTGTTGGTGTCAAAGTGGTATTCAACGTGGCACTGAGCACAAACATAGGAGCGCATCTCGCTGACGGTGGCCTGCTTGTTAACGTCATAGTTTTGAATGCCTTGCGAAGCTTTCAACACTTTCAAACCGTTGATGAGTCCCGGACGCGAAATGCGCAAACTCATGTCCTTTGGATTGTGACAGTCAATGCACGTAATGGGGTGCTCCACGAGAGCACGTGCCTCAAAGTAGGGAAGTTGGTTGAATTTTTTGAAGCCCTCCATGAGGTCCCCATTGCCCAACTTCGTGAAAGCCACAAAGGAGGAGGCGTGGCAATTCATGCAGTTACCAAACTGGCCAACTTCTTGGCGCTTTGTCATTGTTTGGTCGTCCAACATATAGTAGTGGCCCCTGTCCTCCCTAAAATCCCTCGCAAAAGCATAACCCAACCACATCCTCTTCAGGCTCGCGTCCTTGTCAATGTGCGAATAGGAAACCTTTGTGCGGTCATCCACGTGGCCCGGCCACTTTTTGCCAATATCCCACCTGTCCTTCTCGGGAAGCTCTATCGCATAACTGCCGCCATATTTGGTGGGCGTCATCTCCTGCGTCTTCATGTAGTCGGCATATTGCTTGGGGTAATTCTTCCCCCATATGGCCGGGTCCTCTATCTGGTCATCCAACGGAACAACCCGGTTGTAGACAGCAACATTCTTCTCTGCCTTTTTTCCAGCAATATCAGCCACTAAGAAGGCTCCAAGGCCTCCAGCCAATACGGCAACCAAAGCGACAACAGCAAACAAACCGGCTCGGCTCGATTGTTCAGCCATGAGTTAACTCTCCTTGAAAACAGTCTTTTTTCGGAAGCTTCATCCATCCCTCCAGTTCAGTTTCAATGCAAGTGGCCCGCGGAACGATGGCACTTGACACAAGAAATCTCTTCTTGCCCCACTGCATGCTCTTCTATGGTCGACACAATGTCGCTATGGCAGGCTCGGCACTGCCCTTCAACAACTTCTTTGTTTGCAGGGGTAATTCGAATGTTGTCTGGGAAATTCCCAGTCGTAAAAGCAACGGCATGGTTGTAGCCATTGCGCGCTTTAACAAAATATTTTGCGGCTTGGCTGTAGGACGGAGTGTGGCAATCATTGCACGTCGCAACATGGTGGTGAGAGGACTTGCTCCAATTTGCAAAAAACTCGTTCATGACGTGGCAGTTGTTGCAAGCTTTGGCGTCGTCCTTCAGGTATGAGTCCCCTTCTGCGTAGACAAAAGTATAACTACCAATTCCGACCGCCAACCCAACCGCTAGGCCAGCAATGCCCACAAGCAAAGAAGATTGACCAACACTCATAATGAGCCGTATATTTATCCATGCCATTGTAATTTTCTACAAAAAAACATGTTCCTGCGGATTATTTTCATAAGCCACTGGAACTATAGCCTTAAATTTTTTAATAAACCCTCGTCTCCCGCTGCAATTCCTGCATGGAAACGAAGTTGTTTGAATTTTTCTCCGTAGGCAGGTTTTTGGGAAGAAAGGGTTGGGGGACGGCGCCCTTAACGCGTCATGCCGCGCTTGCTGCCTTCAATAAAGCGGATGAGCTCTTCTATTTCTGCCTGCCCCGCATAGGTTTCTTTCAAACGCCCCAGCGCTTCACTCAAACTCAGTTGGGAGCGAAAGAGAATGCGGTAGGCTTCCTTTATGCGCTCCTGCTGCTCCTGGCCAAAACCATGGCGCGTCAACCCCACCTTGTTCAACCCCGCCAGCTCCGCCCTGTCCCCCTGGGCAATGCAATAGGGGAGCACATCCATGGTCACCATGGAGCCGCCTGAAATGAAAGCATGCTTGCCTATGCGCGTAAATTGGTGCACCGCGGAAAGGCCACCCATAATGACGCAGTCGCCCACTTCCACATGCCCGGCCAAATTGACGGCATTGGCCAATATGCAGTGGTTTCCAATTTTGCAGTCGTGCGCCACGTGAGAGTAGGCCATCACCAGGTTGTCGTCCCCCAACTGGGTTTTCCCCCCACCTCCCTCCGTCCCTATGTGCAAAGTGGCACACTCCCTTATGGTGTTCCTGTCGCCAATAACAAGCTGCGTCTGCTCCCCAGCATATTTCAAGTCCTGGGGTACTTCTCCCAATGAGGCAAATTGGAAAACCCGGTTCTCCTCCCCAAGCGTGGTGTTCTGCGCAATCACCACGTGCGGCCCTATGCGCGTCTTGGCGCCTATGCGGACACGGGGGCCCAACACACAATAGGGGCCCACCTCCGCTTGAGGGTGTATTTCTGCCTCCTCGTGTACAATCGCTGTCGGGTGAATGCTCATGTCTCCCCTGCCTCCCTGCGCCTCAACGTGGCCATAAACTCCGCCTCCGCCACCACCTGGCCATCCACCGTCGCCTCCCCCTTGTGCTTCCATACCACACCCTTCTGGCGCAATACGTTGACAGAAAGCAGCAACTTGTCCCCGGGGACAACAGGCCGACGAAACTTCGCCTGGTCCACAGCCATGAGGTAGGAAACATTCTCCTCCGGCGAAAGTTCTGTCGTCTTATAGGTGAGTATGGCGCAAGCCTGCGCCAACGCTTCCAATATGAGGACACCCGGCATGACAGGGTGGTTGGGGAAGTGCCCTCCAAAAAATGGCTCGTTAAATGTCACATTCTTGAAGGCTACCAAACGCTTGCCCGGCTCAAATATTTCGACGCGGTCTACCAGCAAAAAAGGGTAGCGGTGGGGGAGGAGTTGCTGAATTTCACGAATGTCCATGTTCAAAGGTTTTCTTCCTTTTCAAGTTCTTCAATGCGCCGCTTCAAACGGCCCACCTCTTTCAACAGCTCCGGCAACTTGTGGGCGGACAACATAAATTTGAGCCAGTCCACATGCCGAAAACCACTATAGCCTGAAACCTGGGCCCCATCCTCCACGTCCCGCCCTATCCCCGTCTGCGCGGAAACCATTACCCGGTTCCCTATCTCCACATGGTCGGCTATCCCCACCTGCCCTGCTAATACGACTCCGGCCCCTATGGTTGTGGAGCCTGCTATGCCCACCTGGCCGCAAATCAACCCCAAGGGCCCTATGTGTACGTTGTGCCCTATTTGCACCAGGTTGTCTATCTTCGTCCCCCGCCCTATCACCGTCTCGCCCGTCGTCGCCCTGTCTATGCAGGTGCCCGCACCTATCTCAACATCATCTTCAATATGCACAACCCCTGTCTGCGGAATTTTGACGTGCGCCTTCTTCTCAACGTCAAATACATAGCCAAACCCATCCGCCCCCAACACCGCCCCGGCGTATATGGTTACGCGGTTGCCCACCTCCACTTTGTCCATCACCACCACATTCGGGTAAAGCCAACAGCCCTCCCCCAGCACCACCCCTTCGCCTATAAATACGCCGGGAAAGAGGACGGTGTGCGCACCCACCACGGCCCCCTTCTCTATGACGACGTTGGCCATAATGCAGGCACTGGGGTGTATGCACGCTTCGGGGTGTATGCGCGCGGCTTTGTCCACCCCGGGTGGGGGTTGTGTGCGTGGGTTAAACCAGTCCGCAACCTGTGCAAAAGCCAGCGCCGGGTTGGCCACGCGTATCCAATTCATGCCCTCCACGTGGGGCGCGTCTTCACGGGCGATGACGGCCAAGGCTTGCGTGCCTAGGAGGGCTTTTCTGTAGCGGGGGTTTGCAAAATAGGAAAGCTGCGTCTTGCCCGCGGCCTCCAAACTCGCAACCCCACCCACCCTCGCGTGGACGTCCCCCTCCACCTTGCCCCCTATCCGTTGAGCAATCTCCCCCAGCGTCTTTGAGGCGTTCATTTCGCGGGCGCGCCTGGTTTCGCTGGAGTTTTGGCCGCGGGCGTGGCTGCCCCTTTGTGCTTCTCGTTATAGGTGCGTACCAACTCGTTGGTATAGTCTATGCTGGGAGGCGCCCAAACCAACCCTGAGTTGGTTTTCTCAAACATCATCGTCAGCCCCTCCCGCTGGGCAATGGCTGCAATAATCGGGTCCATCTTCTCAAAAATCTTCTTGAGTTCCGTCTGTTCTACTTGGGCCATCTCCTCCTGCATCTTCTGGGCTTTTTGGAAAAACGCAGAGGCCGTGGCTTGCAACTCAGCCAACTTCTGGCCGCGAGCGGTTTCACTCATCATCGCCGCTTGCTTTTGGAAATTCTCCTGCTCGTTTTTTATTTTGTTCTCTTCCGCTTCAAGTTCCTTCTTGCGCTTCTCAATCTCTTTCTCAAGCTTCTGGCGCGCTTGCTGGCCTTCTGCCACCTCTCGCAACGCACGCTGCAAATCCACATATCCCAGTTTCACATTGGCCCACGCAGGCAATGCAAGCACCAAACCCAACAATAGAAATTTTCTCATCCACGCAACTCCTTTAAACAAAGCATTCTTTTAAACAAAACATGCCCTGGAGGGTTGAAATGCAAGCCCCGGGGTATTGGTTAAAACAGACTTAGTATATGCAGGGCCACCCGTCTTGGTTTAATTTTCGTTAGAAACGCCACCCAAGGTTGAGGCCCAGGCGCACCTGAGAGGGCATCCTCCCCTTCCCTGTGGGTAAGTCCCAGGCCCCCAACAGCCCTATTATTAAATGCTCCACCAGCAATATGTCCATCCCAAATTGCGGGGCAACCGCAAGCCTGGACTTCTTCTCCTGCCCGTCTCGCGCAAACCCTGCCTTGCAACTTATATGAAAGCTGAGGGGCCATGTGTCCGTCCTAAACGTCGGCCCAATGAGGGCCATAAAACGCTCTGTGTTGAATGCATAGTTGAGGTGTATGCCCATGAGGGCCCACTCGGTTATCCAGTAGGAGCCGGTCCCCCCTATATAAAACGGCGCCCCCTTCGCCGGGGACTTCTTCACCACAAAATTGGCCCCCCCATCCACCGCAACGGAAAAACGACTGGCCACCGTATGTGAATAGCCCCCCAGGCCCCGCTCCGCCTCTTCCGGCACCCCACCCCCACTTGCCCGCGCTTGCGCAAAACCC
>WQTM01000104.1 GCA_009786315.1 Pseudomonadota bacterium | reverse complement strand
CCCCCACCCTCGTCGTATAGGCCTTGGAAATTCCAACCACCCGCCCCATGGCCGAAGGCCCCAAACCGGAGCCTACGGCCGCATTCCCCGCAACACATGCGGAGCTCGTCACAAAGGGGTAGGTGCCGTGCTCTATGTCCAACAAAGTCCCCTGCGCCCCTTCAAACAAAATGCGCGCATTTTGGCGCAGCTGCCCGTCCAAAAACAAAGAGGTGTCTGTAACAAATTCCGCCAGCTGCTTTCCATATGCAGCATAGCGCTCAACCACTTCCTCAAAGTCCAACTCGGGGAGCGGACTTTGGGCCCTCTTCGCCAAAAGCACAAGCTCGTCCCTTATTTCTTCCTTGCGCTCCAACACCTTCGCCAAAAGCCGCTCCCGGGAAAGCAACTCAAAAACCCGAATGCCACGGCGCGCAACCTTGTCTTCATAGGCCGGGCCTATGCCTTTCCCCGTCGTCCCAATGGCCTTGTCCTTGGCGGACTTCTCCCGCAACATGTCCATTTGGTGGTGCCAGGGGAAAATAACGTGGGCACGCTCGGAAAGCAGCAACTGCCCCGCCCGCTTCAACACCCCTTGCTTGCGAAATACTTCTATTTCCCTCAACAATATGGCCGGGTCCACCACCACCCCGTTGCTAATAACACAGGTTTTTCCCGCGTGCATAATGCCGGAGGGAATGAGGTGCAAAATGGTTTTCTCGCCACCTATTACCAGCGTGTGGCCTGCATTCGCACCCCCTTGGAAGCGCACCACCACTTGCGCTTCCTCGGTAAGCAAGTCCACTATTTTCCCTTTGCCTTCATCGCCCCATTGGGCGCCAATAACAATGACGTTCGACATGGCGCCTGTATAACGCATTCAGGGGCAGCAACAGAAGGAAATATATGGGCACTGCATGGCCCGGCATTCTTCAGAGTCCCGCATTGGCCAAACATTAGACGCCCTTGCGTCCAACATGCGCATGGCCGTTTTTCTTAAAAATGCAGCGTCATAGGCGGCCAACTCGCCCTCTTCCAAAGGGTGCAACTGGGGTGAGTCTCCGCCGAGGAAAACAACAGCCGCTTGGAGTTGCGTGCCAGGCTTCCAACGGCGTACCGCTTCGCAATAGCAGGCCAACTGGAGTGCGTGGGCCTTCGGGTTTTCGGTTGTGCCTGTTTTGTAGTCAACAATGAGGTGGCGGTTTTCTTCATATTCTATGAGGGCGTCTATTTGCCCACGCAAAAACAATACCCCCCCAGGGGGGGGGGCCTCCTCACCCCCTATGGCCCATATGAAGGGCAGCTCCCTTTGCAAGCCTTGTTCCCCCGCTTTCAAAAACAATTTTCCGAGTTCTGAAGCTCCAAAACCCTTTAGCCAACGGAATATTTGCGCCTCCCACGGCAAACCCAAACGCTCCGCCAATTCCTGCAAATGCCGCTCGGCTTTGTCGTCACCTAGCCAGGCCAAAGGCATATGCTCCAATAGGCGGTGGGTCACTTCTCCCCTCTCCCGGGGGCCCATCCTCCCCTTTGCCCTCTCCTGTGGAAATATTTGTTTTGGAAAGCCTGCGTCTATTGCCCAATGGTATTGGAGGAAAAACCGGCGGGGGCAACGCTCAAACGCTTGTAGTTGCGTTATGGAGAAAACCACTTCCTCTCGGGGGAGCGGCAGAGGGGGGGCTTTCCAGTCCGCAATGGCCTTCGCGTTTGCTTCGCCAACCGGCACAACCTCTTTTGCCAATGCCGCAAAAGGCCTCTTGGGTATGTTGGCTATGTCCCAGCGCTCGGTTTTCAATGCCTCGTCCAAAGCCGGTTGAGGCGCGTCTTCTGTGGCCTGAGGCTTGAGTATTTCGTTGAAAGCGTGCGCCCAACTTTCATTTTTTGGAGAGGAAGTCAGGCCCAACACAAGCTTGTCTCCAGCTCGCGTCATGGCGACATAAAGCAGGCGCTTGGCTTCGGCTTGCCGTCGAAGGCGCCATTCTTTTTGCAGGGCCTTCATCTTCTGCGAGTCGTTTTCTATTTTTCTCGAGAGGGCTTTGGTGGAAACGGCCAACCCCAAACTTCTCTCAAATAACAAACTCCCCCCCTCGTTGGGTGCGGTGGCGTTGAGGTCCGCTAATATAACACAGGGCCACTCGAGTCCTTTGGCTTGGTGCACCGTGCATAGGGAAACACAATCCTCGTCGGCAACTTCCAAAGCCATTTCTCGCTGCTCGGAGTGAATGGCGTGCCACATTTTTTGGCAAAACCCGGCATTGTCCCCAGGGTGCTTGGCGTCGTGCTCAAAAGCCATCTCCAAAAACTTGTCTATGTTCGCTAGGGCTTGTTCCCCGTTTTCAAAACTTGCCAACGTTTGGCAAAAATCCGTCGCGTCCATTGCGGTGCGCAAAATGTCCCAAACGCCCAGCCTGTGTTTCTCCTTTTTCAGCCAGGCGAATAGGCTGAAAAACTTTTGGTAGCGCTCCCTTTCTCCACGGGTTTTGAATGGGTCCACGCCTGCTCCCTCGGCTACCTCCTCCTCCTCGCCTTCTTCCTCTGGTGGCCCTATGTTTTTCTCCGTGCCCTCCCAAAGGCTTTTCAACAACAAAGTCTCATCACTCAGCCCTAGCCAAGGGGAGCGGAGTGTGGCCAGTTGGGAGACAAAGTCACTCCCGTCTTCAAGCCATGTCAAAAAACCGAGCATGTCCAAAACTTCCTGTGCGCCAAAAAAACCCGTTCCTTGAATTATTTTGGCTGGAATGTTGGCTTTTCGGAGGGCTTCCAAATAGAGGGGGGCATATTGGAGCCGCCGAAACAAAACGGCAACACTTGAGTATTTCAATGGCTCTCTTTGGAAAATTTCACTCAGGCCCTTTGCTATGGCCTCCGCGTCTCTCAAGCGCCATTGTTCCAGAGAAACTTCGTCGAGTGTCGAGTCCTCCAGGCAAATAACCGCGGGGCCCCCTGTGCAAGCCGGCCTCGTTGGCATCAGCTTGTCTGCCTCGTTTTTATAGTGCACTTCAAAGTCGCGGCTGTCGGCAACGGGTGCAAACAGCTTGGGGAAAAATGCGTTGAAAAAGTGAAGGAGGCTCTCCTGCGTCCTAAATGAGTTTTTCAAAAAGCCAACTTCTCCCCCCTCGTTTTTGAGTTTGTTGGCCAGTGTGGAAAAAACACCCACGTCGGCTCCGCGGAATTCATAAATGGACTGTTTGGCGTCTCCAACAACGCAGAAAAATCCCGGCTCCAAAGGCAATGTTTGTGTCCAGTCCTCCTGCGGGGCCAACGTGCGGACTTCATCTCTCCTCTCTGAAAGCAAAAGCGTCAACTCCAACTGGAGTTGGTTGCAGTCCTGAAACTCATCCACCAACAACGCCTGCCATTGGCGCTGCGCAGCCAAACGTTGCTGGGGAAAATCTCTCAACCCGTCTCTGGAGCGAATTAATAAGGAGGTGAAGTCCACTTTGTTTTTTGAGTATAACTCTTGCTCAAACCGAAACTCTGCTTGCCCCAACAACTCAATGGCCAATTCCTCTATGGGAAGGAGTTGTTGCTCCCAATAAATGGACTCGAGTGTTTTGAGGGTTTGTTTGAGGGGTTGAATGTCCGCGCTGCGGGAGTTTCGAAAGCGCTCGTTTGCCTCCCTCAATAAAACCAAAGTGTCCGCATTGCCCAAAGCGAGGAGGTGTAATTTTTCGGCTGTCTCCAACAACTCCCCTCTGAGTCGGCCAATGGCTTTTTTCTGGTTCTCCTTTTGGCCTGAAAGCAACAACAATGCTTCCGTGCATGCAGAGAGTTTCTGAAACTCAAACTGAAATTTTTGTTGGACAACTTCCGGGGAATTCAGGCGCAACTGCTTTGCACAAAACCCTTCTTCGCGCAAAGAGGCCAGTGTTTTTGCGAAGCCATATACGACGCCTTGGCGGCGGGAGAAGCTCCCAAACCCCACCTCCTTCACCCACTGGCGTGCTGCAGAGTGCTTGCTTTCTAGGGCACTCAACAAAGTTTGAGAGACGCAATGTTCCAACAAGGCGGTGGCTTCCACTTCATTCAACAATTCGGCCCTCAACGAGGCGTTTGTGGTGAGTTGAATCAGCTTGAGGCAAAGGTTGTGGAAAGTTCCTATTTGCATGGAGGGCAAATGTGCGTATATTTTTTTCCACTCGCCCAAAGAGGGGAAAGGCAACCCCAGTTCTTCCAGGGAGTGCTCCAGCTCAGGCTCCTTCGTTTCTCCTTCGCACAAGGCCTTCAGCCGCCCCTCCAGGCGGTGCTGCATCTCCTTTGTGGCCTTGTCCGTAAACGTCACAAGGCAGAGTTTGGAGGGTTGCACGCGGCCTCGTTTGCGTGCTCCAGCCAACAGGTGAAGGCATAGGCTTATGAGGTTGTAGGTTTTGCCGGTGCCCGCACTCGCCATCAATGCCAAATTGGAGTCCAAGCGAAGCAACTTCGCCAATGCCGGAGAAAACAACCCCTCTTGTGTGCTCACCCCTCCACCTCCACCTCTGTGGCCACCCTCTCAACCAGACGGCAGGCCCTCTTGTATGGGCAATGGTTGCAGTCTATGGGTTTGGGCGTAAAATTTCCTTCCTTCACTTTGGAAAGCAATTCTTCTATGCGGTTGAGTAGGTTCGGCTTCCCTTTCTCTTTCAGGGAAATGCGCGTCGCCAAGTCCTGTTCCAATATTTCATCCAACATTTCTCGGGTTAGCAACTCTTCGAGGAGAAAATGCGCCTTCTCGCGCATAAATACCCAGGAGGCGCGGTGTGCGTTGTGCCCCTTTTTTCTCAAAATGAATAGGTAAAGCAGCAACTGAAAGTCTTCGCGCAGCAAACTTTCACGGTATTTGTTTTTGCTGGCACGCTTGCTCAGCTTGTAGTCAATAATGCCAACGGAGTTGTCGTCGAAAATGTCCAGGCGATCCAACCGGCCTGTCAAATGGAGCGCCGGCACAGCCAAACCGCCGCTGCTTTCCAAATGTGTCGCCTCTTCAAAACGCCACTCCGTAAGCGTTTGGGAGGGGGCGCCAAAGGGGAAGAGGCTTGCGGAGTTGAAAAGCTCAAAAAGTTCCTCCTCCGCTTGCTCGCAACATAAGGCCCATAAGTCCGGGTGCAGCAAACGGTGGGAGGGCTCCATCGCCTTTTGGGCTGCTTGCACAAGTTCCGCTGCCTTCTTGCGTAGGCGGGCTTCACTTCCCCTCTCCCCTCTCGCTTTCCATAGGCCCAGCAGGCCCCCCTCCTCTCCAAGCAAAGCCAAACAACGGTGCAGCAAAATCCCCTTGGCTTTGGGCCCTGCCTCTGCTCTGAAATCCTCCAAAACCTCTCCCTTTAGGAGGTGCTCTATGAAAAAAGCATAGGCACACCCCCCCAACTTCCCCAAAGCATAGGCGTTCCAGGGAAGCTGGGTGAGGGCCTCCAAGTGTTTTTCTGTTTTGGGGCTCAACACCTTCCCCGTATGGGCCCCCGCCTCTTGTGTCCTGTCGCGTTGGAAATAAAAACGTTCTCGCTCTGCTTTGCTTTTTTCCAAAAGTTCTGCAAGCCAACCCTCTTGCTCAAGCGGCATTTCAACCCATGGCGTTGTTGGCTCCAATTCATAGAGGCTTCGTCGAATTTTTTGGGCCACATGTCCACGGAAGTCAGCATCCGTCATGCATTCGTCCAACTGTTGGGAAAATCGGCTTGTCTGGACAGGGGGGGGGGCTGTTTGTTTGGAAATACGCAAGGCCTCTTGCCAAAACACCGAAGGCACAACGTCTCTGCCGTTATGCTTCGCAAGGGAATAGGAAAAATACAACTTTTGTGTCGCACAAACAACGGCCTGTGCAAAACTTCGCCGCCCCAAAACAATGTCTTCGGGGAGTTTGTGGAGGCTTTCTCCCCTCTGCGTTCTGAAAAAAAGCCGTCCACTGTTTGCATTCACCAGGGGCTGGAGTGCCTCGGGAGTCAGCGCATGCTTTGTGGAAGGCGTAAAAGCTTTGTCCGTCATGTCCAAGAAAAAAACATGTTTGTAGTTTTGGCCACGCATGGCTTTAAAATGCGCAATTGTC
>WQTM01000103.1 GCA_009786315.1 Pseudomonadota bacterium | reverse complement strand
GGTGTGGGCAGGGGGGGGGGCGGCGCTCCGGGGAGGCTTCGAGTATTTTCAAAAGCTCGGCGCGTTGCGGGTGGGCCGTCTTTTTGGCCAACACGCGCTCTTTGGGGAAAGCACCGGGTATAAACAAAGCCCGGCCGTCCCATAGGGCAATGCCTTCGCCGGACTGCGCCAGCCTCACCACTTCACAAACCCACTCTGCTGCGTCCACAGGAGCGTCCATAGTCTCCAAGCGCTGGCTTTGGCTCGCAAACATATTCAAGCAAAACTCAAGGGGCCAGGCAATTCAAACCAAAAATGGCTCCCCTCTCCTGGAGCGCTTTCGACGCCTATGCGCCCTCCATGCAACTCTACTATGGCCCTCGCTATGGCCAACCCCAACCCCGCCCCCCCGCCGGTTTTGGCATTCCGGTTGCCCAACTGGGAAAAGCGTTGAAACAATTTTCCAATCTGCTCCGACGCAATGCCTGGGCCTTTGTCTGCAACTTCAAAACGCAAGTCGGCCTTCAATGTCAACGCGGTGCTCACACATACCGCGCTGTCCGGGGGAGCAAAACTAATGGCGTTGGCAACCAAATTCGTCAGCGTTTGGACAATCCTGTCTTTGTCACACCAAACAGAAATACCCTCAATCGCATGTTGCGCCAACAACTTCACCTTTCGGGCCGTCGCCATCGGACGCAGCAAAATGAGAATGCCTTCCACCAACTTGGCAACAGGCTCCAACTTTGGCCGCAGCTGAATGTGGCCTGTCTCCAAACGCTCAATCTCGAGAATGTCGTTTACTAGGCGCACGAGGCGATCTGTATTCTCTTGGGCAATGCCCAACAACTCCTTCATCTCCGCTTCGGGCAAGCCTGCATCAAACAAGGTAAGCGCCCCACGCAGTACCGTTAATGGGGTGCGTAACTCATGTGAAATGGTGGCAATAAATTCGTCCTTCATCTTCTCAATGCGCTTGCGTTCTGAAGCATCCCTCACCATTAGGGTGAAAGTCCTTGTGCCTCGCCGCAACAACCGTCCTGCACGGACGTCCACTGTTATCAACTCTCCTGAGGCCTTCTTCGCCGTCATCTCCATCGTTTCGAGAATGGCGAGTAAATTGGAAGTCGCATAGGGGTCATGAATGCTGCTGGCTCCTCCAGAAAACAAATTCGGCAAAAACCGCGTAATGGGTTGTCCAATAACTTGAGTACAATCAATCCCAAACAGCTTCTCAACCGTATGGTTTGCACTCGAAATCGCCCCGGAAGCGTCCACCGTCAAAACAACATCCGTCAGAGAATTCAATACGGCCAACAAAAAAGAATCATCCTCCGTGGAGCTCACCGGCGCTCTCGCGTATAGCCTGTCTTCCAGCGCCTCCATCAATATTTCCACCATATTGGAAAGCGCCAAAACCAAATGCGGCGGCAACAACCGAGGTTGCAAGTCCAACAGACAAAGCATTCCAATGGCCTCGCCTTGTTTCGTTCGAAGTGGAATGCCCGCATAGGCCTTCATTTTCGTGGCCTTCGTAAACGTCAACTGGGCATAGCGCACGTCCACACTCAAATCCGGAATGAGTGTGGGTTGCGTATTCAAAATGGCCTTCGCGCAAACAGAATTTTCCCTCTCAAACTCGCATTCGGCAATCCCTATGGCCGCAACAAAACGCTGCTTGTTCTCTCCAACAACGGAAACAGCAGCCATCGGAAACCCCGTCAGCTTGCATGTCATTTTCAGAGTTTTCTGAAGCAAATTTCGTGGAAAAAAATCGGCAGGCAAAAGACGCTCCATGGAGCGCAGTCGACTGGCTTCATTGGGAGGCTTTGTTGTTCGCTCCATTTCATTCCTTGGTGAGAATTTCCTTTATGTGGCGGTTAAGCTCAAGGGGGTTGAAGGGTTTTTCAAGAATACATTTCACACCCCATGACTCCAAATTTTTCGGCAACCGAGAAGAAGCCTGGGCCGTCAAAAGAATAACGGGGACTTCTTTCATGTTCGGCAGCCGGTGCAACGCACGCAACGTCATTTCCCCATCCATCGCTGGCATGCACATATCCAAAATGACGGCCTCAAACCGCCTCTTTTGAATCACTTCCAACGCTTCTTCTCCCCCCTCTACGGCTACAACATGAAACCCCCCTAGGCGCGTGAGCGTGAGGTCCACTATCTTTCGAACATCTTTATCGTCATCAATAACCAATAAAGAGGGTATATTTGCCTCTGACAATGTTTCCTCTCCTCTCTTCATAACCGGTATGCTGAAAATATTATTATGCCTGACAAGCTGCTTATCATCGGAGAAAAAACCGCTTCCTGCTCACTTCTAGAAAAACTGTTGGGTGAATATGCCATTGAGACCTTTTTTGTCCGAAAAATGCAAGAGCTACCAACAACCCTCCTTCAACAAACCCCAGAGGCCCTCCTCTTTTTGGAAACCTCTCAGGCTCAAAAATGGATGGACTCGGACCACCCTCTGACTCCAGCCTTGCTGCTCCCAGAGGCCTTCCCCCCTCCCATCCCTTTCAAAAAACTGGCAGAAACCAATGTACGCTTGTTGCCTAGAGAAACAGATGCGCTTGCCGTGGCCAAACAACTCTTCTGCGACATAGAGCTTCACCGCTTCCAAAAATCCATCGCGGACTTGAATGCGGAAAACCAACAACCCCTGCTCACCATTTTTGCAGAGTTTCGCCATACGCTATATGACGTGCGCCTCCAACTCCACGCCCTCCTCTCCCAATTGCGCGAATGCCCCCATTCCAAAGAAATCCTCTCAAAACTGCGCGTCATCATCCATCGCTTGGCCGGAAGCTCCGGTAGCTATGGCTTTATGGCCCTCTCCAAAACAGCTAAAACCATAGAAGACGCTATTGACAAACAAGACTTCCTCCAAACCCAAAACCTCAGCCACGCCTTCCTTGAAATGCTCTCCTGCTTTCTGCCCCCCCCCCTTCCTCATTCCTCCCCTCTTTGGCTCATATATGACGCAGGACAACAAGCCCGAAACCCATATCTGCATTGGCTCCAAACCCTGGGCATCCATGCCGTCTGGGCGGCGGATTGGGTGGAATGCTGGAAAATAATACAAAACCATCCACTCAGCGGAGCCTTGCTGAATATGGACAAACTCCCCGTCGAATCCTGGCCCCCCCTCTGGGAAATACTCAACAACTCCACTACATTCGCTACACTGCCCACATTTCTGCTGCAACAAAATCCAAACGACGCCCAAAGGGCTTGCGCAACCCGCCTCCGTTGCCTCGGCTTGCGCCCTCCCCCTTCAACACTTGAGGAAGCTATAGAAATATTTCAATAAACTCCCCTAAAATCAGAGCGAAATCTCCCTCCGCCACCCCTCCGCCAGGGCCTTGAGTGCCTCTGTGTCAACACCTATGAGTTGATGGTTTTTAAGGCGCGGCTGTCCGGCTACCCATACATGGCTGACTTCGTTTCCGCTCGTCGCATATACCAGGTGGGAAACAGGGTTATAACAAGGTGACAGCCCTAAGGCGCCAAAGTCCACCGCACACAAATCCGCCCCCTTGCCCTCTTCAAGCGAGCCAATTTCATCCCCCAGCCCAAGCGCACGTGCCCCACCCATGGTTGCCATTGCCAACGCACAATGTGCGTTGACGACACAAGCCTTCTCGGCATTGCCCTTGGCGAGCAGCGCCGCCAACCGCATTTCTTCAAACAAGCTAAAACGGCTGTTGCTGGCTGCACCGTCGGTTCCCAAACCGACATTAACACCGGCTTCCAGCAAGGACACCAGCGGGGCAATGCCACTGCCGTGCTTGAGGTTGGAAGTCGGGCAATGCGCAACCGAAACACCGTAGGCCGCTAACTGTGCTATTTCCTGCGGCTCTAAGTGCACAGCGTGCACGGCAATCAACTTCGTCCCCAACACACCAAGGCGACGCAAGCGCTCCAACGGACGCATGCCATGCTCCTTCAGGCTTTGGGCAATTTCCTCGCGGGTCTCATGTATATGAATGTGCAGTGGCAGCTGAAGCTCTCTGGCCAACACCACAAGCCGCTCAAAACTGCGGTTGGAGACGGAATAGGGTGCGTGCGGCGAGAGACAAAAAGAAAGCCGCGGGGCGCCCTGCAAGGCTTTGTAGGCCGCCAGCCCCTTGGAAAGGTATTCGTCAGCGTTTTTTGCATAGGCCCCGGAAAATTCGAGTACTGTCAACCCAAGCACCACCCTCATCCCCAAAACCCTCGCCGCCTCCGCCACCGCTTCAGGAAAAAAATACATGTCGTTGAAGCAGGTTGTGCCACCAGCCAGCATTTGAGCGCACGCCATCAACGTTCCGTCGTAGACAAAACGCCGGGAAACATGTTTCGCCTCCGCAGGCCATATGTGCTCTCCTAACCAACTCATCAACGGCAAGTCGTCGGCTATTCCTCGCATAAGCGTCATCGCCGCATGGCAATGCAAGTTAACAAGCCCCGGCATCAGCAAATGCGTCCCCAACACTTCCGTCTCACGCGCAACAAACTTCTCTCGCGCTTCGCGGGCCGGTAGCACCGCTACAATATGTCCACCGTCCACCACCAACGCGTAGCCCTCCAATATAACACCTGCCGGTATTATCGGCAAAAGCCAGCGTGGACAAATGAGAAGCTCAACCTTTTTTTGCATGTCGCTCTAAGCCTGTTCTTGCCACAAACAAACAACCTCCTTCCAAAAAAGAAAAATACTTTGGGAAAAGTTCGCTATAAATGAAAAAAGAAAGGTATCACCCATCGCCCTCCCCTTGGCATCAGCCCATATAAACAGTATATTCACCAGCTGGAGGAGCGCTGAGCGCACCGCCTCGCATTCGTCTGGTTATGTTTGTCCTCTTGGCATAATATTATGGCAACTTTTCACCTGCTCGGTCCCATTTATCCCGGCGGAGTCTCACAGGCTTTCCTCGGACTTGAAATCTCCAGCGACAATGAAGTGGAGCCTGTGGTTGTCGTCTGGTTCCCAAATAGTCCGAATGACAGCTCCCTTGAACAAGTCAAACAAGAAGCCCAGGCCGCTTCTATATTAAAACATCCCAACATCCTCAAAGTACGCGGCGTCTATGAGTTGGATGGACGCCTGGCGCGGGTCGTCGACTATGTGGATGGGGAGCCTCTGCAACGCTTCCTCGACGCCGGAAAGTCTTTCCCTGCCTCCATCGCTGCACGCATTATTTGCGACGCTGCCGAAGGCATCCACTATGCCCACCAGCTGAATCCCCCGTGGGTCCACGGCGCCTTGCGCCCGGAAACACTCATGCTCTCCTTCTCGGGCCTGGTCCGCGTCTCCGGTTATGGCGCCCAAGTCTTCGCCCGAAAAAAACCCGCAGAGCCTCATTTGCGCGGACGCCTTCGGCATATTTCCCCGGAGCAAATTATTGGCGGAGACGACAACCTCCCTCCTCAAACCGATGTTTATCTCCTGGGCCTGTGCCTCTATGAGTTTATTACCGGTATGGTCCCCTTCGTCGCAGAAACCAATTTCGACGAGGCCGTCCTTACGCGGCCACTCCCCCCCATGCCCCCGGAAACCCCCAGCGCCCTCGAAACCGTTATCTCCAAAGCCTGCGCTAAAAAAGCAACGGAGCGCTATGCCTCCGTCTTGGAATTCCGCCAGGCCATCATCTCCGCTGTCGGCGTCTTGCCTTCCCATAAAGAGTTGGCCTCCTTGCTCAATGAGTGGATTCCTTCTACCGAAAAGTCCCGCAACCACCGCCAACAACTCATGGACGAGGGCCTTAACCAACTCCTCTCCCAACCCAACTTCTCCAAACCCGCCCCCGAGGAGTTGCTGCCTCCTGTCGCCGAGGAATACCTGCCTGACCACTTCCACCTGACAGAGCCCCCCATCTCCCCAGAGGCCTTGACTTTGCCCCCCTTCCAAATGGGCCCCCCAAAAGAAAACCCCCCAATACCCTCCGCCCCCATCTTCGTCTCCAAAAAAACACCCACCGCACCACCCCCCAACTTCTATGAAGAC
>WQTM01000102.1 GCA_009786315.1 Pseudomonadota bacterium | reverse complement strand
GCTGGAGAGTCCTGCATTGGTGGCGTTTGCCGAGGGCCCATTGCGTGTGAGCATGACAACGATTGTCCTTCTGGGAGAATCTGCGTGGCTGGCGTCTGCCAAATAGAGACCCCTGGTGGGTGCAACCCTGCCTGCCTGCCTGAAGAGTCCTGTGCCAATGGCAGCTGCCAAATGCCGGGGTATGCCGACTGTGACTTAGCCACCCCCTGCCTCCTCCCTGGAGTCTGTTTGAATGGCATGTGCCGAGTTCCCAACGACGCTGACGACGACAGGGACATGGACTGTGATGGGCTTGAGGATTGGGATGAGATATTGAGAGGGACAGACCCCCTCAACCCCGACACCGACGGTGACGGTATTTGGGACGGAGTTGAAGTTGCATATGGTGGCCGTCCTTTGAGAGACCCGCTCTGCGCAGATATTTATGCCCAATTGCCTCAAAACCCGACAAACAAGACGAACCCCTTGCTCGCGGATACCGACTGCGATGGGCTACTGGATGGTGAAGAAGAGGCAATAGGGACCGACCCCAACAACCCCGACACCGACGATGACGGTATTTTGGACGGAATTGAAATGGGACGTCAGTTCTCGCCAGATCCGTTGTGTGCAAACGCCTTCCCTCAATTGTCTGATCCCCCCAATAACCCGACCGACCCTCTCAACCCCGACTCGGACGGAGATGGTATGCTGGACGGAGTTGAGGACGCGAACCAAAATGGTCGTTTTGAGCTAGGCTTGGGAGAAACCAACCCGAATGTGTTCGACATTGTTGACCCCGTGGTGGCGGCTGCTTGCTCTGAGGCCAACTTGGTTCCGGTTGACATTCGACGGAATTTGGCGGCACAGCTGGCACTGGGTTTGCCCATGGGTTTTGCCAACAACTATATCGACATTCAGCGAGGCAACACCAGTGGCCTCATGGGCGTTGATTTGGCCAGGAATGTTGCCTTTGTAACTTGGCGCCACGTGGGTACCCCTGTGGCCAACATAGGTGCATTGGAAACCCTGGCCCAAAGTCAAGCGGCCAGTCTGGGTGGCTCTGCAACCATAGGCCGTTTCGGCTCTTGGGATGCGCCTTCGGCAGCAATGAATGCCTTGGATGTCATGTTCACGCTTTCGGGCAACATGAGTCCGTCAGCCCGCATCAACGCCATCGCCACCACGCTCCTGGGCGCAGGAACAGGCAGTTTAACACCGGGTGGTGCCAGTGGAACCACGCAGCATGTCCGTGCCCAATATGTGCTTCGTGGCAATGGCGAAGTCATTGTGGTGATGGCGGCTGCGCTTGACAATGACAATGTGAATGGAACTCCTGCTTTCTTCGGTTTGAATGACGTGGTTGGTGGCGCCGCCTTGGCACGTTATTTTGACCGAACTGTTGTGCAGTGCGAGCGCTCTGTGGCCATTCGTCAAGCCGTGGATTTCCTCTTTGTCGTGGATGACTCTAGCTCCATGGCTTCTTCACAAAACCGTCTGGCCGAGGCTGGAACAGCCATGGCCAACGCCTTGAACAACAGCAACTTGGACTGGCGTGTGGCCTTGGTAACGTCCTCCTATCACCTGCCGACTCCTACCCTTCTCAACAACCGACGCGTTATTCGTGGTTTTACGAACGATGTTCACGTCTTCCAATCCTGGTTGACCCGAAATAGCCAGTGTTATGCAAACACAGGCACCCTTGCTCCAGTTTGCACGGCAGCATATGCTGCGTCGGTGGGTTGTGTATGCAGCCCCAGCAACGCAAGAGCTGGCTGGACTGGCGATGAGCCGACCTGTTCCGGCACCGGAGATGGTGTTGGCTCGAACGGTGGTTGCTGGGTGGGTCTTGACGGTTATACCGATGAAGGTGTGTTGGGGGCTGCACGTATGGCGCTTGTTGACATGAGCGACGCCCAGGCGAACGCTCGCATTCGGCTTCGAAATGATTCCGAAGTTGTCTTGGTTATACTCTCCGACGCAGAGGACCAAACGAGCTCGGCGACTTGGTCCGTTTTGGAGCCCTTATATTGGGAGGAAATTGAGCATTTCATCGAATTCTTCCAAGGGCAAAACACGGTGCAGAGGACGGTGAGTGCCGTCTATCCACACCTGAGCAACCCTCAACCTGTGCCCGCCATTCGCCCCGTCGAGGTAAATGCCATTTATTGTCCGGCAGGGCAAAATTGTGGTGACTCTACTGTCCCCAATGTAGTCCCCACACGTATCCAAAATGTTGTGCAAGCAACAGGTGGCGTTTTGTCGTCCATCGTGGATTTGGCCAATATTCCACGCACCATGGAGATGATTGTGGAAAGAGTCATCGGCAGAGGAGGTTTGCAAACTCAAAAACCGCTCATTGGTGCCTCGTTACGTGTGGCCATTGAGAGGCCGGGAAACCAAAACCCAGCGGCGCCTCAGTGCAACGGAAACCAAGTGCCACGCAGCCGACAACATGGCTTTGACTATAACGGCGTTGCGCAGAGCGTCACATTCTTTGGGAATTGCCGCCCAGAGAACGGAAGCCACGTGGCCATTTCCTATCGCGCATGGGAGGCCACAGAGAGAACCCAGTTGCCATGTCAATATGACGTCCATTTTGACCCCAACGCAGTTGGCTATTGCAGGGACTTGCGCTCGTGCGAGCTTTCAACCGACGCTTGTGTCTGTCCTGCAACCTACGGATGCCCAGCGGGGATGCATTTCGTCTCCAACCTGAGGACGTGCGCGTGCGTTTCCGACTAAGCTAAGGCAAGTTGCTTTGTGCAAAAAAAGCAGGCTCGGTTTTCACCGGGCCTGCTTTTTTTGTTTAAAAATTCACTTGCCTGAGCGTGAGGGAAAACCCGCTGCGCTTTGTCCAAACTTTCGGGCAAAAAAACACCCACAAGGAGGGTGGCCCCCTCTCCTCGGCTTTGGGCGGCGCCTTTGTTTGAATTTTGGGCAGGCGGGTTTTCAGCTTTTGGGCTTGGCCCGGGCGGCGAGGGCGGCCAACAGGGTTTCCAAATTGGCGCCGGCAGCGCGCAAAGCCACCAGGAGGTGGTAGAGGACGTCACCCGCCTCCTCAATAGCGCGGGCTTTGTCTTTTTGTACCAGTGCCATGACAAGCTCCACCGTCTCTTCTCCCAGCTTTTTGAGGCGCAGGTTTTCGTCGGCCAGCAGCTTATGTGTATAGCCCGAAGCCACCCCCTCCGCCATACGCTGGGCCAAAACGTCGTCCAACGCCAGGAGGCTGGGGGCTGAATTCGGAAAACAACTGCGTGTCAGGTTGTGGCAGGCGGGGCCGTGCGGCAATACGCGCACCAACAAAGTGTCGCTGTCACAGTCGGCCTCCATGGAAACCACTTCCTGAAAGTGGCCGGAGCTTTCGCCCTTGTTCCACAGTTGCTTGCGGCTACGGCTGAAAAACCAGGTGCGGCCCGTTTCAACAGTTTTTTGAAGGCTTTGGGCATTCATATAGGCCACCATCAACACCTCCCCTGTGAGGGCGTGCTGAATGACGGCGGGAGCCAAACCATTCTCGTCAAAACGTAGGTTGGGCACTTTCACGGTTTTGGGGTTTTCTGCTGCATGGCAAAACCAGCCTGCTCACAAGCCGCTTTGACGCCCTCAATGCTGAGCGTGCGGAAGTGAAACAGCGAGGCGGCAAGGACACTTTGTGCCCCAGCTTTGAAAGCTTCAACAAAGTGCTCCACTTTCCCGGCGCCGCCGCTGGCAATGACGGGCAAAGAGGTGCTTTTGCAAACACGCTCCAACAACGGAATGTCAAAACCCAACTGCGTGCCGTCCTTGTCAATGCTGGTGAGGAGAATTTCGCCAACACCCAACTTTTCAACCTCCTTGCACCACTCCACCACCTCCAACGGCGTGGCTTTTTTGCCGCCATGCGTATGGACACGTGCAACACCTTCTGCGTCATAGCCGGCATCCACCGCCACCATAATGCACTCGCTGCCGTGCTTTTTGGCCAGGGACTCCAGGAGTTTTGGAGTGTTGACGGCGGAGGAGCCGAGGGAGACTTGGCTGGCGCCAGCGTCAAGCAATGCGCGAACGTCTTCTTCGTTGCGAATGCCGCCACCCACCACAATGGGAATTTGGATGGTTTTGCTGACTTGGGCCACGAGGTGGACGAAGGGGGCTCGGTTTTCAACCGTGGCCGTAATGTCCAACATCGCCAAAGCATCCGCCCCCCACATTTCATAGGTTTGGGCTTGGGCAATGGGGTCTCCCGCATCGCGCAAATCTTCAAAGCGGATGCCTTTGACGACGCGTCCGTTGTTAATGTCGAGGCAGGGAATCACTTGTCTGAGTTTCATAGGAGAACCTTTCTGGCTTGGGCATAGGTGAAGGCCCCCGAATAGAGGGCTTTGCCTACCACGGCGCTTTCAATGCCGTGAATTTGAGACAGTTGCAACAAGTCTTCCAATTTGGAAATGCCACCGGAGGCGATGGTGGGGATGCCGAGGGGGGCAATATCACCTAAAGTAGCCAAATCAGGCCCCTGCAAGGTGCCGTCCCTTTCAACGGTGGTGCAAAGAATGCGTTTGACGCCGAGTGCCAGCAGTTGCTGCACAAAGGGCACAGGCTCCAAAGCCGAAGCTTCTTGCCAGGCTTTTATGGCGACTTTGCCGCCCTTAATGTCCACCGCCACCACCAAGTCCTCCAGCCCTAGGAGCGCCAAGTCCTTCAGGTTGCTGGTGGCAATTGTGCCCACAATCACCCAGCGACAACCGGTGTCGCGAAAGGCCTCAATGTCTTCACGCGTACGGACGCCACCGCCGATTTGTATGGGTAGAATTTTGGCCAGCTGCGCCGCCAGCTTCAGGTGGAAGGGCTTTTCGGCAAAAGCGCCGCTTAAGTCGACGACGTGCAACAAGTCGGCGCCTTCGTCAGCAAAGCGTTTGGCCAAGTCCAAAGGGACGCCGACAACCTCGGCCTTGTCGCGTTTGCCCTGGAAAAGGCGCACAGCCTTGCCCTCAAGCAAGTCAATGGCGGGAATGGCTTTCATGGCTTCCTTTCAGCCCAGCACACCTTTGGTGGAGGGCAGGTTTTGAGTACCGTCGGGTTGGGTGGCCTCTCTCAAGGCACGCCCCAAAGCTTTGAAGACGGCTTCAACCACGTGGTGGTAGTCTTGTCCACGAATAACGTCCACATGAATGTTGGCTTTGGCCGCACCCGCCAGGGCCCACAAAAACCCTTTGAGTACGGACAACTCAATGGTGGGCCTATAGGTGCCCTCCACCTCCCCACTCCATTGGACAAAAGCCCGCCCACCTAAGTCCACACAAACACGCGCGAGGGCCTCGTCCATGGGGGCATAACTGTGGCCCATACGCTCTATGCCGCGACGCTCCCCAAGGGCCTTGTCCAAGGCTTGCCCAAGGACAATGCCGACGTCCTCTATGGTGTGGTGACTGTCAACCTCAATGTCCCCCTTGCCCGAAAGTTGAAGGCCCATGCGGCCATGCTTGGCCATGGCGTGCAGGAGGTGCTCGAAAAAGGGAAGGCCCACTTGGAGGAGAATGTCTCCACCCTCCAACGTCCAACTGGCCTGAAGGGAGGTTTCTTGAGTGGTACGTTGGGCAGTGCCGGTACGTTTCATAGGGGGGCCCCTGGGGGTGGCGAGGTGGAGGGCGTAGAAGAGGCAGAGGGCGTAGAAGAAGAACAAGGTGGATAGAGAAGAAGCGCCCGGAGGAGGGCTCCCACCCCCAGAGTTGCCCCCTGGCCCCCGCGTTGGAGCCTTTGTTGGACAGCCCACTCAACATGGGGTGGTGGGGTATCCGCACAGGGGTGGGGTGTATTGCAGGCATGGGGTGGGGTGGGGTGGGGTGGCGCAAGTGG
>WQTM01000101.1 GCA_009786315.1 Pseudomonadota bacterium | reverse complement strand
CCCCAGGGGGTGGAGAAGAGAGGGAGTGAGGGGGGGATATAGGGGGCAAGGAGTCAGCTGGGGCCAGGAGGGGGCCGGGGGGGGGAAGTGGTAGCGATGGACAAGCCCACCTCGGAGAGCACCCAGGGTAACTCCTCCAATACCAGCGTCATTTCCTTGAGGATGGCCAAGCTGCTCTGGGGTATTTGGCTGAGGTTTTCGTCCTCGTGGGCCATTTCCAACACGAGGGAGACGTTGTCCTTGAGGACGTCGAGAATGTCGTCCAGCAGGTTGACAATGTTTTCCAAAGTATTCAACATCTCATTCAACGGGCACTAACTCCTTTGAGCCGAGTGAGGCAGCTTCTTTAGGAATAGAGGCTTCAAAGCTTCACGTCCAGTTGAAGTGTAGGGGGGAGGTGGACGAGGCTAATGCTGGCGCTTCTTCCGAGGGTACCGAGTGCTTCCTCAATGGCCTCTGCGAGGGTATCCGTCCTGTCCCACCCGAGTATTTTGGGGACGTGGTTGTTTTCGGCGCCGGCACAAATAATGCGGCTCATATGTGCGCGTCCATGCTCTCCCCAATACCACATATAGAAGGGGTGCACGCCGTGATAGGCATTGCCCTTGCGGTAGAGGTGGATATAGCTTGGGTTTTCGGCGAATTCTTTTTCATATTTATGGGCGAGGATGTGGGCGTCGCGGGTTTCAGGGAGGAGGCGGTGGAAGAACTCGAGGTAGCTGGGGTGTTGGACGGGGTCAAACTCGTCGTTGAGCGGGTGCGTAATAATGAGGATGCCGCCCTTTTTAAGCAGGGGTATACCGCGGTTGAGGTTAAAGAGGTAGCCTTGGGCCATGACTTGGACGAGGATGGGGTTGAGGACGGAGTTAACGCTATAGGGGCAGACATAGGGGATGCCCATAATGACAATGTCCGACTGTCCTTTGACGGGGACGGTATACTGTCGGCGGCACAACTCGAGGATGCGCTCATGGGTGGGCTCCGTTTTGCCGGCGAAGACACCAATCACCTCATAGGGTGCGGGGATGTTTTGAAAGATTTTGCGTTTAAGGGGTTTGGGGGAGCGTTTGAGGAGGGCCTGCATGGCCTTGAATTTAATTCTGTCGAATTCTTCCCAATGCTCTTCTTTTTTGGTGAGGAAGCTGAGTTGGCTATTAAACATGCGGCTGTTGAGGGTGGACTCAATGTGGAAGACTTTGAGTTTGGAGTCAATGAAGCGGCCGATGCGGTTAATGGTGGTATGCAAGGTGGAGCGGGAGGGCTCCATATAGCTTTCGGTGGACTGGAGCGTATGGGGGTTGTGGTGGTGGCGGATACTTTGGTAGCCGGCCAAGCCTGTGGCGACGGACTTATGGCCGCCATTCATAGGGACGAAGTTAAGGTTGACATAAATGAGCAAGTCGCTTTCGGCGGCGCGTCGGTTGATGACGACGTGCTCACCGAGCTCTGTCTGGCCGATGTCCAGCATACCGTCCTTGTCTTCGGCGTCATGGTTATAATAGCGCTCTGGGAAGAAGGCGTTGAAAATTTTTGTCCCCACCATGCGTTTCATTTCGGCTTCCGTCATACGCCGGTGCAAGGCGTTGGCGATGACGAGGTGGACGTCGTCGACGCCCGAGTCCGCGAGCAACTCGAGGACAACCTCGAGGATGCTTTGCCGGACGTCCGGAGTAGCCATAGGGGGCAGGGGCATGGAGATGTCGTCGATGGCGACGGTGACTTGCATACCGGGGCGGAGGAGGGCGTGGAGGGGCTCCATTTCCAGTGGGTTATTAATGGCCCAGCGGATGGCGGCTTTGAGGTTGGGCACGCCCTCGAGGGGGGGCCTTGGGAAAATGATGCGTGTACCGACGGGCAAGTCTTCGAGGAGCAAGTCCTCTCCGGAGAAGAGGAAGCGAGGGGGGGAGCCTTTCTCCTGGAAGACGACGTGGGAGTCTTTGTCATAAAGCTGCTGGAGTGTTTTAAAGGGTGTCATGGTTTCACTTGAGGTAGAGGATAGGCCAGTTATAGGCATTCGCCAACGCCCGAAGACGCAAATCCGGGTTAACAGCGGTAGGCCGTCCGACGGCGGCGAGCATGGCATAGTCCGAGGCGCTGTCTGAGTAAGCGTGGCTTTGGTTGAGGGCGAGGTGGTGTTTTTCGCAATAGTCGCGGATGGCGTCGGCCTTGTTGGCGCCCTCCACGAGGGGAGGAATCACTTTGCCGGTGGCAACTCCGCCTACAAACTGCATTTTGTTGGCAATCAGGTCATCGGCGCCGAAATAGCGCACCAGCGGCAAGACGGAGAAGTCCAAGGCCCCCGTAATAAAGACGATGCGGCAGCCCACCCTCCTGGCCTCCTCCACCAAGTCCACGGCCTGGGGATAAATGGCCTTTTCGAGGACGTCCTGGAACAAGTCCTCGGCCAGGACGTGCAAGCGGTCCTCGGACAAGCCTTTATAATAGCGATAGAAAAACTCATTAAAGGTTTTTCTGTCCAGCACGTCCAAGGCGCCGAAGACGGGGAGGCTGAGGAGGGTAGAGAGGGAGCGGCGGAGGATGCCGCGCAGGCTACCCTGGTTGCCGGCATAATAGGCATAGGTATGGACGACATTGGTGGAGACGAGCGTACCGTCCACGTCATAGAAGGCGGCCTTACCGGAGGGGGGGAGGGTTTGTTTTGGGTGTTTATTCACGGCCGGGGGCTCCTTGGAGGAAAGAGGTGGCTTTTGAGCGTATATAAGAGACATTTGGGAGGGAAGATGATTATTGAGGGGCCCCCCAGAAGAATTTGTTGACTCTGGGGGGCGAAGAAGGCTCTCTTTCGACAAGTTTCAGAGTAGAGCAGTTTCACCGTGCCTGCGGCAACACAGGCCGACACACCAAACAGGAGATGGAAAACAAAATGGCCCCGAAGAAGCCCGTTGCAAAAAAGACGAAGAAAGCTGCACCGAAGAAAACCGTCGCGAAGAAAGCGCCTGTGAAGAAGGCTGCGGCGAAGAAGCCTGCTGCGAAGAAAGCCGCGGCGAGAGTGAGGACGAATTCTGCTTTTATGGTAGAGCTTCAACCTTCTGCGCAGTTGGCGGAGGTGGTGGGAAGCAAAGCTTTGCCGCGCACGAAGGTTATTAGCCTCATTTGGGACTATGTAAAGGAGCAAGGTTTGCAAGACACCAAGGACAAGCGTCTCATTAATTTGGATGACAGACTCAAGGCGGTTTATGGCAACAAGAAACAAATTCACATGACAGAGGTTTCTCAAGCATTCAAGCACCTGAGTTGATTTTTGAGTCAGCGGTTTTTCAAAGCGTGGGCTTTGTTGAGAGCCAGGTCAGCAAAGTCCTAGCTTTGAGAAGAGCAGTCAGCAGTCCCCCATAAGCAGTACGGTGTTCGTTTGGAACAGCTCATGTCCGAAAAGAAACCTCGTACAGACTTTGAAGTTTGGCGAGGAGTTGGTTATCCTCTGGGAGCGACTTATGACGGTGGAGGTGTCAACTTCGCCGTTTGGTCTGAAGGTGCAAGCGGAGTTGACGTATGTCTCTTTGACTCGCAAAACCCCCAGAGAGAATTGTGCTCTCTGCCATTGGTGGATGTGACGCACCATGTGTGGCACGGCCATATACCCGGGTTGAAACCTGGAGCCCTCTATGGTTTTAGGGCCAGGGGCCCATGGCAGCCTGAGAATGGGTTGCGCTTCAACCCGCACAAGCTGTTGATGGACCCATATGCGAAGGTTTTGGCGGGGGCTGTCAACCATATGGGGCCGCTTTGTGATGCGAATGGTGCGATGGGCAATGAGTTGCAGATGAACATGGAGGACAGTGCGGGTTTTGTGCCGCGCTGTGTGGTTGAGGACAGCCACTATGACTGGGGAAGAGAGACGCGCCCCAACATTATTTGGCGGCGCACCATTCTCTATGAGTTGCACGTGAAGGGTTTCACGGCGCGCCACCCGGGACTTCCCCCCGAGTTGCGCGGCACCTATTTGGGGTTGGCACACCCTGCGGCCATTCGCCATTTGTTGGAGTTGGGTGTTACCTCTGTGCAGTTGCAGCCTGTGCATGCGGGTTGTACCGAAGGTTTTTTGGACACCAAGGGCCTGATGAATTATTGGAATTACAACACGCTCTCCTTTTTTTCGCCGGATGAGCGTTTTGCTTTTTCCAAGGAGCCTGGGCGAGCTGTTGTCGAGTTTAAGGACATGGTGAAGGCCCTGCACGAGGCGGGACTCGAAGTTATTTTGGACGTGGTATACAACCACAGTTGTGAAGGGAACCACCTGGGGCCCTCCCTGTCATTTAAGGGCCTGGACAACCAAAACTACTATTGGTTGGAGCCTGGAGGCCGTGCCCGTTACCGCAACTATACAGGTTGTGGAAACACCCTCAAACTCAGCCACCCGCAGGTACTCAAACTTGTTTTGGACTCTCTGCGCTATTGGGTGACAGAAATGCATGTGGATGGGTTTCGTTTTGACTTGTGCTCCGTTATGGGGCGTACGAGGGAGGGTGGTTTTGACGCGGATGCGGCGTTTTTTCAGGCTGTCTACCAGGACCCTATTTTGTCGCGTGTGAAGTTGATTGCAGAGCCTTGGGACGTGGGCCCTGGCGGCTACCGTACGGGCGGGTTTCCTTTGCAGTGGGCGGAGTGGAACGACAGGTTTCGTGAAACCATTCGTCGTTTTTGGAGGGGGGATGAGCGGCAGGCGGCGGAGATTGGCTACCGCCTCACCGGCTCCTCGGACTTATTTCGCGCCTCAGGGAGAAGGCCTTCGGCCTCCATTAACTATGTTGCCTGCCATGATGGGTTTACGCTGAATGACTTGGTGAGTTACTCACGCAAGCACAACGAGCAAAACGGCGAGGAGAACCGGGACGGCACCAATGAAAACCACTCGTGGAATTGCGGTATAGAAGGCGAAACCAACGACGAGAAGGTGTTGGAGTTGCGAGAGAAGCAGAAGCGAAACTTTTTGGCGACGCTTTTTATTTCTCAAGGGACGCCCATGCTGACAGCCGGGGATGAGATGGGGAGGACGCAGAGGGGCAACAACAACGCCTATTGTCAGGACAACGAGGTTTCCTGGGTGGATTGGGAGTTGGACAAGCGGCAGACGGCGTTGTTGGACTTCACCCGCCGTTGCATACGCATTCGCCAAGGCATGCCGGTGCTTTTGCGGCGCAGCTTTTTTTTGGGTGCAACCCTGGAGGACTCGCGTTTTAGGGACTTGGTTTGGTTTCGTCCAGACGGGCAGGAGATGGCGCCCTCGGACTGGCAACTCCCCTATGTACGTTGTTTGGGGTTGTTTTTGGGGGGGGATGCCATTGCCACTTTGGACCCGAAGGGGCGCAAGTTGCTGGGCGACACTTTGTTAATTTTGCTGAATGCGCACTATGAAGCTGTCCCCGTTTGCTTGCCCGGAAAAGAATGGGGCTTGCGCTGGGATGTGTTGTTGGACACAGCCCAGACGGTTACGACAGAGCGTGCTTTGAATGCTTCGGCAAAGTTTCTCCTGAGTGGGCGAAGCATGTTGGTGCTTGTCCAGTCCTAAGCCATTTCCAAATAACAATGTTTTTATCGGCACAGTTCTTTTTGCCCATTGGGGCGGGGGTTTATTTAACTGAGAATGTTTTTAAGGGCCATGCGGCCCGGCATGTTTTCGCCCTCCGGGCATTGTTTTCTCCTGGGCCTGCGGCCCGGGCTTCTTTCGCCCTTCGGGCGTTGTTTTTTCCTGGGCCTGCGGCCCGAGCTTTTTCGCCCTTCGGGCATTTTGCCTCCGGCGGGGAACTTTTTGCTCGCCCAAAAAGTTCCTCAAAAACGGCTCCCTCCGGTGGCCCTGCG
>WQTM01000100.1 GCA_009786315.1 Pseudomonadota bacterium | reverse complement strand
CTCCACCCTCTCCCCCCCCCACTGCCTGTTGCTTGGCCCTCCTCGCCAATGCCACCAAAAGTGCGTCCAAACACTGTTCCGCTGCCGCTCGGCTCCCTCCATGGCGCTCGGCAAAAGCCAATAGGCCCCCCACCACCTTCGCCTCCAATGCGAAAAACTCCGCCTCCACCTCCTCCCCATAGTCAAAGGCACCCCCAGCCAAACGCTGCGCCCTCCCCAGGCTCCCCTCCGCTGCCTCTGCCAGCCGCACTACGCCCCCCTCCTCGCTGACACCCCATGCCCATAAACGCTCTGCAATATATGCCGCAGGCAAAGGTTTGAATGTCAACAGCTGACAGCGGCTTCGAATGGTCGGCAATAACTTCTCCTTCTGGTGCGTGCATAACAACAATAGGGTGTCCGCGGGCGGCTCCTCCAATGTCTTCAAAAGCGCATTCTGCGCCTGTATGTTCAACTCGTGCGCATCCACAATGACGGCAACCTTGTGCTTGCCCTCCAATGCGCGTATGTGCAAACGCCCCTGTAGCTGCCTTATTTGCTCAACGTGTATCTCTTGCGAGGGCTGCTTGCCCAATGCCTTCGCATCCAACCCGCCACACTCCACCTGGCTGCGCTCCGAGGAAAGCCATGCCACATCCGGGTGCGTGCGCTGCTTAAGCCGCCTACACGTGGAGCATTTCCCACACCCCTCCCCCGGCCTCTCCCTGCACAGCAATGCCTCGCAAACCCCCAATGCCGCCAGGCTTTTCCCTGTCCCCTCCGGACCCACAAAAAGCCAAGCATGCCCCAAACTCCCCTTCTGAATGCACCGCCGCAAGCATTCGACAGCACCTTCTTGAAACTGGATATCGGCAAACGGCATGACTAGGCTTTTCTCCATTGGACTTCAGAAGTCAACTGAACTTGTTTATCCAAAGGAAAGGGCGTAGGTGCGCGTTGTGTCTTTTCTAAACCTCGCACAAAACAATGTCTCGCTGCTGGTGGGCTTTTTGCTGCTCCTGCTGACGTTTGCCGCAGCTCGACTCATCCATGAAGCACAGCTGTGCTCGGAGCTTCGGCCCATTCGCAACGCACTCTGGGCCTTCTTGGTTGTCCAAATACTCCGCATCATCCTCCGCCTCGCCTGGCCCCTCTCCCCCTATGAGGAACACTCCTCCCCTTTGACGGATGAGCACACTTGGACATTCGGTTTCCTCGGGGCTACGGCTATGCTGCTGCTCGCCTTCGCCCTCGTCCGCCTCGTCGTCAGCATCGGCTTGTGGATGATTCGCCACTTCCGCCAAAAACCTACCACCAAAATCATGAAGGACTTGCTGAATTGGGGCCTGCTCCTCCTCGCCGTCTTCCCTATCCTCCAAACCCAATTCAACCTCAACGTCTCCTCCCTCCTCGCCCCCTCCGCCATCCTCTCCGTCGTCCTCGGCCTCGCCCTCCAAGACACCCTGGGCAACCTCTTCTCCGGCTTGGCCCTCCGCTCTGAACAACCCTTCGAAGTCGGCGACGTCGTGGACTTGGGCGGCCTCTCCGGCCAAAAAGACCATGTGGGCCAAGTCGTTCAAATCGGCTGGCGCTCCATCCGTATCCAAACCTTTAGAAACGAAATCCTCACCCTCCCCAACGGCGCCATCAGCAAAACCATCGTCAAAAACCTCTCCCAAAAAGGACTCAACATCGGCATCGAAACAGAATTCCTCATCTCCTATGACATTCCCCCCAATAAGGTCAGAACCGAAATCCTCGAGGCCATCGACGAAATCGCCTTCATCGTCGAAGAGCCCGCCCCCTTCTGCCGCGTGAAGTCCTTTGACGACTCGGCGGTACGCTATCAGGTGCGCGTCTTTACGACCAATATTGATAGGTATATGCTTGTGAAGGACGAGCTGCTGACTCGCCTCTGGTATCGCTTCGAACGAAACAACATTGAATTCGGCCTCCCCCGCCGCATCATCCACTCCAATGCCTTCTCCAAAGAAGAGCCCTCCCCCTCCCAGTCCCTCCTCGACAATGTCGACCTCTTCTCCCTCTTCTCCCCTCAAGAACGTGCTCAACTCGCTCACTCCGCAAAAGAACGTCGCTTCGGTACCGGTGAAGAAATTATTAGTGCGGGCGAAGAAGGGCATACCTTCTATCTCGTCGTCTCAGGCCGCGTCTCTGTACGCGTTGACAACCGCATTGAGTTGGCTCAACTCTCAAAAAACCAATACTTCGGCGAAATGTCCCTGCTCACAGGAGAGCCCAGAACAGCTACCGTCATCGCCCTGGAAGACTCCGTCTTGCTCGAATTCGGACGGGAATGCTTCGCTCAACACTTCGCCAATAACCCCCAACTGACCGAAAGCCTCTCCAAACTCCTGGCTGCCCGCCGTACGGAACTCGCCAAAGCCAACGCCGCCCCCGAAACCCCTCTCGCCGTTGTACACCAGTCCGAAACCCACCGCATCTTCACCCGCTTGCGACAAATCTTCGGCCTGCGGCAACATTGAGTGCCCTCCGGAAACAACCCGAAGGCCCGTGGGACTCTATCGAACACTCCGGGTTTGACTTTTCTTTGGGGCCAACACTGGAAGGGCGCGTATTTTTGCTTTCCTTGCCTGTGCTTGGCCCATCCCAACAGTTGTCAACGGGTACGCTGGTATTATAGGTGCGACATAGGTCATGCCCGCCTATGGGCCACGGAGCGTCTTTTTTGAGGCCGGGGGAGTCGATGAAAATGCCAGAAAAATAACTCGCAGGGGGAAAGTATTTATTCGAGAAACTAAAAATCGCCAGACTCCGCGTGGATGATACCGGCAAAATACCAAGCAACCTTATGTCTTCCACCTGCAGATTTTTGGAGCTCGGCTCCACACCTAGAAATATCACCATGCCCCCTTCCATCAATGCGAGGCCCTGTGGCCATCCTTCCCATTTGAAAAGCAATTTTCCACTGGCAGACAAACGTTGGAGTTGCTGGGGAGGAGAATCCTTGGGCTGGCCACGCCAGGGTGGCTCGCTGTTAGCGAGCACCGCAATCAACACGTCATTGCTGTCCACCAACAAAGGATAAAGTTTGTGCGGGAGAGACACAAAAGCGGCGTTCTGGTTCACAGGTTGTGACCACGCAGAGCTTTTGGAGTCTGTAGGCTCCTCATAGGAACCCCAAAGGCGTTTGGAGCCCAAAAGCTGCACCTCTGCCCACTTCAACCCATACTTCATGTCGGCAACATCGGGGCCTCGTTGGACACAAACGGAACTTCCCTTGTTTCCCGGACTCCAACCACCTTCGTCTTTCCACTCCAGCGCACACCAATGGTGCGTTATGGAATTCACAAACACCTTGAAGACACCTTTGGAGGTTTGCTGAACCAAAATTGCCCCACTCCCCCTCTCTGACAATGCTGTGGATGGGTGACAATCAAAGTCCCATACGTCGGACGTGGCGTTTGGGGAGCGCCTCATACGGCAAGCCTCCAGCACAGGGTGCATGGGGGGTTCCTCTTGGGCCATTTTTCGCACCACCACAAGCTCCTTTTCGGGACCTCCTTGCAAGAGAGCCAAAGGTGGACTGCCCAGTGTATGGCCGGGGTTTGTGCAGCCCTCTGATAAGGCCTCACCAGTTTTCGCGTTGAGAACATAAAGGCCGCCACCCTTCTCTGAACTGCAGGTCAGCAACACCACATCCAAGCCTTGGTGATTGGCAAACAGCAACCTATCCCCAAAACGAAAGTCCAACTCGGGTATGCGCCATGCTTCGTTTCCATTGGCGTCGATGGCTCTAAGGAAGCTCTTTCCACTCCAACCGAAGTTGAACGGAAAGTTTTCTGCTACCCTCATTTCAGTGACCAAGGCCACCAACAAACCTTCGCGTGTGACAACGCCTTCTCTTGCAATACTGCCGGAACTCTGTCTGTTCCCGAAATTGTCTGCCGCGTTGAGGCGGTTGGTTTTCAGGTTGAGCCTATAGAATTTGGGCAAAGCCATTTCGGGAACTTGAAAGGCTTCAGCACCAGGAGACAAAACAAGCAGCCAAAGCCATACCGCAACACATGTTATGTTTTTGGGAATATTCACAGTCGGAACCGAATTGAAAAACAAACTCTCAAAATAACAGGGTAGGACGGGGGTCTCTCCCCTGAAGACTGCAGTCGCTGACTTGCTTCACTATTCGTGCTTGACAGGGCTTGTTTCTCTGGCGGGAGACTCAGGGCACGTTTGCACTTTGCCCATCTCCCTCACCACATGCCCTAACTCCGGAAGAATTAACTTCCTCATCGCTAAATCCACCGCCCCCTTCGAGCCTGGCATTACAAAAATAAACTTGCCCCCTATCCTCCCTGCCATCGCCCGCGACAACATCGCCGCACTCCCTATCTGCTCATAGGAAAGCATCCGAAATAATTCACCAAAACCCGGAAGAAGCTTGTCCACCATCCCCCCCACTACCTCAATGCTCACATCCCTCCCCCCTATCCCTGTCCCTCCTGTCGTTAGTAGTACCTCCACCCCTGGCATACATAAGGCCGCTTCAATGGCTCTTCGTATGAATGAAGGCTCTTCTTCAACAACACTGTAACCACAAAGCTCATGCCCCGCTTCCTTCAGCAATTGCCGAATGTGCCCTCCACTCAAATCCTCCTCCGCACTCCGAGTGTCCGAACAACATAGGACAAAACACCCTACACGGTGGGGCGCTTGCTGACGGTGCGCACTGGGTACTGCCCCTTCAAAATCCATACCTCCTTCCTTCGCCGATTCTCTCCCCCCTTGCAACCCTTCTTCTTGAAAGTTTTTTCCATAAACCCCGCAAAGCATGGGCAAGAAGCTTTTGTGAGTCTTAAAATAAATAAGAGCTCAAATTCTCATGGAAAAAAAGTATACCCCCTCATGCCCTATCTGCCACAACATCCACACCGCCCATGAGCCTTGCGCCTCTCTTGCCAAAAAAACAAACCCCCCCGCCCACCAACCCATCCTCGACAAAACCGCCTCCATCATCGGCCAACCCTTCGGAAGCTTCCGCGCCGTGCGGCTTATCGGCGAAGGCGGTATGGGCTCTGTCTATCTCGGAAAGCATACGCTCATCGGTAGCAAAGTCGCTATTAAAATCCTCCATGAACACCTGGCCGCCAACCCCCAACTCGTCCAACGCTTCTATGCAGAAGCCAGAGCTGTCAACCTCATAGGTCACGCCAACATCGTCAATATTTTTGACATGAACCTCATCCCCCCAAGGCTCTATTACCTCATCATGGAATATTTGGAGGGGTGCCCCCTGAATGACTTGCTCACAAGCCCCATGGAATGTAGCATAGCCTTGGGCATTTTGGAGCAAGTCTGCGACGCTTTGGATGCGGCGCATGCCTGTGGGGTTATTCATAGAGACTTGAAACCTGAAAATATCTTCATCGCTAAAGTGGGGCGCAATGAGCGTTTTGTGAAAATCTTGGACTTCGGAATTGCTAAATTATTCTCTGAAAACACAGCACAAAAAACCGCTACGGGTATTATTGTCGGTACTCCCGAATATATGGCCCCAGAGCAAACCCTCGGACTCCCCGTCGACGCCCAAACCGATATCTATTCCCTCGGAATCGTCGCCTATGCCATGGCAACTGCCAGACTCCCTTTCGGCGGAGGTACAACAGACTTGCTGCTCGCCCACAGAGAACGCTTGCCCATCCCTCCTCAAAAATTGAACCCAGCCCTCCCCAAAGCTTGGTCGGATGCTATCCTCAAAGCCCTTCATAAAAACCCCGCGGATAGGTATGCAACTGCCGCCGCCTTCGCCCAGGCCCTCTCCCGCGCTATCAAACCCTCCTCCCTCTCCCCACCCCCA
>WQTM01000099.1 GCA_009786315.1 Pseudomonadota bacterium | reverse complement strand
GAGCCGTTTTTGAGGAACTTTTTGGGCGAGCAAAAAGTTCCCCGCCGGAGGCAAAATGCCCGGAGGGGAAAAAAGCCCGGGCCGCAGGCCCAAGAAAAAACAACGTCCGGAGGGCGAAAAGAAATGTTTTCAAAAAAAGCGCGGGCCGCATGGCCCTTAAAAACATTCTCAATTAAATAAACCCCCGCCCGGAGGGCAAAGAGAAGCATTTCAAAAAAGGGCCCGGGCCGCAGGCCCAAGAA
This sequence comes from Pseudomonadota bacterium, assembly GCA_009786315.1. Taxonomy (GTDB): domain Bacteria; phylum Myxococcota; class Myxococcia; order Myxococcales; family Myxococcaceae; genus WRKR01. The sequence goes on along the minus strand of WQTM01000099.1, from coordinate 5,328 downwards.
ACCATATCTCAGTTGAGAGAAACAATGGGCAAAACCTATTAACACCACCCCTAGGGCACCAAGTCCGCCCCCATGGCATGGTAGCCACCGTCAACGCGAATCAACTCCCCTGTCGTCTTCGGCATCCACTCGGACAACATCACCACGGCAGTGCGCGCTACCGCCTCCAGGCACTCCCCCCCCCTCGCATTCCATGCAAGCGGCGCACGCTTGCTCCACTGGTTTTCTAACTTGTCAAAACCCGGTATGCCCTTGGCCGCTATGGTTGCCAAAGGCCCCGCCGCAAGCGCGTTGACGCGAATGTTGCGGCTCCCCAAATCCCTGGCCAAATAGCGTACAATGGACTCCAGGCTTGCTTTGCATACGCCCATCCAGTCATAGAGGGGCCACGCACTCGTGCTGTTGTCAAAGTCCAATGCCACAATGCTTCCTCCTTGCAGCATGAGCGGCGCCATGGCGGCCGCCAACTCCTTCAACGAAAAAGCCGACACCTGAAAGGCCCGCTGCACACTCTCCCACGGCGTGGACAAAAACTTCCCACCCAACGCGTCCTCCGGCGCAAAACCCACCGCATGCAATACCCCGTCCAACCTCCCCCACCGGGACTCAATGGCTTTGGCCAAGGCCACATGGTGCGCAGGCTCCGTTACGTCCAACTCCAATACCTCGGGCACCGGCGTCAACCGCTTCGCGGAGCGCTGCGTCAAAGCAAGCGCCTTCCCAAAACCCGTCAACACAACCTCCGCCCCCTCCCTCTGCGCCAACTCCGCCACCGAAAAAGCAATGGACTGCGGCGTCAATACCCCTGTTGCCAACAGCTTTTTTCCTTCCAATAACATAAACTTCCTCCGTCTCACATGTCGCACGGAAAACCCAAACATGGGCCAAAATTCAAACCCACGCACCGCCATTAGCATAGGCTTTAGGCGTTGAGTGGCATATAAATAATACAACCTGGCTGCAACCACGGTTTCTGGGTATTCCCTCTTTCGCAATTTCTATCTTCTGCTTTGTTACCTTCTCTTCTATCAACACTTCACTCACCATGTCCAACAAGGCTTTTGACGCTCTCCTCAGCGGCTCCAATATTGAGTTCATCGAATCTCTCTATGCGCAATACCTCGAAAACCCAGCAAAGGTGGAGCCTTCTTGGGCGGAGCTCTTCGCACCTATGGGCCGCGAAGGCGTCCCTCTGGTTTGCGTGGACCATAGCGCTTTCCAAAACCCCAAAACACACGCCACTGCCAACACACCCCCCTCGGCCCTCCAAACAAAATTCAACGCGGCCGCAGAAGCCTTGCGTTGCTTTGGGCACTTTGAAGTGGACTTGGACCCGTTGGGCCTGTGGAAAACACCCAACCCCGGCGTCGCTGAGTTGGCGCTTGCAAAACCCAACCAATTCAGCACCGCTGAGTTGGAAAGCGAAGTCTTCCTGGGCCCAACCCCCCTCAAACTCAAAGACGCCCTCGCACACCTGCGGCATATATGGGCAAACCGCATCGGCTTTGAGTTTTCCCACATGCGGAATACGGAGCGCCGCCAATGGCTGCAAACACGTGTGGAGCAAACAGAGGCTTCTTTCAAACCCACGCGAGAGCAACAGCTGCATATGCTCGAAAAACTCAGCATGGCTGAAGCCTTTGAGACAACCGCTCACACCAAATTCCAAGCCGTCAAACGCTTCTCCATTGAGGGCGCAGACACCCTGGTGCCCATGCTGGACGCCGCACTCTCCCTGGGCGCCACTCTGGGCGTGCGCGAAGCGGTTTTCGGCATGACGCACCGCGGACGCCTCAACGTCCTCACCAACATTATTCAAAAATCCGCCGAGGACATTTATAATGAGTTTGCAGGGCCCTCCACCAACCCGGAGGCTTTTTTTCATACGGGTGACGTCAAATACCACCTCGGCGCCTCCAACAATGTCCGCTTCGGCGACGAAACCCTCCACCTCACCCTCTGCTATAACCCCAGCCACCTGGGCTTCGTCCACCCCGTCGTCGAAGGCCGCGTGCGCGCCAAACAACAACGCCTGGGCGAAAACGGCCTCAAGGCCGTCTTGCCCGTCGTCGTCAACGGAGACGGCGCCTTCTCCGCTCAAGGGCTCGTCATTGAAACCCTCAACCTAAGCGAGCTCCAACACTATGCCACCGGTGGAACCCTGCACCTCGTCGTCAACAACCAACTGGGCTATACGACGCAGGCCCCCCAGGGACGCTCCTCCCCCTATTGTACGGACGTTGCCCGCGCTGTTGACGTCCCCGTCTTCCACGTCAATGGGGATGATGTGGAGGCTTGCGTCTATGCAGCACAACTGGCCATTGAGTACCGCCAACGCTTCGGCGGCGACGTCGTCATTGACTTGGTTTGCTACCGCAAATATGGACACAACGAGGGGGATGAGCCGGCCTTCACCCAACCCAAAATGTACCAACTCATCCGCCAACACCCAAGCCCCCGCGCCCTCTATGCCCAAAACCTGCTCCAACAAGGCCGCATCTCCCAAGAGGAGGCCGACACCCTCCTCGCCAAGGCCAATGCTCACTTCGCTCAAGCTTATGCAAACTCAAAAGCCAACCCCAAACTCCCTGCAATTCCCTCAGAAGGGGGCATTTGGAAAAATTATTGCGCACCCTGGACGCTGAAACCGCGTGTGCCCACCCGCATACAACAGGAGCAACTCACCTCCTGGCTGAATGCACTCGCCAGCCTCCCCCAGGGCTTTGTGCCCCACCCCGGCATTGCCCGCCTCCTGGAGCGCCGCAAAAAAATGGCCCTCGGCCAGGAAAACCTCGACTGGGGAGCAGCCGAAATGCTCGCTTATGCAAGCCTGCTGGCCCAAGGCCACAGCATTCGCCTCACCGGACAGGACACGGAGCGCGGTACTTTCGCTCACCGCCAGGCCGTTGTGCACTGCACGGCAACCGGCGCCCAACACCACTCCCTGAGCCCCATCGCCGGCCCCACCCCCTTCGTCCTCTCCAACAGCCCCCTCTCCGAGGCGGGTTGCCTGGGCTTTGAGTATGGCTATAGCCTCGACGCGCCGGATGAGCTGGTCATTTGGGAAACACAATTCGGCGACTTCGCAAACTGCGCCCAAGTCTTCATTGACCAATTCATCTGCTCCGGAGAGGACAAATGGAAACGCATGACGGGTATTGTCCTCATCCTCCCCCACGGCTATGAGGGCGCAGGCCCGGAGCATTCTTCAGGACGCATTGAGCGCTTCCTCACATTGGCCGCAGAAAACAACATCCGCATTTGCGTCCCCAGCAACGCAGCACAAATGTTCCACCTCCTCAGAGAGCAATTCCTCCTCCCGTGGAGAAAACCCCTCATGCTGATTTCTCCCAAAAGCCTGCTCCGCCTGGCCGACGCCACCTCCCCCATGTCGGACTTTACCTCCGGCAGCTTTCAAAAAATTCTCCCCGAAAGCGACAACAACATTCCTCTCGCCCAGGCGGACCGCCTCATTCTATGCTATGGCAAAGTCTATTTCGAGTTGGCCAAAACCCGCCAAACAACCCAGGACACCCACGTGGCCATTGTCCGAATGGAGCAACTCTATCCTCTGGACAAAGAGGCCCTCTATGAGGTTTTGCGCACCATGCCCCAACTGAAAGAGGTGCTCTGGGTGCAGGAGGAGCCTCAAAATATGGGGGCCTGGCATTATATGTATGAAATTCTGCTGGAGGCCCTTGCGCATATTGGCAGCAAGGCCAAGCTTCGTTATGTAGGCAGGGAAGCCAGCGCCAGCCCTTCGACGGGTTATATGCAAACCCATGAGTTGGAACAAAAACTGTTGTCCCAAGAAGCACTAAAGCGAGGAAACCATGCCCGTTGAATTGAAAGTCCCTGTTTTGGGAGAATCCATCTCCGAAGCCGTTGTCTCAAAATGGAATAAAAAAGTCGGCGACACCGTCGCCATGGACGAAACCCTCGTCTCCCTCGAAACCGACAAAATCAGCATCGACGTCGTCGCCCCCTCCGCCGGCACTCTGGCCTCCATCGCTTTCCCCGAAGGCTCCAAAGTGAAAATCGGCGACGTCCTCGGTACCATTGCCGAAGGGACAACCACGGACGCTATGCCCCCAGGGGCCCCCTCCCCCTCTGCCTCCCTTGCGCAAAGGACACCCCCCATAACGCCTGTGGCTCAGCGTATGGCCGAAGCAACAGGTGTCGATATTTCAAAAATTCAAGGCTCCGGCGCCCAAGGCCGTATTCTCAAGGAAGACGTGGCAAAGGCCGGTGCGCCTTCCCCCGCAACTCAACCCACCAGCCCCCCCACTGGCGCCCCTCCTGGCCCAAACCTTCTGCACCATGTGCCACCCCTCCAAAGAGAAGAGCGCGTCCCTCTGACACCTTTGCGCAAACGTGTCGCGGAGCGCTTGCTGCAAGCACAGTCCCAGGCCGCTATCCTCACCACCTTCAATGAGGTGGACATGGGCGAGGTGGTGGCTTTGCGCAAAAATTATGGCGAAGCTTTTTTGAAAAAACACGGCGTCAAACTCGGTTATATGGGTTTCTTCGTCAAAGCCGCCGTGGAAGCCCTGCGCGCTTTCCCTCAAGTCAACAGCTCCATGGAGGGAGACACCCTCGTCTTCAAACGCTATTATGACATTGGCGTCGCTGTCTCCGGCTCCCGCGGCCTCGTGGTGCCCGTCATCCGCGACGCACAACAACAAAGCCTCGCGGAGCTTGAAAAAACCATCGCTGACTTCGGAGAGCGCGCTCGCAATGAGAAACTGGTACTCTCGGAGTTGCAAGGGGGGACTTTCACCATCTCCAATGGCGGTATTTTCGGCTCCATGCTGTCTACCCCCATCCTCAACCCTCCCCAAACCGCCATCCTCGGTATGCACAACATTGTGGAGCGCGCTGTGGTGAAAAATGGACAGGTGGTTATACGCCCCGTCATGTACCTCGCCCTCTCCTATGACCACCGCGTCATTGACGGACGCGAAGCTGTCTTGTTCCTCGTTCGCATTAAGGAGTGCATTGAAGCACCTCAGCGTATGTTGCTGGATGCTTAAGTCCGGTTCTGTTTTTTTTGGATGACAACGCTTTTTTGGGCCTGCGGCCCGGGCCCTCTTTGGAAAGGGTTCTTTTTGCCCTCCGGGCGGGTTTATTTAACTGAGAAAGTTTTTATGGGCCTGCGGCCCGGGCCGTTTTTTGAAAGGGTTCTTTTTGCCCATTGGGGCGGGGTTTTTTAACTGAGAATGTTTTTATGGGCCATGCGGCCCGGGCTTTTTCGCCCTCCGGGCATTCTGCCTCCGGCGGGGAACTTTTTGCTCGCCCAAAAAGTTCCTCAAAAACGGCTCCCTCCGG
>WQTM01000098.1 GCA_009786315.1 Pseudomonadota bacterium | reverse complement strand
TGGTTACTTTTTTTTTGCGCGCGCAAAAAAAAAGTGACTCGCCGAGAGGCGAAAACCTGCCCGGAGGGCGAGAAAGCGCGGGCCGCAGGCCCAAAAAAACATTCTCAGTTAAAGAAACCCCGCCCAAATGGGCGAAAAAAATATTCCTGCATTGCCTCCCCTCGCGTTAAAAGCCTTTCAATGGACAACCCCAGCTTGCTCCACCCTTCCCCATGGCTGTTGCTCCTCCTCCTCCCCTCCTGGCTGGGCTGCCCCGCCCACTCCCCCCAAAACGGCCCCCCTGCCGTCTATTTCAGCAACCAGGCCTCCTTCTCCCCTCTGCCCCCACAATATATTGAAAAACCTATGGATATGCTCCAACGTATTTCGGGCTCCCATGGGGACAAACACTTCCATATGAGTGCCTGGGTAAAGGCAAATAACGAGGAAATGGTTATGGAGTTTTGGGGGGACATGGGCAATAGCCTGGGGACTTTCCACTATAACCACCAGGGCCTGCACTTCTCCTCCTCGGCCTTCCCCCAACACTTTCGCCCAGAGTATGTGCTGGCGGACTTCCAACTGTGCTTTTATAGCCCTATGGCCCTGCGCAATGCCCTTGGAAAGCTGACACTCTATACCCAACAACCAACCTCCGGCGTTGAAATACGACGCCTCTATGAGGGCGAAACTTGCCTCGTCGAAATTGAAAAAACACCCCACCGCGTACACTATAAAAACCACCTGCGCGGCTATGCCTATTCCATTGAGGGAGACTTCCCTTGAGGCCCTCCACCCCCCTCTACCTCTCCAAACCCGGCCTCATATGCTGCGCCGGCCCCTCCCTCGAGGCCTTCCTCTGCGCAGCCCTCCTCAAAAATACCCGCGGCATTGCCCCCTCCACCCTTTGCCTCGGCAACAAAACCTACCCCTTCCTCATTGGCCGCGCCACCCCCTCCGCACAGGGCCCCTCCCGCCTCCTCTCCCTCTGCGCTACCGCCCTCCAACCCCTCCTCCCCATTGTACAAAAAGCCCTGCAACGCTATGGCCCACAAAACCTCGGCCTCTGCCTGGGCTCCTGTGACAATGGTACCGAGGCCTCCACCCCCGCCCACCAGGCCTTCTTCCTCAACGGTACCTTCCCCCCAGGCTATGCCCTCCCCTTGCAAAGCGCAGCCAGGCCCGCAGAGTTTGCTGCCCAACTCTTGGGCCTTAAAGGGCCCGTCCTCGCACTGGCCACCGCTTGCGCCTCCAGCGCCTCGGCCATTATTCGCGCGGCCCAACTGGTGGCCTCAGGGGTATGTGCGGCGGTGGTGGCAGGGGGGGTGGACATCGCCTCAGAGGTGGCCCTCCTCGGCTTTTCAGCACTGGAGGCGGTTTCCCCAGAGTTGTGCAACCCCTTCAGCAAAAACCGCAAAGGCATTAACTTGGGCGAGGGGGCGGCTTTTTTCCTCCTCTCCCGCGAGAGGCTGGAGGAGGAAGGCGAGGGGGTGGTATTGGCGGGTTTTGGCGAAAGCGCGGACGCCCACCACATGACGGCCCCCCACCCACAAGGCCTGGGCGCCGCCGCGGCCATGCAAGCCGCCCTGCTGCATGCCGGCATAGCCCCCGGGGAAATAGGCTACGTCAACCTCCACGGTACCGGCACCCTCCTCAATGACGAGGCCGAGGCCAAAGCCATGTATGCCATATTTGGCGACAAGCAACCGCCGGCCAGCGCTACCAAGCCCATTACGGGGCATACGTTGGGGGCGGCGGGGGCCTTGGAGTTGGCGTTGTGCTGGGGGGTATTGCAGGGGGATAGAACGCAGGTGGGGGTGCCTTCTCTACCCCCCCCTATGCCCGCGCTGCCCCCCCACTGTTGGGACGGGGCCTATGACACGTCCCTCCCCCCTCTCCGTTTTGTCCAGGCGGAGGGGGTGGAGTCCCCTCAAGCCCTCCAATATTGTATGTCCAACGCTTTTGCATTTGGGGGTTGCAACACCAGCCTCATTCTCCGCAGGGGGGGTGGCCCATGAGAGAGGAAGCGTTGCAAGCGTTGCTTCCCCACCGGGGGAGAATGTTGTTGCTCAGCAGGGTGGTGGCGTGGAATTTGGAGGAGGGCCTTTTGAGTGCGGAATATGAGGTTGCGCGGGGCGGCCTTTTTTTTGACGAGGTATTGGGGGGCATGCCTGCCTGGGCGGGTTTTGAGTTAATGGCACAAAGCACCTCTGCTCTCTCGGGCCTTCGTCGGCGTGCGGCGGGAGAAAGTCCGCTGTTTGGCTTCATTCTCAGTGTTTCCGAGTTGGTGTTGCATGTGCCGCTGTTGAGGGGGACGGTACATATAGAGGTAGCGGAGGACACGGTGGTGGACAATGTTTTTGTTTTCCGGTGTAGCCTATTTGCAGAGGGGAAGGTAGCGGTGGTGGCAAAGCTAACCATTATGGAGACGGCGGACTTTTCCGTGGTGAGGGACAAATGAGTGCACAGGCGCAAGAGAAGAAAAGGGTGTTGGTGACAGGGGCCAGCCGGGGCATAGGGCGGGCCATTGCGTTGGCGGCGGCGGCAGAAGGCTATGCGGTGGTGGCCCACTATGGCCGCAGTGAGGAGGCTGCGCTGTCTCTCCGCAGAGAAATTGAGGAGAAGGGTGGCAGTGTGGAGTTGTTGTGTTTTGACGTTGCGGACAGGCAGCAGGCGAAAAGCGTGCTGGAGGCCCATGGTGAGAGGGGGGGGGCCTTTTGGGGTATTGTTTGCAATGCGGGCATATGCGCGGACAATGCTTTTCCCGCCCTAGCGGAGGAGGCGTGGGAGAGGGTGCTTGCCACCAACCTGGGGGGTTTTTATAATGTATTGCACCCGTTGGTATTGCCCATGTGTCGCAAGAGGCGGGGCCGCATTATAACGTTGAGCTCCATTTCCGGGCTTATAGGCAACCGTGGACAAGTCAACTATAGCGCCTCCAAGGCCGGCATTATAGGCGCCAGCAAGGCTTTGGCAGTGGAGTTGGCGAGCCGTGGCATTACTGTCAACTGCATTGCGCCGGGGCTTATAGAGACGGAAATGGTGAAGGAGGCCCCGTTGGAGGCCATATTGCCTTTCATTCCCATGGGGCGTGCGGGCAAAAGCGAGGAGGTAGCGGCATTGGCCATGTTTCTTCTCTCGGAGGGGGCCTCCTACATAACGCGGCAGGTTATTTCCATAAATGGAGGTTGGCTATGAGGCGGGTGGTGGTGAGTGGTGGGGGTGTATTTTGTGCCCTAGGGGTGGAGTGGGGGGGCATTTTGGCGAAGTTGCGTTTATGCCGAAACGCCGTATGCCGCATGGAGGCCTGGGACAGCTATGAGGGCATTCACACGCGGTTGGCGGCCCCCATATATGAGGCATTGCCGGAATACCCGCGCAAGCAAACCCGGGGCATGGGCCGCGTAGCGTTGTTGGCGTTGGCGGCCACGGAGAGTGCCTTGCGCAAGGCGGGGCTTGAGGAGGCGCCTCTTTTGCGCAATGGCCGTTGTGGGGTGGCCTATGGCTCCTCCCTGGGGAGTGTCCCCCCTCTCATGGACTTTTACCGTTTGCTTGTGGAGGGCAACTCCGCAGCCATGAGTGCCACCACCTACATAAAAGCCATGCCACACACCTGTGCAGCCAACCTAGAGGTATACTATGGCCTGACTGGGCGGCTCATGTCCACCAACACGGCCTGCACCTCGGGCAGCATGGCCATAGGCTATGCTTATGAGGCCATACGGCATGGGCAGCAGGAGCTCATGTTGGCGGGGGGGGCAGAGGAATTAAGCCTTGCGGACGTAGCGGTATTTGACACGTTGTTTGCGACAAGCACGCGCAATGAGGCGCCTGAGCAAACGCCTGCGGCCTATGACAGGGGGCGGGACGGCCTGGTAGTAGGGGAGGGGGCGGGGACATTGGTGTTGGAGGAATACAACCATGCGGTGGCGCGAGGGGCGCACATTTATGCAGAGGTTGTGGGGTTTGGCACCAACACGGACGGGGCACACATTACGCAGCCCAACCGTGCAACCATGCAGCGGGCGCTTTGGCTTGCCTTGGAGGACGCGGGCCTTTCGCCGGAGGCCATTGGCTACATAAATACGCATGGGACGGCGACGGGGGTGGGGGACATTGCGGAGAGTCACGCCACCCGGGAGGTATTCCGCCGGCCCGTTGCCGTCAGTACCCTCAAAAACTACATAGGGCATACATTGGGGGCTTGTGGGGCCATTGAGGCGTGGTTGACAATAAATATGCTGAATGAAGGTTGGTTTGCGCCCAACATTAACTTGAGGGAGTTGGACACGGCATGTGCTGAGTTGGACTACCTCACGGGTACGGGCAGGGCCATGGAGGTGGAATATGTCATGTCCAACAACTTTGCCTTTGGTGGAATTAACACCTCTTTGGTTTTCAAACGGCCGCGGTGAAGCAGCTTCCGAAAGCGAAACTTGCAGAAAAAGCAAAAACGCGACAAAAATCAAAAACAGCCCACCGTGGAGCTGACCGGAGCATTCTCATGGTGGTAAGAGTCACAACCGTTGGCCAAACAACCGGCAGAAAAGGGAGCATGTCCGAAAACAACCACGACGAAAAGACGCACCCCTATGTGGACCCCTATGTGGGCATCACCTTGGATGGACGTTTTAGGATTGTGCACCTCGTCGGAATCGGCGGCATGGGCCGCGTTTACCGCGCCATCCAAATAGGCCTCAACCGCGCCGTCGCCCTCAAAATTTTGGACCCCCCCCACAGCTCCGGCGTCAATGACTCTCTGCGCCAACGCTTCCTTGCTGAAGCCTCCATGACGGCCAAATTGCACCACCCCAACACCGTCACCGTCATTGACTATGGCGCCACCCCCAACGGCACCCTCTATATTGCCTTTGAGTTTCTCGAGGGCCGCACCCTCGCCCAAGTCCTCTCCGCTGAGAGTGCCCTCCCTTGGCCCAGAGTCCTCCACATTGCCCAGCAAGTCGCCCGCTCCCTGCGCCAAGCCCATAGCATGGGTGTCGTCCATAGGGACTTGAAGCCCGCCAACATTATGCTGCTGGACGCCGACAGCGACACGGACTTGGTGAAAGTCCTCGACTTTGGCCTCGTCAAAGCCTTCGCCAACCACCGTACCCTCAACCTCGGCCATGACGTTACGCAGGCCGGCATGCTCGTCGGCTCCCCCACCTATATGTCCCCGGAGCAAGGCCAAAGCAGCCAGGCCAACCCGCGCAGCGACTTGTATGCCCTCGGCATTGTCATGTATGAGTGCCTCTCCGGCAACCCGCCCTTCCACGGCGGCTCCCCCATTGAGGTTATCCTCAAACACATTAACAACCCCATCCCCTCCCTTGTCCTCCCCGCGGACTTCCCACCCCTCCCTCAAGCTGTCGAAAACCTCGTCATGCGTTGCCTGGCCAAAAACCCCGAGGAGCGCCCCAAGTCCATGGATGACTTTCTCCTCGAAACCCAAGTACTCTTCGTCACCACCGGCAAACTCCCCCCAGGTACCTCCTCCCCCTATTTGCCCAACATTGACGCCCTCGGGCCCGTTTCCCCCTCCAACCCCCTCACCCCCTCCGGACTCCCCCTCATAGCC
>WQTM01000097.1 GCA_009786315.1 Pseudomonadota bacterium | reverse complement strand
GAGGAACTTTTTGGGCGAGCAAAAAGTTCCCCGCCGGAGGCAGAATGCCCGGAGGGCGAGAAAGCGCGGGCCGCAGGCCCAGAGAGAACAACGTCCGGAGGGCAAAAACATGCCGGGCCGCATGGCCCATAAAGACATTTCTCAGTTAAGAAAGGCCCGGGCCGCAGGCCCAGAAGAGAACAACGCCTGGAGGGCGAAAGAAGCCGGGCCGCAGGCCCAGGAAAAAACCCCGCCCGGAGGGCGAAGAGAAACATTTCAAATTGTTCCGCAGGGGTTGATGATTCTTTTTGCCAAGCGAAGCCACAACGGCAGCACATAGGGGGCCAATGGGTATTCCGTTGGGCTTGGGGGAAAAGCCAGAGGGGGGCCAAGTGTTGTTGGCCTCTACGGCTTATTTGGAAGCCTTGGTTTTGTCTCTGAGTTTGCAAGCCTCGTCGGGGTTTTCAGAAAAATAGGCTTTGAGGGACTCTTCGGTCAGCACCACTTCAAGCGCTTCTTCGCCAACCAAGGCTTGGCATGCCAAACGTGAATGGGGTTTGAGGCCAAAGGCATGCTCCAGCTGATCCAACTCTGCAACTTCCGGTTGAGGCAGGCTGTCTGCGCCCTGGCGTACCCATATGTGGCAAGTTGAGCAGGCGCAAACGCCGCCGCACATATGCCCCAAAGGCACGTTGGCGGCTTTCCCAACCTCCAAAATGCTTTGGCCTGGATGGGCATGGGTTTCCTGGGTGGCCCAGGGGAGGATGAAGCGTATTTGGGGCATGCTAAAACTCCGACATGGAATGGCCTTGGAGCACTGAGTTGATGGAGGAATTCATGATGCGCTCAGTGAAGTTTTTGGCTTGGTTGTCCAAAGCCAAAATGGCATTCCTAAGTTTGGCCGCTTCTTGAGTTGTTTCCAAAAGCGTTTCCAGTTGCTTGGCGGCCTCAGAGAGGGCGGAAGCTTCTTCGACGGAGAGGCATTCTGAATGCTCCCCCATTTGTTTTGAAAGCTCTGCGAGCATGCGTTTGGCTTCCATTTGTTGCTCCGCGAGGAGCCTTGAGAAAATGTCTTCCTGCGCGTGGCGAATGGAGGCTTTGAGCATTTGCTCAATGTCCTCTTCACTCAGGCCATGGGAGGGTTGCACAACAACGCGTTGTTGGATGCCCGTGGCAAGCTCATGCGCCTCAACCGACAAAAGCCCGTTGGCATCCACAGAAAAACCCACTTCAACGCGGGCCAAACCTGCCGCCATGGGTGGAATCCCCTTGAGGTGAAATTTTGCCAGAGAGCGACAGTCCTTGGCCATTTCACGCTCACCTTGGACAACGTGAATGTCCATGCCGGACTGCCCATCCTGAAAAGTTGTAAACAGTTGGGTGGCCTTGGCTGGAAGGGTGCTGTTTCGCAACAGGAGTTTTTCCACCATGCCCCCCATGGTTTCAAGTCCCAGAGAAAGCGGAATAACGTCCAACAACAGCAACTCCGAGTCCTTTGTTGCGCCACAAAGCAGTTGGGCTTGAATGGCCGCCCCCATCGCCACCACCTTCTCCGGGTCTACCTCCGCCAGGCCGGGCTTCCCAAAAATCTCCTCCACCCAGGACTGCACACAAGGCATACGCGTGGAGCCCCCTACCAAAACAATGGCCTGAATGTCTTCTTTGGCAAGCCCTGCGTCTTTGAGGGCGCGTTTGCAAGCAAAGTGAATGCGTTTGAAAAACGGCGCTATCCATTGCCTCAAGTCCTCACGGGTTATTTCGGCAACGTGTGCCTCAAAGCGGATTTCAACCTTCGTCTCGTGACTCAACCGCTCTTTGAGTTGCCTGGCAGCTTCCAACAAAACATATTTTTGAAAGGGTGTTGGGACTTCTATGTCCCATTTTTGCAACAACGCTTGAGCAATGCTCAAGTCAAAGTCGTCCCCCCCCAAAGCAGAGTCGCCCGCAGTGGCTTTGACTTCAAAAATGCCCTCTTTGAGTTTGAGAATGGAAATGTCAAAAGTCCCCCCTCCCAAGTCAAACACGACAAAACAACCTTGCTTTTTGCTTTGCAGGCCATAGGCCAGCGCGGCGGCGGTGGGCTCATTGAGGAGGCGCAAAACCTCAAGCCCCGCCAGTTTCCCCGCGTCTTGAGTGGCCTGCCTTTGGGCGTTGTCGAAATAGGCAGGGACTGTAATAACCGCTTGGGTTATTTTGGAAGAGAGTGCGGCACATGCCCGCTGTTTGAGTATACGCAAAATTTCCGCGGAAACTTCCACCGGGCTGACAGCGGGCCCCCCTGAAACTTGAAAAGCCAGAGGCCCTTCTCCCGGCGCAAGGCGGTAGGTTTTGAGTTGCATGGCGTCAACGTCGCTTCGGTTTTTGCCCATGAAGCGTTTGACAGAGGACAAAGTGTCCTCAGGGAATTGTGAAGCCAATTGCTTTGCATATTTGCCGACGACGACGCTGCCATTGGCGCTATAGTGGACGACAGAAGGAAGCAGCAGCGCGTCCTCTTCGTCTGCAACGAGGCATGTGGGTTGGCCTTGTGCCACTGTGGCGACGAGGGAGTGGGTGGTTCCCAAGTCAATGCCGACAGCTTGCGTGGGAGGGGAGGGTTTTTTCGGCTCACGTATTTGCAGCAATTCGCTCACGAGGAGAGCTCCTCTTGGAAACATTCCACGTCTTCCAGGAAGCGTTGCCAATAGCGTACGCACACCAGGTGCAACGCCGCCTGTTGAAGTTTTTCAGGTGGGCCATGCCCCAAACCGTCGCGCAGGCATTGGCAGCCCAATTCCAATTTTTTCTCCATGGCTTCTGTGGCAAAGCGCTCCAAGTTTTCGAGTTTGTCGGTTTGTCGACTCAGAGAAGCTTGTTGCAGCTGCTCTCGAAGCTCCAACATGTGGTTGAGGAAGGAAAGGGGGGCCTGGAGGGGGTTTTGTGAGTCCTCCAAGTTAATGCCGTATATTTTGAGCAAATAGAGGGCGCGGCGTTGGGGGTTGGACAAAGTGGCATAGGCCCTATTGAGTTGGGCTGTCTGCTCCAAACTGTGGAGGCGGGTTTTCAAGTCAGCGTGGGTATTGCAGTCCGGGTGGAGTTTCAGCGAAAGCCGGTGGTAGGTGGCTTCCAGGGAGGGGAGGTGGATGTCCACCGAAGGCTCTATTTGGAACAACTCGAAGAAGGAGGTGTCAGCAGCTGAAGCTTTTTCCGCATCCACAGTTTGCTTTCGCGTTGGGGTTGTTGAGGCGAAAACCGGCTGACGTCAGCGTCTCTACATAAACCAACTCGGAGCCGGCCAAATAGAGGTAGCTTTTGGCGTCAACAAAAACGCGTACACCGGAGCGCTCAAATACCACGTCGCCCTCCACAGGCTCATCCGCCCACTCCATCCCATAGGACAAACCGGAACACCCTCCACCACGTACCTCAATCCTCAAACCGGCAGAAGGCGTCTGGCGCTCTGCCAACAGCTTTTGCAAGCGTTGGAAAGCGCTGTCTGAAATGTGCACAGCTTTCTCTTGGGCCACTTCACTCATGGTTGGCCTCCGAGGTTTTGGCCGCAGCCTGTTTTTGCCGAAAGTCTTCTATGGCGGCTTTTATGGCGTCTTCGGCCAACACGGAGCAATGAATTTTCACAGGAGGCAAAGACAACTCTTGGGCGACGGCTTTGTTGCTAATGCTGGCGGCCTGCTCCAAGGTTTTGCCCTTCACCCATTCTGAAACCAAGGAGCTGGAGGCAATGGCTGAGCCGCAGCCAAAGGTTTTGAAGCGCGCATCCTCAATAATGCCGGTGTTGGATATTTTGAGTTGCAAACGCATGACGTCCCCACAGGCAGGGGCGCCCACAAGGCCCGTGCCCACATTGGGGTCCGCACTGTCCAGCGTGCCGACGTTTCGTGGATTGTTGAAATGCTCAAGCACTTTTTCGCTATACTGCATGGCTAACCTCACGGGTGTTGCTTGTGTTGTCCTAATGTTGTCCCCACTGAAAATTTTTCAAGTCCACGCCCTGTTTTGCCATCTCATAGAGAATGCTGATTTCTCGCAGGCGCAAAACGGCCTTCGTCACCCGCGCAATGACTTCATCCACCTCCGCCTCCGTGCTAAAGCGGCCCAAACCAAAACGCAAGGAGCAATGTGCAACCTCCTCCCCCAGCCCCAAAGCAGACAGGACATAGGAGGGCTCCAAAGAGCCCGAGGCGCAGGCGGAGCCTGTCGACAAAGCAATGCTCTCCAACTCCCTCATAAGGGCATCCCCCTCGACAAAGGAGAAAGCAACGCTGAGGTTTCCTGGCAAACGGTGCTCCATGGAGGCGTTGACAGAAACAAAATCCAACTGAGAAGAGATGCCTGTCCACAGACGCTCTCTCAAGGCCCTCAACCGCTGCGCCTCGGTTGTTTGTTCCACTTTTGCAATTTCACATGCTTTTCCGAAACCCACAATGCCGGGAATGTTGAGTGTCCCGGAGCGCATGCCTCTTTCGTGCCCACCCCCATGGAGGAGGGGGGAGAGGCGAATGCGGGGGTTTTTTCTGACATAGAGGGCGCCGATGCCTTTGGGGCCATAGAGTTTGTGCGAGGAGAGCGAAACCAAGTCCGCAGAAGCTTCTTCTATGTCAAAAGGAATTTTGCCTGCGCCCTGGACAGCGTCCACATGAAAAAGCACACCGTGTTTGCGGCAAAGGGCGCCTATTTCATTGACAGGCTGAAGGGTGCCTATTTCGCTGTTGGCCAGGCTGATGGAGGCCACCACCGTGGAGGGTTGCAAGGCCCGCTCAAAACTGTCCAGGCGAATACGGCCGTTTTTCTCCACAGGCAAATAGGTGACACGCGCGCCAGCGCGCAATGTCGAAGTCCACAAGTGCAAAACAGAGTCCTCTTCCAGGGAGTGTATTTGGGAGAGGGAGGGCATTTCTTCCTCTGTGACAACGCGGCCCAAAAGCTGCATGAGGCGCAGTGTTTTGAGCTCCTCCACGCGCTCCGCACGCAGGCGCTCAAGCCACTTGCAGGTTTCCAGCACTGCCTTGTGCTCTGTCTGCAAAGTGACGATGTGGTCCCCCTTGGTTTTATAGTAGTCCAAGGCGCCCTTCAGCGCCAAGTTGTTGGACTCTGTCGCGCCGGAAGTGAAGACAATTTCAGAAGGTTGTGCCCCGATGAGTGCGGCTACCTGCTGCCTCGCCTTCTCCACTGCCGCCTCCGCCTCCCACCCGAAAGCATGGCTGGCCGAAGAAGCATTGCCGAATTTCTCCTTCAAATAGGGGAGCATGGCCTCCAGCACGCGCTCATCCACAGGAGTTGTCGCGTGGTTGTCGAGATAAATGCGCGCCTTGGGCATAGCCGCTTCATAGCTGGACAAATATGGACTCGTCAAGTCCACTTAATGCTTTTCCTGGCGCTTGGTTATGCTTTAGAATGAAAAACAGAGGCTTAGAAGTTAGCCTCGAAGCCTATGGAGAAAGCATGACAAATCCCCCAACGCGCTTGGCGCCCTCTAGCACAGTTTGGCTATATGTGTTGGCTTTTTGTGCAAGTGGGCTGTTGGTTTTTTGGCCGGAGGGGTTGTCTTTTGAAATGGGGGGGCTAGGG
>WQTM01000096.1 GCA_009786315.1 Pseudomonadota bacterium | reverse complement strand
CCGTTTTTGAGGAACTTTTTGGGCGAGCAAAAAGTTCCCCGCCGGAGGCAAAACGCCCGAAGGGCGAAAAAGCCCGGGCCGCAGGCCCAGAAAAAAACAACGCCCGGAGGGCGAAAAAAGCCCTTTCCAAAAAGGGCCCGGGCCGCAGGCCCAAAAAAAACATTCTCAGTTAAAAAAACAATGTCAGCAAAAAAAACAAAACTATTCTATTCTGAAACTCTCTGAATTAAAATTACTATAATACCTCCCAGCTTCTGCTGTGAATTTGAGTATAATAAAGTCCCCGCCCTCTGGGCCACCTGTATAATATTTCTCATAGCCGTCCTCCCATAGCGCTTTCTTTGTTTTCTTGTCATCCAATACTTCCATGCTCCCTTTGAGCATGACGCCACGGAAAAACCGCCTGTCACAAAAATAGACACAAGCCTTTGGGTTGTTTCTATATTGTTTGGTGCGCAGCGAGGGACTGTTGGTGTGCCAATAGAGCGTTTTTATGCCTTCCCGTTTGCAAGGCGCCAACATGGCCTTCGTGTTGGGATAACCGTCCTCGTCCACGGAGCTTATAAAACTGATGCTCTGCTTCTCAATCAGCTTCCCAATGGTTTCTTCTGGGTTTTTCATCATTTCGTTTCCCTCAAACCAAAAAAGTTGACCGGGGTTTCGCCGGTCAACTCTGGCAAAGTCAACTCTAACAAAACATTGCAATATGCTATTTGGAAACCACGAAACTGTCAATGTGGGCTTCGTCATTGTCCGTTTCATAAACCACAACACTCATGGTGTTGCCATTCACCTCAAATATGGCATAGCTGGGCTTTTTGTTTTGTTTATAGAAAAAGGTTGAAAGCGGCAGTTTGTCTGTTGCCAACGAGCCCCCCTCCGCCCCCCTCATATATTCCACGCTGCCACATGTCCCGTCTGCAAGAGGAGGATAGCTTGCATTGTTTTTTTCATAGAGCCCCATATGAAAAACATCATAATATTTGAGGCCACTTGCCGTTGTGAGTGTCAAATAGAGGGTGCCTTGGCCTCCTGAAATTTGGCTGCCTTGAGCGTTTTGGGCTGTTTCAACTCTGGCGCCGTTTTTCATTATATAACTCCTCACATAGACATGGTCATGCCCTGACAGCACAACGTCCACATGGTGTTTGTCCATCAACGCCTCGAGGCCCGCTTCCACATAATACCCAATGTCTCTGTCGGCGACGTGCTGTGCGACACTGGCGGTGGATTTGTGTTGTTGCACAACAAGCCAAGCATATTTCCCTTGGTTTGCGTGAGTTGCTGCGCTGAGGGTTTGCTCAAAACGCGCAATATAGGGCTCGGCGGTGGTGGGGCTGTCCGGGTAGGCGGAGGTATTCAACACCACAAAGAGGGTGTTGTTATAGAGGTACCAATAGTTGCCGGCTGCTTCAGCGGTGCCATATTCCAGGCTGTTGTTGTTGGTGGCGTTGACAATGGGCTCAAACGTCTGCTCGTTGGGAAGGTGGTAGTGGTATATAAAAGGGTAGTGTCTGTCATGGTTTCCAACGGTGGGGGAGAAGGGGAGGTGTCGCAGTTGGGGGGGGGCGAAGAAATGCGCATATTCCCTTTCGTCCCCGCCGGAAGTTTTGTCCACCTGGTCTCCGACACTCGCAATAAAGTCCACCCCCTTGTTGGCTATTTTCGCCACAGTTTCCTTCCACCCCTCGGCGGTTGTCCTGTCCACGGAGAAATAGGCGCTTGCAGAGTCCTGGGCACCCGTTGTCAGTTGTGAGTCCCCCACGCTTGCAAACCGAAACATATGGGTTTTGGGAGTCCTATAGGCATACCTATAACTCCAATTGACGCCGTCATTTGAAACGGAATATTGATAGGGGGTGTCCGCCTGCAATTCCTTTGCAGTGACTTTATTCCAACATTTTTCTCCCGAGGCGGCGCCGGAGTTTCCCTCCCATGTTTTGACAAGTTTGCCGCTTTCATTGAAAATGCGGACGGCTGACTTTTCAGTGCTGTCGGAATACCAGGTGAAATTCAACTCAGCCGTGGTTGAGCCCGGCACAAGCCCGAGCATGGGCGCTTCAAACGGGACACCCTCTGAAATGTCGTCGTTGTTGTTATTCTCGTTGTCGTTGTCGTTATGGCTGGTATTGCCGCCGTTGTCAGGGCTGGTATTGCCGACATGGTTGTTGTTGTGGGTGTTGTCAGCATTGTTATTGTCATTGTTGTCATTGCAACCTGCATTCAGGTACAATGCGGACAAAACCAAAAATGGCGCCCAAATTTTTCTGAACATAAATCCTCTCTCATAGGGGTTATGGGAGAGGTTATGGTGGGGGAATGTTGCAACCGTGTGACGGTTTGGAAAAGAAAGGAGGCGTATTAAATAAACAATGACATGTCTGACTCCTCAGCATGCGCCAGCATAGCGGCGGCGCCTGAGAGTTTGACGCCGTCCAGCAGCTCTTCTTTTTTGAGTCCCATGACGTCCATGCTCATGGAGCAAGCTATTAACTCGACGCCGTTTTTTTGTGCGGAGAGGATGAAGTCTTCGAGGCTGTCCACGTTTTTGTTTTTCATGAGGGCGCGTATCATTTTTGCCCCCAAGCCCCCCATATTCATTTGGGAGAGTTTGAGTTTTTTGGAGCCTTTGGGCATCATCCAACCGAACATTTTGGAAACAAAGTCTTTTTTGACGGCCACTTTTCCCGGTTTGCGCAGAATATTCAGTCCCCAAAAGGTGAAAAACATCGTCACTTTCCTTCCGAGTGCTGCCGCCGTATTGGCCATAACAAAGGAGGCGATGGCTTTGTCGAGGTCTCCGGAGAAGACGATGAAGTTTTTGCCGTTTCCGCCGGCCGCAGGGGTGGAGGGTTTGGCCTCTGTTTTCCTAATTTGAGCGACGCTGACGCCTTTGTGGCTTTCAAAGGACAAAAACGCATGCCCTGTCCTCCGGCAATAGCCCTCAATGTCGCTGGAGAAGGCGGCGTCTGTCGTGCTTATTTCAACAATTTCGCCATATTGGGCTTGTTGTAGGGCTTCGGAGAGGCGGCGGATGGGCCCGGGGCATTGGAGGCCGCAGGCATCCACATGGAGGACTTTGGGGGTATTGGCCGGGGGGTAGTAGGGCCCAAGGGAGGTGACCTCAGCAGGGGAGGGGGTGGGCAGCGTGGGTTTTTCGAAAATGGAGCGATAGAGCCTATAGCCGCCGCTCAAATTATATACGTCAAAGCCCTTTTGGGAGAGTATGCGTGCAGCTATATAGCCGCGGCGGCCGGCTTGGCAGAGGACATATGTTTTTTTGCTTTTGTCCAACGTGTGCAGCCGAGAGCGGAGCGTCTGCAGAGGAATGTGGGCAAAGCCCTCTATATGCTTGTTTTCATATTCCATTTCCGTGCGTACATCCAAAAGGGCAACGCTTCCGTCGCGAGGCAAGGCAGCGATTTCATGCCAGTGAAAGTGTTTTGTTTTTCTGGAAATCAGGTTTTCGATGGCATAGCCGGCTATGTTGACAGGCTCTTTGGCGGAGGCATAGGGGGGTGCATAGCAGCATTCCAGTTGGCCCAACTCAAAGGCCCGCATGCCGGCGCGTATGGCGGTTGCAAACACGTCTGCGCGTTTGTCCACGCCTTCAAAGCCTACCAGTTGGGCGCCGAGGATTTTTCCGGTGTCCTTGTCAAAAATGGTTTTTATAAGCATGTCGACAGCCCCGGGGTAATAGCCGGCGTGGTTGGCGGCATAAATGAAGGACTTGTCATAGGGGAGGTCCCATTTTTGGGCGGTTTTTTCATTAATTCCGGTGGTGGCCAGCGTCATGTCAAAGACTTTCAAAATGGCGGAGCCTTGGGTATTTTCATATTTGGAGGGGATGGCGCAGAGGTTGTCTGCGGCAATGCGCCCCTGTTTGTTGGCGGGCCCGGCGAGGGGGGCGAAGGTTTTTTGTCCCGTCACAAAGTCCCTCACCTCCACCGCGTCGCCCACGGCATAAATGCGCTCGTCCGAGGTTTTCATATGCGCGTTGACGACAATGCTGCCTTGCTCATTCAACTCAAGCCCCGCGGACTTTGCCAGCGCTGTTTCCGGGCGTACGCCGATGGCCACCACCACCATGTCCACCTCACATTCCCCCTCTGTTAGGTGGAGCAGCAAGCCTTTTTCCGTCTCCTGAATGCTTTGGAGGGCCTGCTCCAAGAGCAGGTGGACGCCTTTTTGGCGCATATGGTTGTGCAGCTGGCAGGCAAGCTCATAGTCAACGACGCCCAGCACCTGCTTGGACATTTCCAACAGTGTGACGGAGAGCCCGGCCCTATGGAGGTTTTCGGCCATTTCAATGCCGATATAGCCGCCGCCCAGCACCAGCGCGCTTTGCGGTTTTTGCTGCTCTATAAAGTCCTTTATTTTATAGGTATCCGGGAGGTTGCGCAGGGTGAAGACGCGGGGGGAGTGGATGCCGGGCAGGTTGGGCAAAATGGGTTGGGCGCCCGGGGAGAGGAGGAGGAAGTCATAGGACTCGGTATATTTTTCACCGGTTTTGAGGCGGGTAACGGAAACGGTTTGGGCTTTCCTGTCAATGGCCGTCACCTCATTCAGCACTCGGACGTCCACGTTGAAAGTGGCGTTGAAGCTTTGAGGGGTTTGCAGCGTTAGGGCCGCTTTCTCGCGTATTTCTCCGCCTATATAATAGGGCAGTCCGCAGTTGGCGAAGGAGATGTATTCGCCACGTTCAAACATAATAATTTCAGCGTTTTCGTCCAAGCGCCTCAACCTCGCCGCTGCCGAGGCCCCCCCCGCCACCCCGCCGACAATGACAATTTTCTTCATAATGGGAGCTCCTGTTGGTTTTCAAAACAAGTTAAGGTTATGTTTTCGTTGAGTGTTTCGTGAAAGGGGTTTGCTGTTCATTTGGGTGGGCAATAGTGTTTTTTCAGCACATGAATAATTTCGCCCACGCGGCTGTCGGCAATGGCATAGGTGACATTTTGGCCGTTTTTGTTGGAGTCCAAAATTCCATGGGCTTTGAGGAGGGAGAGGTGTTGCGAGAGGGCCGACTGGCTAATTTTGGGTATACACTTGGAAATTTCGCTGACCGTCATGGGGCGCTCCATCAAACCGCAAAAAATCATCAGCCGATTTTCATTGGCAAGCACCTTCAATAATTCAGCAATTTTCTTGGCGCGCGCTTCCATTTTTCACCTGTTGAGGTTGCTCCGGCACGGTGCATCAGCAATTAAGACATTTCTTATATGTTTATTTGTTGGGCGTTGTCAAGTGCTGAGGCTCAGGTTTTTTTTCGCCCTCCGGGCGGGGTTTTATTTAATTGAGAATGTTTTTAAGGGCCATGCGGCCCGGGCCCTTTTTGGAAAGGGTTCTTTTCGCCCTTCGGTCGTTGTTCTTTCTGGGCCTGCGGCCCGGGCTTTCTCGCCCTCCGGGCATTCTGCCTCCGGCGGGGAACTTTTTGCTCGCCCAAAAAGTTCCTCAAAAACGGC
>WQTM01000095.1 GCA_009786315.1 Pseudomonadota bacterium | reverse complement strand
CAACTAAACAGTGTCGGTCGGTGGTGGTGGGTTGGTAGAGGAGGGTGGTTGGCGGCGCTGGTTTAACAGCGCCGGTCGGTGGTGGTGGGTTGGTAGAGGAGGGTGGTTGGCGGCGGTAGTAGCAGCAGCAGTTGGTAGTGACATTTTTGGAAAGTAACCTTGTTTGTACCTGTAACGTATTCCTCCGTGAACATGCAGAAAAGTTGGAGACCTTCGTCAGGTTAAGCAGTCTGGCGAACGGTCTCCAACCCTGTTTAGGGGGAATATTTTATTCCAGGGGGGTGGTGGGGGTGTCTTCGGGGCTGTCAAGCAGTTGTTGAGTCAGGTGTACAAGTCGCTCTCTGGTACGCCTAGCGAAGAAGCCCGTAACGCCGATGCGCTCTGCGGTATGGAGGGTACTCTCATAATTTTGCAAAGCTTTACCCAGGAGGTTGCGCAGGAGTTTACGCATTTCTTTGCGGTAGGACTCAGCGTTTTCGGGGTGGATTTCGAGGGGGAGGGGGGAGGCGAGCAGGTGGTGGTAGAGGGTTTCATAGAGTTCGCCGATGCGCATACCGGCGGCGATGGCCCAATAGGTATTTTGGGTTTGTATGGTTTGCACGAAGAGTTCCTGAGAAGCGAGCAGGAGTTGGGCTTTTTTTTCAACTTCCTGAGCCATGACATGGACGGGGCAGCGGTTACAGAAGGGGGACTCGGCGAAATACAGGAAGGCGATTTCTGCGAGGAAGAATTTTGCTTTAGCCCAGGAATTTTGCTCCAACTCATCCTCTGGGGAGGGGGAGGAGGCGGCGACGGTTTCGAGGAGGAGTTGGGCTTTGGTGCGTTCTCCCTGTTCCAGCAGGCAAATGGCGTATTCGGTTTTAGCGCGCAGTTGCCAGCGGTTGTTGGGGCCATTGTATTCAGCAATGGGTTTGAGCAGGGAGGCGGCCTCTTCCAGCTGGCCGCGTTCAAAGTAGCTGAAGGCCAGGGGGAAGCAGGCCTCCAAGGCCAATTCGGAGCCAAGGGGGTTAGCGATGGGTTTAAGGACGAGCTCCACTTGTTCCCAGTGTTGCAACTCTGTCCAGAGGTTTCCGGCCTGAAGGCAGTCGGCCATATATAGTAGAGGGTTTTGCTGGCAATATTCAGAGAAGAGGGCAGCGGCCTCGAGGAGGTTTCCGTTAAGCAGGGCGGCCTGGGCGGGGGAGGGAGGGGGTTGGGCAGAGAGAGAAGCTTTTGAGGAGGAGGCGCAGGCCAAGGCCAGGCAGGCGGTGTTTGCGAGGAATGTATATTTATTCATGGGAGGGGGCACCTCTAAAGCATTTGGGAGATTTGCCACAGGCGTTCAAGCTCAGAGTGGTGGTTGTCAAGAACGGGGATGGTTTTGAGGGGAATATTTTGGCAGAGGGTATGGAGTTTTTGGAGGGAGCGTGCGTCCTCGAGGGCTTGTTTTTCATAGGCCATGCAGGCGTGTTTCATTTTTTTAGCCAGGGGTTTGGGGAGGGAGAGGAGGGCCTTTTGGGAGTGTGGCTCCAAGCGGGGGTGTATTTGGTTAACCAGCACCGCGGCGGTTTGGAGTTGACGTTGGTGCAGCACCTCGAGGAAGTGTTGGACTTCAGGAATTCTTTCGTAGTGGGGGGTGGTGACGATGACGAAGGCGGTGCTAGGTGCTTGGAGAAGGGCCTGTGTTTGGCGGGCGCGTTCTCGAAACCCGTCATAGAGTTGTCCCATGGAGAGGAGGAATTCCGACAACTGCTCCAAGGTTTGTACTCCCGTAAACCGCGACAGTGCCTTCATAAGGAGGTTGTTGCTGTTTTGCCAGAGGCGAAAGCCCCAGCGGCCGGCGGAGAGCATGGGCAGGAAGAGGTGTTTGGAGACTTCCGCATCCAAAAACCCGAGGAGTCGGCTTGGAGCGTCCAAGAAGTCCAGCGCGTTGGCAGTAGGAGGCGTATCCAAAACGACGAGGCCATAGTCTCTGCGCATTTTAAGTTCCCAGAGTTTTTCGATGGCGATGTATTCTTGGGAGCCGGCGAGGGCATTGGAGAGGGACTGATAGAAGCGGTTGTTGAAGATTTGGTTTTTTTGGCTGGGGGTTGCGTGGGTAGAGATGAGCTCATCCCAAGCGTGTTTCATGTCGAGCATCATCGCCCAGAAGGGGGCGTCACAAGGGGGGGAGGGGTGGTGGGCATATGGGGGGAGGCATTCCAGGGGAATAGGGGTTTCGTGGTTACCCAGGTGGTGTATACCGAGGGCATTGGCGAGGCGTTTGGCCGGGTCTACAGTACACACGAGGCTTTTGCGTCCGTTGTTGGCGCCCCCCAGGGCCAGTGCGGCAGCCAAGGTGGTTTTGCCGACGCCGCCGGGGCCTACGCAGATGAGGACGTCCATAGAAGCGAGGGGTCGTGCTGTTTCATATTGAGGCTGGGCGCTCACAGGAGCCCTTTCATTTTTTTCATACAGGCAGCCAGGGCAGAGAGGGTGTTTCGGGTGGGCTGCACAGAGGGCACATGGGGGAGTTTAAAGGTGGGTGGTGGCAGTTGGGAGAGTTGGGAGAAGGCGTTATAGGATTCTTTGGCTAGGGAGTCTTGTTGTTTGGCCAATTGGAGGAGGGTGGGGTGGTTGGAGAGGGCGGGGTGTTGAAGTTCTTCTTGCAGGAGGAGAGGGGGGGTGAAGCGATTGAGCAGCAAGGCGGCGACGTCCACGCGTACTTCTGCTGAGAGGGTATGATACAACTCCAAGGTTTCCTGTACGGCCATTTCTGTGGGCAGGCTGACGAGGAGGGCGGCGGTAGAGGGGGCTTGGAGGGAGGCTTCCATCCACTGGGCTTCCTGGGAGAGGGTACCTGGGGGGACGGTATGCAGCAAGACGCTGGGTATAGCGAGGAGGCGAGTAACATGGCCTGTTGCGGGGGCGTCGACGATAATTTTGTCAAAGCGGTATTGTCCGTTGGGTGTTTTTTCTCGGGAATGGAATAAGAGTTTTCCGAGGAGGACGAGCTCCTGGAGGGAGGGGATGAAGTCCAGGAGTTGTTGAGCCCACCTATTTTCGAAGACGGCGCGGTAGAGAGGCTCATATTTAAGCACCATCAAAGCATACTCTTTAAGGGCGGACCTAAATTGTAGGTTAACCATCCACAAGTTAGGCTCAGAGAGGGCAGGCTGGGAAGGGGGAGGGGGGTGGCCGAGGAGGGAAGCGAGGTGGTTGGGGGCATTCATTTCGACGAGGAGGGTTTTGGCATTTGCTTGGGAATAAAGCAAAGCGAGGCTAGCGGCGACGGAGGATTTTCCGACACCGCCTTTACCGCTGACGAAGAGCAACCGTTTAGGAGAAAGCGCAGACATAGTGAGGTAGAAGAAGAGGCTTGACAGAAGAGAGGCTTGACAGAAAAGACAAGAGGAGGCAGATGATGAGCATATACTGGCTATGCGTGAAATCAGCTCTGTCTTTAAAATCTTTCTCGAAGCAGGTGAGCAACAAATAACCCGACTGGCCGGGCAGCTGATGGCGAACGAGGCGTTCATGTCCAAGTTGCAAGGGGCCATAGCCAAGGCCATGGATGCCAAGCTTGTCTGGGACAACCAGATGCGTGCGGTTTTGGCCAGGCTGGGGGTTCCCTTGCAGGGTGAGCTTGAGGGTTTGCGAAAGGAAGTCAGCGACTTACGTGCTGAAATTCAGCGGCTTCGCGAATGGGCAGATAAGCCATCTACTGAGGCGGTGGCGCCCAAGCTACGCAGCAAACCTTCGTTGGCTTTGGCGCCGGAGCAGCCGGAGAACTACTCTGAGGTTTCGACGGCTTAACTTTCGGGAGGTGGAGGGGTTTTGGGGATAGGGTTTTCGAGGGCCCGGAGGCGTGTTTCGAGGTTTTCGATACGGGCATTCAATTTGGCCAAGTCTCCTGAGGAGGCATAGAGGTTGGCCATAAATTCCTCTGCGAGGGAGAGGAGTTTTTCATCCAACCGTCGTTGAGCTTCTGGGGGGGCGTGCTTGGGGGTGTCGCTGGTTTTGAGCAGTCTTTCGGCGCTTTCCCTAAGGGATTGGACGCCCAAACTCCATTCCGTACGGAGAAAATCCGCAATGGATGCACCTGGTTTTTTCACCATTGCTTTGAGCAGGTGAAGGGGCATGCGTCGTTTTTTTCTTTCTTGTTCGAGGACAATGTGTGCCAAAGTGATGGCTGTTAAGTCCTTTTTTGTTGTATTGTCGAGAATTTGAACTTCGTGACCTTCCATAACCATTCGTGCGATGTCGTCGAGTGTTACATAACAGCTATGGGTGGTGTCATAGAGTTTTCGGTTGGAATAGCGTTTGATGATTTTAGGAGGTTTTCCACTAACCATATTCCCATTTGAATGAAAATCCGCGGTATGCTCAATTCTATTCTGAAGACTGCTTCAAAAATTTTCTTATGTCCCAACCTCATACCAAGAGCCTAAGCGAATGATTGTAAAATGCGAACAGTGCAAGACGCGATTTCGGTTGGCTGATGAAAGAGTGCCGCCTTCGGGTGCACGTGTGCGCTGTGCGCGGTGCCGACATGTTTTTCGGGTTCATCGTTTGGCAGCTCCACAGCCACAGCCATACGTTCCGCAGCCTTCTGTTGAGGATGAGTTGCCGCCTCACGCGAAGGGTGCTTTGTTTTCTCAGGCAGAGGATGATCCTTTTGCTTATTTTGGAGAACCGGCGCAAGCGAGCACGAGTGAGCCCACGAGGCCAGGCATTTTTCTTCCGGGGTTGGGGGTTTCACGGAGAAAGGAAGAGAGCAAGGCGTTGATGCAGCCGCCGCGTGTTCCGGTTTTTGGAGCAAGCGATGGTGTCAATATACCCAAGTTGTTTGCAGAAAAACTGGCTGCTGCCCAAGGAGGTGGTGCGCGCGCAGAAATGCCGGAGGTGTCGGGTGCTGGGCCATTTCAGTCCTTGAGGGAGGGGGGCTCTGAGGACGCAACGCAGACGGGGTATCATGCTTTGCATCAAAGACACGGTGAAGCGGCGTCGGACAAGACACAGAAAGTGTTGTCCTTCTCCTCGCCTTCAGAAGCCGGTGAAGGGGGAGACTCAGGGTGGGCTGCTGACCAAGAAGCTTCTGGAAATTTGTCTGACTTATTGTCAGCTGAGTCCGAGGATATGGTGCAAGACCGGAACGAAAGCGAGATTCGTCGGGCGAACGAGTCGGAGATTCGTCGAGCTTTTGTGCAGAGCAAGACAAAAGTGGAACGGCGCAAAGGGTTGCGTCGTTTTTTGAAGATACTTTTGCTTTTGTTGGTTTTGACGATGGCGGTGGTGACGGTGGCGTTGTTATTGAAATACGGCTGGGGGGGGTTGAGCTCCTTCTCTTGGGAGAGGGTGAGGGCTTTGTGGGCCACAACCGAAGCAGAGGGTGGTTCCGGCATGGAGTGGGTGCAGGTTTTTCATATAGACGAGGGAGTGGGGGGCAGCAGGGCATGAGAAGGGGGGGG
>WQTM01000094.1 GCA_009786315.1 Pseudomonadota bacterium | reverse complement strand
CCCCACCACCACCCCATGCGGACTTGGCCCCTCCCCTAATTGCCCCACTACCTCGCCCACTACCCGCCCCTGGCTGCTCCGAAACCAACCAAAACCCTTATGGCCCTATATGGCCAAAACTTCATTGCTGCAAATATACGCTCCCGCCTGTCAACAAAAAACGGAAGACTCTGTGGTTGCCCTGTTAGCTGAACATAACACTTATAACCTGCGCCCATTTCATACATACAGTCATGTGGTTTAGCATGGGGGAAACAACCACTCATAGGGGCCGTGCAATGAATCCTCTCTCTTCCAAATACCCAGGCTGGCGCCTTTGTATGACGGCCGGTTGGCTCTATATTTTAACAGGCTGTAATGGGGGCATCAGCAAAACTGCCGAAACCCCCTCCACAGAGCTTACCTCTTTCTGCAAAACCCAACGGCAACACTTCCACCAAAAAGCTTGGGGGCCCTTGCTCGTCAAAACCTGCCAAGGCTGCCACAATACCTCAGGGCTTGCATCCTTGGACGCACACTCGCGTTTCGTCCTCCTGCCCGAAGCCTATCCCAATGCCGCACAGGCCAACCTCTCCCTCATCTCCTCCCTGGCCAAAGAGCAAGTGAGTGGCTCCTCCTATTTGCTCTCCAAAGTCTCAGGGAAAATTCCACACGGCGGAGGCAATATTTATCCCGAAGGCAGCGAGGGCTATGTCCAACTCCAAAACTTCATCGCCCAACTGGACGCCCCCCTTCTCCCATCCTCGGGTGGCCCTCCCCCCTCCTGCGAAAATGTCTCCCCTACCATGGACGAGCGACTTAATGCCGCGCGTACTTTGGACGCACAGGCAACCTTCCGCAAAGCCGCTATCAATATTTCAGGACGCCTTCCTACGCCGGAAGAGAATATGCGCCTGGCTCAATTCCCTGAAAGGTTGGGCGAGTCCATGGACGCCTTGCTCGAAGAAAAAGCCTTCTATGTGCGACTCAAAGAGGTTTTTAATGACGCCTTCATCCTCTCCAGAGAAGGACAGGAGTGGTTCGACATTCGACATTTTCAATATAGAGATATTTATGAAAGAAATGAGGACGGAGAAAATGTCTATAGAGAAACCGTCGCCGTGGACTATCCCAATTTCGACACCCTCAACCAAAATAAACAAACTCGAGAAACCCACATCTCCCTGTGGGAAGAGCCTCTGGCCCTCATCGCCTATATCGCCCAAAACAACCGCCCCTTCACCGAAATCCTCACCGCCAACTATACCGTCATTAACCCCTATACGGCCTTCCTCTATGGCCTCCAGGCCTCCCCCCCTCCCCTCCAGGCCCCCATCGACGAATGGACACCCGCTACTGAATTGCGACAACGCCGAGGTACTTCAACAGAAGCGCTCGTCCCAAGGGCTGGTGTCCTCACTTCGGCTGCCTTCTTGACTCGCTGGACTTCAACCTATAGCAACCGCTCCCGCGGACGCGCTGAATTCGTCTCCAAAAACTTCCTCGCCAACAGCATCCTCTCCTTCGCCCTCCGCCCCGTCGATAGTACCCAACTGGACTCCACCCAAAGGCCTACCGTCAATAACCCCGCTTGCAGCGTCTGCCACTATTATATGGACCCGCTCGCCGCGGCCTTCTCGGGCTTCACCCTCGGATGGCAACATGCCAGCTATAAACCCCACGAAGGCCCTTGGAATGAAGTGGGAGCCCTGGCCGGGTTCCAAGGCGAAGCATTTGAATTCCCTGTGAAAGATACCACAAAAGCCATGCCGTGGATAGCTCAACGCATCGCCGCGGACCCCCGCTTCCCCTATGCCATGGTTTTGCGCGTCTTCGAGGGCATCACGGGTAGAAAACCCCTGGAGTACCCCAGGGACACCCTCAACCCCAACTATGCCCTCCTCCTCTCCGCCTGGGAAAGCCAAAACGCCTTCCTCCATAACGTCGCCTCCCGCATGGCCCAACAAGGTATGAATATTAAGGTGGCCTTCAAGGAAATTCTGCTAAGCCCCTATTTCCGCGCTGCCCAGGACTCCAACCTCCCAGCAGAATTGGCCATCGGCCTCGGCGAAGGACGCCTGCTCACCCCTGAAATGCTCGCACGCAAAATACGCGCAACACTCGGCGCCCACTGGGGAGGCTTCCGCAACGAAATACCTCGTGACTATGAGTTGCTGGCTTCAAACAGCTATAACATCCTCTATGGAGGCCTCCACCCAAGCCAAAACCCCCAACGCCTCACTCAAATAAACACGGTCATGCTTGCCATCGCGAGAACCATGGCCCAGGAAATGGGCTGCCGCATCCCCGCCTGGGAATTCAGCAAACCGCCTCATGAGCGCACCGTGCTAACAAAAGTGCAACAGGACACCGTCCCCCTTCGCCAAAACTCCCCCGCCGGCCCCTTTGAAGTCGATACCGAAGGAGAACGCGCCATCCGCGAAAACCTCGCCTACCTCCACGAGCGCCTCCTCGGAGAAACCGTCCCCCCCAACTCCCCAGAAGTTAATTTGAGCTATGGGCTCTTCGTGGATACCTGGAAAGAACGACAAGAAGCCAGCCCTCCCCATACCAACATTGACAACTGGTCTTGCTCCGGTAGGTGGGACTTGAGCAAGCCAAATGAGAACAATACCGGGTTTGCTACATTGCCAACTGAACAACAAATTGTGAGAGACGCTTCCTTCACCCTCTATGCCTGGGAAACAGTGCTCACCTATATGTTGATGGATTTTCGCTTTATTCACGAATGAGGAGACACACCATGGACAGACGAACTTTTCTGAAAGCAGCCGGCAGCCTTGCTGTCCTCCTCCCCTGGACGGGCCAAAAAGCCTTCGCCCAAAGCCCCTCCTATAAAGGCCCCTTCCTCCTCTGCGTTCACGCCGCCGGCGGTTGGGACCCCACCATGTTTTTCGACCCCAAACTCCCCTATGAGAACAACACCATCAACAGAACCTATGACAGACTGGAAAGTTTGGGCCCCTTCTCCTATGCCCCCATCGACTTCTTGCAAAACCCTTCAAACAATACCTCTGTCTGGCTTCACAGCCCGGCAGCCTTCCTCAGAAAATATGGGGAGAGCCTGCTCCTCCTCAACGGCGTGGACACTGAAACCAATGCCCACCCCATAGGTGAACAAATCGTCTGGAGCGGCCACGTCGCTTCAGAATATCCCTCCATCGGCGCTCTGCTGGCAATAAAAGCCAGCCAAAGCCTGGACTTGCCCTGCGCCTATCTCGTTAACAGCGGCAGCTATACGAAAACGCTGGGCCTTGTGCCCCTCAGTCAAATGGATGCCTCCACCATCAGCAACATCGCCTATGAAGGGTATTTTCGAGGCTCCACCCCGGCGAATACACCTGGCCCCAACCTCCTCTCTCCACAAACCAGCCAGCGTATCCGACAAGCCAACGCACAACGCGTCCAGTACCTCAACCAACAACTGAGCTTGCCTGAAAGCAAAGAGGCTCTCTCTCGCTATAACAAAGCCGTGCTGGCCCAAAGCGGCTTGGCGTCTTTCGCCGACAGCTTGCCTGCACAACGCATCACCGTCACAGACTCCGTTTGGCGGCCAGGTGCAAACAATACCGGCAATATTAATGCTGCACTCCAACTGGCGCAAATGGCCCTCTATGGCTTTCTCACTGGCACCACAACGTCGGCTTCCATTTCATATGGAGCTTTTGATACGCACGACAACAACGACCAAAACCAACGCATCTATTTGGGCCACCTCTTCGTGCTCATTGACTATATCCTCACTGAGGCCAAAACGTTGGGGGTTTCCGACAGCCTCTATGTCATCGTCGGAAGCGATTTTGGCCGCACAAACCGCTATAGCGGCTCCGGCAAAGACCATTGGAATGTCACCAGCCTCATGGCCTTTGGCCCCAACATTCGAGGAAACCGCGTCGTCGGCGCCACCGACGACGACCAACACCCCGCCTATGTTAACCCCCAAAACCCCTCACAGCGTTTGCCCAAAAACTCAGGCGGCATTGTTTTGAAACCTTGGCATGTGCACCGCGAATTGCGACGCGTGCTGGGCCTTGGCCAATTCGACACCCACTATGGGTTGCTCGACAAGTCCATCCCCCTCTTCGGCTGACTCGACACCCCCACCGCTTTCTCCCACTGCGTGCGCTTGTGCCCAAAAACAGCAAAAAATACCCACAAAAAAACAACCCTCGCAAATGGGGGCACTATGGAGCCACAACAGCGCAGAAGGCAAGGGGGGCGCCCTCCACGCGGCAACACCCATAGGCCCCCTCATGCCTCGTCATTCGAAATAGAGAATTTGTGTCGTTTTTTCCCCCGTCTGGTCGTTTTCCGTCT
Organism: Pseudomonadota bacterium; assembly: GCA_009786315.1. Taxonomy (GTDB): domain Bacteria; phylum Myxococcota; class Myxococcia; order Myxococcales; family Myxococcaceae; genus WRKR01. Next base: position 1,099 of record WQTM01000094.1, on the reverse strand, counting down.
GGTCGTTTTCCGCCGACATTTTGAGGAGCGTCCCAATCGCCAGCTGGGCGTTTTCACCTGCTATGAGCGCCAACGGGTTTTTATAAACTTTGGCTGCTAAAGTGGACTTGCAATAAGCAGCAACCGTCTCCAAATGCCGCTCCATATAGGCGAGCCTTTGTCGGGCCGTTGCCAGTTGAAATGCTTTCTGCTCATGCTCGTTCCGCTTGTCGGCAATGCAAGCCTTGGACATGGCTTCAAGAGCCTGTTGCGCGCTCTCCCGCGCTGCGCCCAACGCCTCCAGCAATTCTTTGTTCAACTCTTTGAGTTTTTGTATTTCATCCATACGGCCTCCCGGGTGTTTCAAATAAAAACCACTTTGCAGTACGGGGGAACTCGTCTGAGCTGTTTTTGGTTGGCGGCCGGCAAAACCCGGAGCCAAACAAAGTGACGGCCCAAACGAGTTAGAACTCCGGTAGAAATTAGTAAAACCGGCGAGCCTTACGACTCCCCGCCTGGACCGCCGGAAATGGGAGGCCCTAAAAGAGAGGAGTCGCAGGGTCTCGCCCCCGCACTCCCGCCCTTACTAATTTCTTACACCCGGGGTTCTAAGCCCGCACTGCATTTTTTTATGCAGCGTTTTTAATTGGGCCTTTTGTTTGCGAAAATGTCAACATTTATTTTCGTTTTTTTGAGGAATGGAGACGTCTTTCATTGTGGGCAGTATTCTTTACATAATGTCAACCCGTGGATTGACATAAGGTAATGCAAACTAGACATTCCAACGGCATTATAGAGCCGCCTGCTGAAAGCAGGCGGTTGGCTTCAAAAACTGCTGCTGACACGCTCCGAGTTTTGCTATGGCGTTCCGCGACCCTCGCTGATGGAGACAAGTGAGGAAAGCCCCAAGAGGGTTGCGAGTGAAGGGTGTTTTTCGAGGCTGTTTCGGATGGCCCCAGGGGGGTTGCAAGTGAGGCGTGTTTTTCGAGGTGGCTTCAAACGGCACTGCTGACACGCTCCGAGTTTTCACAGTGCCCCGCGACCCTCGCTGATGGGTGCGGAGGAGGAAAGCCCCAAGAGGGGCGCAAGTGAGGCCAAGGCCCCGCAGGGCCACCGGAGG
>WQTM01000093.1 GCA_009786315.1 Pseudomonadota bacterium | reverse complement strand
GCGAGCAAAAAGTTCCCCGCCGGAGGCAAAATGCCCGGAGGGCGAGAAAGCCCGGGCCGCAGGCCCAGGAGAAAACAACGCCCGGAGGGCGAAAGAAGCCGGGCCGCATGGCCCATAAAAACATTCTCAGTTAAATAAAACCCCGCCCGGAGGGCGAAAAGAAACATTTCAAAAAAAGGCCCGGGCCGCAGGCCCAAAAAAAACATTCTCAGTTGGCAACAGAACCCCGCCCCAATGGGCGAAAATTTATGAACGACAGCCCTTAGGCCCCCTCAAAGGCCCACCACAACAACCAGGGGCGAGAAAGCAACGCAACGGCCTCACGCGCTGTCCAATATAGCGCGTCGCGCCAGTGCAAGGCGCGCCCTGAGGCGACGGGCACCACCACAAAACCCTCGCGGCGAAAATGGGCGCAAGCGCGCAGCAAGTGGTAGCCGTCTGAAACCAAAACAATACGCTGCACACCGTGCTGGCGCAAAAGGGGGGCGGAAAATTCGGCATTTTGTGCGGTGGAGCGGCTTTGCTCCTCCAAAAGGCACGCGTGAAGGGGCACCTGCTGCTGCACCACCACCTCGCAACCTACTTGGGCCTCGGACTTGGGCATGTCCACTTTGCCGCCGCTGACAAGCAAGCGCGGCGCCACACCCTCATGGAAAAGCTCCGCCGCACACTCCGCACGCGTACGCAAGGCCGCAGAGGGCCTCCCCCGCGGCAATACCCTCGCCCCCATGACGACAATGGCGTCCCCCTTGGGCTTGTCCCCTTCCCTCTCCCTCGCGGCACTACGCCCATAATACTCCACCCAGGCCACCACCCCCACCCACGCCACCCCAAAGCCCAAAGCAGCCTTCAACCCGAATTTAAACAGCTTCCACATGACGCCCCCTAGGCCGGTTTCAAGTTGTGGTGAGTGGCTGCGACGCAAACTTTTTGGCAACTTTCCGCCCTTATTTCCATTGAAATGTCTCCTTCGGCCGTCTTCGACGTAGTTTTGGCTACGTCTCCGAGGGCCGAAGGGAGGGCCGCAGAAATTCGCTCAAAAATTTTGTGTCTCGTCACGCTCACCTCAATTTGAAACCGGCCTAAACTCCCGCATGGACATACCCCCACCACCACCCTCCTGCCCGCACAGGCCACCCTCCGCTGGGCATATTCCGCAACCTTTTGTTTGCCTGCAAAATATACGCCGCCGCCTCGTGCCGAAGTTTTGCGAAAAACCCTCTCAAAACGTGTGCGCTTCAGCTAAACCGCTTCCACTTTGACACTTTCTCTTCTTCTCTTCGTTGGACTTCGCTTTTGTTCGGGCCAAATAGCAGGAAAATAGCCACTTGAGTGCACTCCCTACCCCCCTCCCTTCCGCCAGCAAACTCCACGGGAGCTTGCTCCTCACAAAAACCTCGTCCGCGTCGAGCTCATGCCAAACTGAAACCGGTTTGTAGAATCACTTTGAAGTAAAACCCGTCCAGTGTAAGTGTTTTTTATTGCATATGCCGCACCTACTGTCCTTCTTTTTCTTTCATAGCCTGACAGGCGGCTTGGGGGGGGCGCAATGAAAACCCCTCAAGGCAACCTCCTGGGCCTCAAACCCAGCGAGTTGGAGAAGCTGCGCAAAACCTATAGGCGCAGGAGTTTGCCCAACGAGGTGGTTTCCGCAGGCTTGGCCCAACATTTGGTGGAGTTTTCCCAGGCAACCTCCCGGCAGGTGGGGGTATTGCTGTCTCGCAAGGGGGAGGTGGAGTGGCTGGTGGTAGGCGACGCCCACCGCCTCGAGTTGCCGGACATTGGCCGTATGCGGGCCGGCAGCCACCGTTTGCGCGGCCTTCGGCTTATACACACGCACCTCAAAGGGGAGCCCCTCTCCCAAGACGACTTAACGGACTTGGCCCTCTTGCGCTTGGACATGGTAGCAGCCCTGGGCATGGACAAAAATGGCGCGTTGGAGAAGCTTTTTTTGGGGCACTTGTTGGCGACCAAAGAGGGCGAGGAGGCGGGGGCGTTGTGGCAAACCCAGGAAATGGCCCTCTCCAAGCAACCCGACGCACAGGCCCTCATAGAAGCCTTGGAGGAGGAGTTTGGGCGCCTCTATACACAAACCAAGCGCGGCAACCAGGAGAGGGCCCTGCTGGTGGCCGTACACGTCGGCAAGCCCCGCAAGGAGGCCGAGGAGGGGTTGGCCGAGTTGGAGGAGTTGGCGAGGACGGCGGGCCTGGAGGTGGCGGGCAAGGTGGTGCAGCTGCGCAAAACCCATGAGGCCAAAACCCTGCTTGGCAAAGGCAAGCTGTTGGAACTCAATTTGCTGGCCATGCAGAAAATGGCCGAAGTGGCGGTGATAGACCAGAACCTCTCCCCCAGCCAAGCCCACCACATTGCCAAAGCGGCCTCCCTAAAAGTAATAGACAGGACACAACTCATTCTCGACATTTTTGCACAGCGTGCCCAAAGCGCCGAAGGCAAGTTGCAGGTGGAGTTGGCCCAACTCAAATATTTGTTGCCGCGCCTCACCCACTCCGACGCCTCCTTCTCCCGCTTGGCCGGCGGCATTGGCACACGAGGGCCCGGCGAAACCAAACTGGAGGTGGACAGGCGCCGCGTGAGGGAGCGCATTGTGCAGTTGGAGCGCGGCATTGAAAACATTTTGAGAAGCCGCAAAACGCGGCGCATGCTGCGCCAAAAGAGGGAGTTGCCGCTTTTGTCCATTGTCGGCTATACCAACGCGGGCAAAACCACCTTATTGAATGCGTTGACGCAAGCTTCCGCTTTGGCGGAGGACAAGTTGTTTGCCACCTTGGAGCCCCTCAGCCGCCGCCTGCGCTTCCCCAAGGAGCGCGAAGTTATTATTTCCGACACCGTCGGCTTTATACGCGACTTGCCCAAGGACTTGTTGGCGGCATTTAGGGCGACGCTGGAGGAGTTGCACAGTGCGGACTTGCTGTTGCACCTCATTGACGTCTCCGAGGCGGCCGCAGAGAAGCGCCTGCGTGCGGTGGAAACCATTCTCGAGGAGTTGGAGCTTTTGGACAAGCCGCGCCTTCTGGTGTGGAACAAAGCCGACAAAGTGGGTTTTGAGGCGGCACAACAAATGTGCACACGCTATGGCGGCGTCCCCCTCAGCGCACACACAGGGGAGGGGGTGGAGAAGCTGTTGGAGGAGGCCGCACAGCAATTGTTTGTGAGGGAAGCCTTTGAGAAAAAATAAGGCCGCCAGAGGGGGGGGTTGCAGGCTTTCATTGAAAACGCTGCCGCTTTGGGCCACAAGGGGGGGCAAAAGGGAATTTATGGCACAGGCAGAGAAATTGACGACGAGGGAAGAGAATTTTTCCGACTGGTATGTGGAGTTGGTACGCCGCGCAAAACTCGCGGACTACTCCGAGGTGAAAGGCTGCATGGTTATTCGCCCCCACGGCTATGCCATTTGGGAAAACATACAAAGCGTCCTGGACAAAATGTTTAAGGAGACAGGGCACCAAAACGCCTATTTCCCCATGCTGATACCCGAGTCCTACATGCGCAAGGAGGCGGAGCATGTGGAAGGGTTTTCCCCGCAGCTGGCTGTTGTAACACATGCAGGTGGCGGCAAACTGGAGGAGCCTTTGGTTTTGCGCCCCACCTCGGAAACCATTATTAACGCCAACTTTGCCAAGTGGATACAAAGCCACAGGGACTTGCCAGTGCTTGTCAACCAATGGGCCAACGTGGTGCGCTGGGAAATGCGCACGCGCTTGTTTTTGCGCACCTCGGAATTCCTCTGGCAGGAGGGGCACACGTGCCATGCCACGGAGCAGGAGGCGCAGGAGGAGACTTTGCGCATGTTGGAGGTTTACCGTCGCCTTGCCGAAGAGTGGATGGCCATGCCGGTGTTGTGCGGGCAAAAAACCGAGAGTGAGAAATTTGCCGGTGCTGTCAGCACCTATTCCATTGAAGCCCTCATGCAGGACAAAAAGGCCCTGCAAGCAGGCACCTCCCACAACCTCGGGCAAAATTTTGCAAAGGCATTTGGGACGCAATACCAAGGCAAGGACGGCCAGCAGCACCACGTATACCAAACCTCCTGGGGTGTCTCCACGCGCCTCATTGGCGCCCTCGTTATGACGCACTCGGACGACAAGGGGTTGGTGTTGCCGCCGAAACTGTCTCCGGTGCAGGTGGTACTCATTCCCATTGGGAAGAAGGAGGCGTTTGTTTTCTCTTTGGAGGCTTGCAAAAACATTCACGCGGAGCTTTTGTCCAAGGGCATTCGCAGCAAGTTGGACGAGGACGAGTCCACAAGCCCGGGCTTCAAATTCCACGAGTGGGAGATGATGGGGGCTTGCCTTCGCATAGAGTTGGGCCCCAAGGACTTGGCCAAACGCCAATGTGTGCTTGCGCGCAGGGACAATGCGGAGAAGCAGGTGGTGGCTTTGGAGGGGGTGGCAGAGCGCGTGGTGGAGCAGCTTGAGGCCGCGCAGAGGGACATGTTTATACGTGCGCAAAAGTTTGTGGCGGACAACACCTTTGTTGTCAACTCATGGGAAGAAATGTGTGAGAAGGCCGACGCGGGGTTTTTGTTGGCGCATTGGGACGGGGAGGCGGCCACGGAGGCCCTCATTAAGCAGGAGTTGGGACTTAGCACACGCAACCGTCCTTTCAACTTGCCGCAGGAGAAGGGTTTGTGCGTCAAAACGGGCAAGCCCTCTGTGGGGCGTGTGGTTTTTTGCAAGTCCTATTGAGGGGGGGAGGTGGGCGTGTTATGCCTTTTGGCATGTCCGAAGCTTCCCCTCCCTCTGAAGTGCAACTCCAAATTGTTTTGGATGAGCAAGTCGCCAATGGCCTCTATTGCAACATGGCCCTCATTAACCTTACCGAGACGGAATTCACCTTGGACTTCCTCTTTATTCAACCGCAACAAAACCGCGCCAAGGTGCTCAGCCGCATTATTACCAGCCCCAAACACATGAAGCGTTTGCTGTCCACCTTTAAAGACAGCCTCGCGCGTTATGAGGCCAAATATGGGCCCATAGAGGCCGAAGAAGCCCTCAGGCCTTTACACTGAGGTTTTTTTCGCCTGGCCGGCGGGCTTTCCTTCAAAAACATTTCTTTCTGCCCTCCGGGCGGGTTGTTGGTTGCTAACTGAGAATGTTTTTTTTGGGCCTGCGGCCCGGGCTTTTTTTGGAAAGGGTTTTTTTTGCCCTTCGGGCGGGTTTTTTAACTGAGAATGTTTTTATGGGCCATGCGGCCCACGCTTTTTTCGCCCTTCGGGCGTTGTTTTCTCTGGGCCTGCGGCCCGGGCTTTTTTTCCCTCCGGGCGTTGTTTTCTCTGGGCCTGCGGCCCGGGCTTTTTTTCCCTCCGGGCGTTTTGCCTCCGGCGGGGAACTTTTTGCTCGCCCAAAAAGTTCCTCAAAAACGGCTCCCTCCGGTGGCCCTGCGGGGCCTTGG
>WQTM01000092.1 GCA_009786315.1 Pseudomonadota bacterium | reverse complement strand
CAGAGCCTCCTCCCCCCCCGGAAACTCCAGAAAAAAAAACCTCTGACGCCAGCTGAAGCGTGGGTTGAATAAACCAATGAGCGCTATAACTCAGGAAAAACAGCCGTCAGACCTCGGTTGTCAGCCTCATGAGGATTCGCAAACCAAACGCGTCCATTACCCCGCTTATCTCGCCGCTCAACAACACCCAGCAGAAACCCATAGCCCCAACGAAACCCCCTCTTCTCCCCAAACGGCCCCTCCACCCAACCACCTCCGGCGTATCCTCAAACCCCGCCAGCCAACTCTGGCCTCCGAGCACACAAAGTTGTCTGTTGTACGCCTGACGGAAATCATCCGACAACTCATCGGCCAGTTGGAGCAAAGCCGCCCAGGCGTCCTCCGGGACCATTCCCTGCTCGTGACGCGTCTGGCTACCTATACCGGCGACGCCATGGGAATGAGTCTGCGAGAGCTTTCTCAACTCCAGTTGGCCTGCCTCACGCATGAGCTCGGCCACCTGGGTGGGCCCCATGTGACACTCGCCTCCTTAAACAGCAACTCAAGCCATGCACCCCTCGCCCAACAACAACTCGAAAATGGCTTCGGCTTCTCTTTGCCCCCCACCTCAACCTCCATCCTAAAACAACGCTTCGAGGCCATGGATGGCAGTGGATTGCCCAAAAAACTCCAATCCGAAGGCATCCTCCTCGGCTCACGCATCCTTGCTGCCGTGGACGCTTATGTGGACTTCCGACGTAACCTGCGCAACCCCGCCGGAAAAATTTTGCCCAGAAAAGACGCCTTCTCCCAACTCGAAAAAAACAGCGGAAAACTCTTTGACGAGCGTGTGCTGCAAGCACTTCGTACAATACTCGGCTCGTCTTCTCTGCGCTCAACACTCGCTTCGGACGGACGTTGGTTGCTGTTCATCTCCCCTCATGTGGAGCGTATCCAAGAGTTGAGAAAAACAGCAGAGCCCATGGGGTGGCCCTGCCGAAGCAGCAACGCGTTGGATGATGTTTTGGATGTTCTTCAAGGCAGCGGCCTGGCGGCACTCTGTTTGGACTTGGAATTCGGCTATGACGACATTCTGGCTTTGACAGAGTATATACGCCTCCACCCTACAAACGCTGCCCTGCCCATCGCGCTTGTAGGCAAACCTTCGGACGAAAATATGGTTGCAAACTTGGAGCAAGCAGGCGTGGACACTTTCCTGCCGCTGCCTTTGCACCCCTCCTCGGCTCAAGAAGTCCTTCGCGAAATGGTTGAGCACCACGTCACCATGGGGGCCCTCGGACAAACCATCTATGGAAGCTATGAGGAAATGGACTCTGTCGAGCTCTTCGACATTCTCTCTCAACAAAAAAAATCAGGCGCCCTGTGGGTGCGTGCGTCCAAACTGCAAGGCAATGCCTTTTTTGAGCAAGGCAACCTCGTCTTTGCAAGCTGGGAAAACAAAACCGGACAACAAGCCGTCAAGACGATGATTTCTCTCCTCAACGCCGAATTCAAATTCATCCCCAACGCCATGTGGCTGCCTCAAACAACCTAAACCCCACGGCCCAAAAAACGAAGCGTGTTGGCTGAGCACAGTTGAGCCAACAGCTCCACTTCTGTCTTGCGTATTTTTGCAACCGCTTTCGCTGTATGCACAACAAACGCAGGCTCATTCTGCTTTCCACGCATGGGGACAGGGGCCAAATAGGGACTGTCGGTTTCCAACAACAACCGCTCATCCGGAATGCTTTTCACCGCTTCACGCAAAGCCTCGGCAGAAACATAGGTGACAATGCCTGAAATGGACAAACAACAACCCAACTTGAGGTAGGCCTCCGCTTGCCAAACATCCCCCGAAAAACAATGAATGACTGACTGCTCCCCAACCCCTTCCTCACGGAGAATGTGTATGCAATCCTCGTGCGCTTCCCTCATGTGCACCACCAGAGGCTTGCCCAACCGCTTGGCAAGCTGACAATGCCTTCGAAATGCTTCACGCTGCTGCTCCGGCCCCGAGTGCTTGTAGTAATAGTCCAGGCCCGTTTCACCTATGGCATGCACCCCCTCCAGCATACACAGGCGCTCCCACTCCCCCCAGTCCTTCTCCAAAACCTTCCCCACCTCGTGCGGGTGTATTCCCATGGTTGCTGTCAACTCCGAAGGAAACGCCTCCAACAACTCCAATGTCCCGCCAAAGTCCCCTTCCCTCCTCCACTGCCCTATAGCTACCGTATGGGCCACCCCCGCCTCCTTCGCCCTCTCCAAAATAGCCTTGGCCAACTCCAAGGAGCCCTTCGCCAAAACATCCAAATGGCAGTGCGCGTCAATCAGCTGCATCTCTTTCCCTGTGTCTCAAACGGCGTTTTTCTCTAGGGGGTTTTGGAAGAAGAAACCAGCGCGTCCACCACGGAAGCTTCCATGCGGGCAATGAGTGGAGAAACTGGCCCCAGGGGGCGTGTCCTGTCCAACAGAGGGTAGCTTGCACTCAACAAGTGCTGAAAACTCGGCACTTCCACATTCAGTTGTGCGGCCAGTTTCTGCGCAAGTTTGGGGACAACAGGCCACAAAAGGCCACTCAAAACGAAAAGGGTTTCCGCTGTCTCGGACAACACCGCCCTGGCCGCTTCAACGTCCTCCTTCACCCACTTCCACGGCGCCTGTTGCGTCAAATAGAGGTTGGCTTCACTGCCTATCTCCAAAATCAACTTCATGGCCTGGCGCAAGTCCACAGCTTCAAAAGCCTGCTTTATGTGCGGAAGCTTTGCCAAAGCAGCCTCCACCATGCGGCGGCCTTCTGCATTTCCATCGGCAACAGCCAACTTGCCTTGCAATGCCGGCGAGGACAACAGAGACAGCGTCCGCTGAGCGAGGTTGCCCAAGTTGTTCACCAACTCCGCATTGGTTCTCTGGCGAAACTCTTTCAAACTGAAATCCAAATCCTCATGCCCAGGGCCCAGCAGAGAAGCCAAATAGAAACGCAAATAGTTGGGGTCCAAATGGTTGAGGTATTTCCTGGCCTCAATAAAAGTGCCCCGCGTCTTTGACATTTTCTCGCCATTCACCGTCAAAAAACCATGGACGTGGACACGCTGCGGCAGTTTGAGGTTGGCCACATGCAAAATGGCCGGCCAAAAAAGGCAGTGGAAATAGACAATGTCCTTTCCAATAAAATGAATAATGCGCGTGTCCGCTTCCTCACTCCAAAGCTGCTGCGCACTGCGCGTTGGGCACTTCTGCTTCGCCCAAACGTCGGTCATGGAAATATAGCCTATGGGCGCATCCAACCACACATAGAAAAACTTGTTGTCCTCACCTGGAATAGGAAACCCAAAATAGGGCCCATCGCGACTAATGTCCCAGTCGGCAAGCCCCTTCTCAAAAAATTGCTGCAACTGCGCAGCAATGCCTTCTGAAACAAAACCAGAAGACAACAACTCCTTGAGGAAGGCTTCAAATTTCACAAGCTCAAAAAACAAATGCTCCGAGGACTTCCATATGCAGGGCTTTCGAGTGAGCGCGGAGCGTGCGTCTATCAACTCCCTCGGGCGGTAAATGGCCCCGCACTTCTCGCAAACATCCCCATATTGCTCTGGCGCTTTGCAACGCGGGCACGTCCCTTTGACAAACCTGTCCGGCAAAAACCGGTTGGCGTGCTCGTCAAAAGCCTGCTCAATGTCTCTGCGGGCAATGTGTCCCGCTTGCTTAAGTCGCGCGTAAATTTCGTTGGACCAAAATTGGTTTTCAGGGTTGTGCGTGGAGCCAAACATGTCATGGCTAATGTCAAACTCGACAAAGTCCTTTTGGTGCTCCTCAAAAAAACGCTGCACAAAAACCTCTGGAGGCTCCGCTTTCTCAAGGGCCTTCAACTCTATGGGCGTCCCGTGCGTGTCGTCCGCACACAAAAAAACAACTTCGTTTCCCATGGAGCGCAAAAAGCGCACAAAAATATCCGCTTGAATGTTTTCTACCATATGGCCCAAATGCAAAGGGCCATTCGCATAGGGGAGTGCACACGTCACCAGCGTTAATTTTGACATTTTTTCCTCACAAACTTCTCTAAAAAACCCTTCTCGCTGCCCACTCAAACCAAAAACCTTCTTCCTTTAACATGGCCTCACTTTTTCCAACACATGTGGCGTATGAGAGTTTCAACAGCAAACTGGCTTTTGCCGGACTTGCAATCCAAATCCGCCTGAGCACACAAAACCAACAAACGCTGGAGCAACCCTGCGGGAAAACGCGAAGCAGCCGACATGCCCATAAATGCGGCATAGGGGTGCGGCAGCTTCCCCTGCCCTGCACCCGCTTCTATTTTGGGCCAAACCCTCTTTTGGAATTCACCATAGTTTTTGGGGAATGCACCCCCCTCCCCTAAAAGAGACAACCTCCCCCTGCTCAACAATAGGTTGCGTACAACCGAAGCAATGGAGGCTATGAGCATAATGGGGGAGGCACCCCGGGACAAAGCTTCTGTCACGTGCGCCAAGGCCTTCTCATGGTTCCTCTGCTGCAAAGCCTCGGACAACTCCAAAAACTCCTCCTCTCTCACATTCACTACCAGAAGCTCTACGTCCTCCACCTCTATGCGTTTTTTCTCTGTGTATAACGCAAGCTTCTCCAACTCCTGCACCCAAAGGCGCATTTGCCCGCCCAAACGCATCTTCAACAAAGCCTTCGCCTCCAATGCAAGCGTCTTCCCAAATGGCTCAAGGCTGCGCGCCACCAACGCGTCTACGTCCAAGTCCTTCAACTTGGAGGCAACCGCATGGTGCTCAACAACAGCATGCACCTTCAACCACTTCTCAAACGCAGAAGGCATCTCCCATTCGGCTTGCGTCAACAAAAGGTGGGTTTTCTCCGGAAGCCCTTCTTGGAAAAAACGCAACAGGGCATTTCCAGGCTCAGCAACATCCGCCACCTTCTTGGCAACCTTTTTCTTCTTCTCGGCTTTGGGCGCCCCCTCCTTGGGCCACTGCAACTCCTTGGCCCAAACATATTTCTCGTCACCAAAGAGGCTTGAAGTCCGGAGCTCCGCCTCCAACTCGGCTTCGGTGGGCCTGCTCAATGTCAACCACTCCGCTTGCGCATTCTTCTGCACCCCACGCGCACCCCAAGCCTTCGCGGCTTGCTCTACCAAAAACTCGTCCCCATAAAAAAAGAATAGGCTGGACACGCTTTCACCTTCTCAAATGCTCGCAAAATTTCATGCCGGCTCCAAAAACATCTCCAACAACATCGCCTCCAACTGCAAACGCGGAGTACCATTCTGTTGGACAATGGCCACCTTGGCCTTCTCTGCCCGCTCATAGGCGTCAAAACACCACAGCGCTTCTCTTTCTCCACCCTCTCCCCCCCCCACTGCCTGTTGCTTGGCCCTCCTCGCCAATGCCACCAAAAGTGCGTCCAAACACTGTTCCGCTGCCGCT
>WQTM01000091.1 GCA_009786315.1 Pseudomonadota bacterium | reverse complement strand
GAGGCTGGAGGGTAGAGGGGGGGCAGAGGCGGTGGCCTTTGGGGTGGCCTTTTTTTTCTCCCAAAGCCATGTTGTCCCCCCCAAAAGCCCCGCGTGTAGTCCGAGGGAGAGGGCGAGTGCCAGGGAGAGTTTTGCTAGGTTGGGCATGGGGGAGGGGGCCTGGGGCCCAGGAGGGTTTTTCCGTGGGGCCCGTGGGCCTCCATCAGCGGCATGTCCAGCAGCGCCTCCAGGGTAGGGGTTTGCAGGCATTGTGCAGCGGGGCCCTGGGCCAGCACACGGCCCCCCTTCAGCAGCAGGGCATGTGTGGCATAGGCCATAGCGAGGTTTAACTCGTGCAACACAACGAGGGCCAAAAGCCCCTCCTGCCGGCAGCGTTGTTGGAGCAACTCGAGGCTAAAGCTTTGCCTGGGCAAGTCCAAAAAAGCCGTAGGCTCGTCCAGGCACAGCACTTGGGGGGTTTGGAGGAAGGCGCGGGCCAGCCATAGCATACGGCGCTCCCCCCCTGAGAGTTGGCCCACCGGGCGGTAGGCCAAGGCATGCAACCCCAGGGAGTCCAGCATACCTAGGGCCATGCCATATTCCCTCTTCCCCGGCCCCCTCAGGCCCTTGCAGAAGGGGAGGCGCCCCATGGCCACCAAGTCCACACCGAGGAAGGCCGAGTCCTCGGGTAGGTGTTGCGGTACCCAAGCCATATGGCGTGCGCGCTCCCTATAGCCATAGCGGGCAAGCGGTTTGCCATGCAGGGAAACCTGCCCAAAAGAGGGCGCCAATATGCCCATAAGGGTTTTCAGCAAAGTGGTTTTGCCGGAGCCGTTGGGCCCCAATAAAACCCACAACTGCCCCCCCTCAGCCTCAAAATGAATGTCCTCAAGTAGGGGGGGGTGGGGGGGACGGCGCAGAGAGAGGGCTTGGCATTTCAGCATAGGGGCAACACCACCGGCTAAGCTTCAAGGCTTGTGCAACGCCTCCATTGTGCCCAGGGGCGGAATCGAACCACCGACACGAGGATTTTCAGTCCTCTGCTCTACCGACTGAGCTACCTGGGCGAACTGCCCACGTATGCCCAAACCCCCAAGGCCAGTCAACTACGAAGTGAAACAACATGGGCCAAAACCCAAAACCTCGGGACTACACCCCCTACACCAACCACCTCCTGCCAAAAACCCCAAAGCCTGCATTCATGGCATGCAGGCTTTGCAACGCTACATTTAAGCAGACGACTGACGGCTATGGAAAACCTCTCCCTACATTTCAAAATTACGGGCGCCCCACCTACCCTCGCCATTACCAATATGGCCCAAGTCCTCGAAGAGTTTGATAATTTGGGGAAAGTTACCATCGTCTTGGCAGGCAAAGGCACCGAGCCTTATGAGGTGTTTCGCCTCTGCCGCTTGGAAGGCCGCAAGGGCCGCCGCCTCCTCGTATTCGCTTGCGAAGGCGAACTGCAAAACCCAACCCAACTGCTGAGGGCCGGTGTACAGGAAGTCTGGCGCTGGACTCAAGACAAAGACTCCGCGCGCCTCTGCCTCCAACGCTACCAACAGCAAAAATCCCCCGCCTCCCCCCTGCCCCCCGCGGACTTCGAGGAAGCTTGGGCCATCTTGGAGCCCCATTATGACGCACAGGGCCAACTCATAGACTATGTCGTCTTGGACGCTACCTCCAGCTTCTCCCAGCTTTTTGGCCTCCCTCCCTCCGCATACTTCTTTGAATGTTTCGAAAAACTCAAAGAGGAAATCTTTGAGCCCATGCAAAAACTGTTGCACCAGGGCACTTCCCTCAAAACCCTCTTGCCCCTGCCTCAACAAGAAGGCGTTTGCCCCATATCCATGGTGCGCCTCAATTCCAAAATCCTCATCAACGCACAGACGGACTCTGTGGAGCCTCCCAAAAACTTCGCCAAAACCCGCTTCGAAACACTGGCTGCGCATACGCCCATCGGCATCTTTGAAATTGGCTTAAATGGCCAAATGCACTTCGCCAACGCCATGTTGATGAATATGATACATGTGACTTCGCTGAAGAGCGCTTCCTTGTGGCCACAACGTATTTTCCCAGCAGACAGAATCCGAGTCTTCAGACAAATCCGCTACGCCCAAAGAAGTCTCCGCTGCTTCACTCTGGCCTGCCGCTTTCAGGTCCTCGACAACACAGTCCACTGGTTCCAAATAAAGTGCGCACCTCTCTTCGACCCCAAAGGCGAAATCACTTCCTTTGTCGGAACGGTCAGAAATGCCAACGACAGCGCACAAAAAACCTATCAAATGGATGAGGTGCTCAACGCTTTGCCGGTGGGCGTTATTATCCAAAATCCCGAAACAAACGAATTGCTTTTTTGCAACCACGCCTTCCAAAACCTGGTCGGGTTTTGCGAAAAAACCATCCAACCGGACGCCTCCCCCCAGGACTTCTATAGCTATTTGCAAAAACGCACGGACATTTTCGAACAAATAAAACAATCCCGCCACAACGAAAACTCTCAACACCAAATTAAACTTTCTGAAAACGAAGTCCGCAACGTTTTAAGCAGTCGCAAAAAAATACACTATTCCGGCCAAGAAGCCATCTTGTGCACCTGCGTTGACATTACGGAAGCAGAGGCCAACAAAAAACAACTCTATTCCATCATTCAAGCCATGCCCGACATGCTGGTGCGCCTGTCGGAAAACGGCACCGTTTTGGAGTGCCTCAACCCCATCGACGAAAAACGCTTGCACAACGTTCAAGTGGGCACTTGCGTTGGAAAAATTTTGCCGCCCAAAGAGTCCGCCAAATTTCTCACCGCACTCCTTCATTGGAATGAAAACAAAAACCTGGAGCTTTTCGAATACCACGTCGAAGAAGAAAACGACACCCACACGGACCTTGAAGTGCGCGTCACCTCCCTTGGAAAAGGCCAATTTCTCGCACTCATCCGCGACATTACGCAAAACAAACGCTTCCAATGCGAGCTCATCAACGCTCGCGAAGCCGCCCTCTTCGCCTCCAGAGCCAAAAGCCAATTCCTGGCCAATATGAGCCACGAAATCCGTACCCCCATCAACGGCGTCCTGGGGATGATTGACTTGGCTCTCTCAACACCCCTCTCCAAAGAGCAAAGCGACTACCTGTATACGGCAAAAACTTCAGGCCAAAACCTGCTCTCCATCCTCGCCGATATTTTGGACTTGTCGAAAATTGAAGCCAATAAACTTGAAATTGAATCCATCCCCATGTCGCTGGAGCATATCCTCAGCGAAACATGCAACAGCCTCTCCCACCGAGTCCGTGAGAAAGAGCTGGAGCTTATTGTTGAAATCCTCCCAGGTACCCCCGACAAAGTCGTCGGAGACCCAACCAGACTTCGTCAAATCCTCACCAACCTCATCGCCAATTCCATCAAATTCACCCACAAAGGCGAAGTCTTCGTCCAAGTAGGCGTCTCCCAGCAGAGCAACCCCCCCATGCTCTCCTTCTCCGTCGCGGATACGGGGGTTGGAATCCCCCAAAACAAATTGACCACCATCTTCGAAGCCTTCACCCAAGCGGATGGCTCCATTACACGTCGCTTCGGAGGAACCGGCTTGGGCCTCACCATTACCAAACAGTTGGTCGAAAAACTCGGCGGCCACATCTCTGTTAACTCGGAAGTGGATGTCGGTACCTGCTTTCGCTTCAACCTCCCCTTGGACATTTCTCAACAACCAGAAAACGTTTCCAAATTGTTCGCCAACAAAACCGGCCTCATCCTCGAAGCCAACTCAACCGCACGCTGGGTTTTGAAACGCATGCTCGAACAATGGGGTATTGCCGTCCAAACGGTGAATACCTCCATGGACGCCATCTCCCTCCTCCAAAAACCCCCAGAACAACACAACCTGGACTTCGTCGTCGTCGACAACATCAACCCCCACCAGGCCTTCTTGCAGTGGCTTGGAAAAAACAAACCCGACTTCTCCCTCATCCTCCTCTTGCGACAACCGCAAATGAAAAAAATTACCAACCCACTGCAACAAAAATTCTCCATCCTGCGCCCCGTCTTCCGCCATTCCATGGAAACAACACTGCACTGCTTGTTCAATGTTCCAGAGGACTCCGAGTTTTCTTCGAAAAACCAAAAAGCCCCCAGCTGCGAATATTTGGCCTCCCTCCATATCCTGGTCGCAGAAGACAACGTCGTTAATGCCAAACTGGCGCGCGCCTTGCTCGAAAAACAAGGCCACAAAGTTATGGTGGTCGTCAATGGCCGCGAGGCCATTCAAGCCGTTGAACAAAATGTCTTTGACGTGGTGATTATGGACGTGCAAATGCCCGAAATGGACGGCATCGCCGCTACCGAAGAAATACGCTCCCGCGAAAAAAAGAATGGCGGCTATTTGCCCATTATTGCCCTGACGGCCAACGCTATGAAAGGAGACAGCGAAACTTGTCTCAAAGCCGGTATGGACGAGTATTTGACAAAACCTCTGCAAAAAAAATCCCTCCTCGAGGCTTTGAGCAACGCCCTCCTCTTGAGAAAATTGCCCCCCTCATAACTTTTGGCCCACCCCCCCTTGCGCTTGTATTCCCCCCACCCTCCCTGTGGACCCCCCAACGGTACCCCCCTATATAAAACTTTGTTTCATGCCACCCCATTTGAGGCTTTTGCAAGCCTTCTATAGCCTATATGGAAAACTGTTATGGAGCCTATGGACACGCCTGTACTCATTGCCCAACATTCCCTCTGGGGAGAATGGCTGCTGGACGAATATGACCCCACACGCTTGCGCGTCAGCAAACGCCCCCGCGCCTTCCTCCAAAACATTGGCCGCCAACTCCTCACCACCACCACCGCTTTGGCCATCGCCTTCGCACTCGCCGTGGGCGTCTATGCCAATACCCTGGACACAGGTTGGTTGGTATGGCCACTGGTGGCCTTATTCCTGCTGGTGGCGGCCTTGGGGGCTTTGGGGGTGGTGCGTGCCCTGCTGCAAGCCCTCTGGGGTATGCGCCTCGAGGTGGACACCCAACAAAATGCCCTCTGGGGAACGGCTGTCTCCCAGGGCTTTTGGAAAGGCTATGGGGCCAAAACACAATGCCATGCCTTGCAACAAGTCCACGCCGTGGTGCTGCATACCTACCACCATGCGGGCGCAGAGCGCAAAAGCACCCGCGCTATGTGCGAGCTTGTCGTCGAATTGAAAAACGGCCAACGCCTGCAAGGCCCTGACGTTTGGGCTCCCCAAACCGTATGCGAAGAGGCCCAGGAGCGCCTGCACCCTCTGGCACAAGCCCTCTCCCAAATGGCCAACGCCCCACTGAAACTCCAATGTACCGGCTCCAACAACGCCCAACCCCATACCTAGGGGGACAACCCAAACCCACCCCCTGCCTGTCTGCCCCCCTCTGGCCCCCTGGCCCCCTCAAACCTGGCCCCCCCC
>WQTM01000090.1 GCA_009786315.1 Pseudomonadota bacterium | reverse complement strand
CCCCCCCTCCTCCTCACCCGGCCCTCTCCCTCTCCAATATGGAGTTGCCCGCCGGCTTAACCCTTGACAAAGCCATTGAAAATTTTGAAAAAACCCTCATTGAGGCCGCACTGAAACGTCATAAAAATAACCGGGAGCGCGTCGCGAAGGAATTGGGGGTTGCAAGGTCAACTTTATTCAAGCGTCTTAAAGAATGGGGCTTGACACAAAGCAGCGATGACGATTGAAAGGCGCGTCATATGGGAGGGTTGGTTAACGGAGGCCTTCGGTCACTTTTCGCTTCGCTGCTTCTCTGGCAGCACGCACTTGAGTCTTTTCAGCATCGCATAGCACCGAGCAGCTTGCTCCTCGGTTTTCATTCAACAGCAACACATTTACCACTATGGCTATTATTCCAATAGAAAGAGTTCGTAACATCGGTATTTCAGCCCACATTGACTCGGGGAAAACAACCCTCTCTGAGCGTATTCTGTTTTATACGGGCAAAATTCACTCCATCCATGAAGTCAAAGGCAAAGACGGCGTCGGCGCTGTCATGGACTCCATGGACTTGGAGCGCGAAAAAGGCATCACCATCCAGTCGGCTGCCAGCTATTGTATTTGGGACGACTATAATATTAACCTCATCGACACCCCCGGACACGTGGACTTCACCATTGAGGTGGAGCGCGCCCTGCGCGTCCTCGACGGGGCCATTCTCGTGTTGGACTCCGTCGCCGGCGTCCAATCCCAGTCCATCACCGTCGACAGGCAAATGAAACGCTATGGCGTCCCTCGCATCGCCTATGTCAACAAAATGGACCGCGTCGGCGCTAACTATTTGCGCGTCGTCAGCATGCTCAGAGAAAAACTGGGGCACCATGCCGTCCCCATCCAAGTCCCCATGGGAGCAGAGGCCGATTTCAATGGCATTGTGGACCCTATCGGCGCCAAAGCCTATGCCTTCGAGGGTGACAACGGCGAAAATGTTCGCGAATTCGACATTCCTGCCGAATATGCAGAAGCCGCCAAAACCGCACGCGAGGAAATCATTCAAAGCGTCGCCGAAGTCGACGACATCCTCGCTGAAAAGTTTCTGAATGAGGAGCCTTGCAGCGCCGAGGACATTCGCGCAGCCATCCGACGCGCCACCATCGCCCTCAAAATGACGCCCGTCCTCTGCGGCTCAGCTTATAAAAACAAAGGCGTCCAACTCGTGCTGAATGCCGTCTCCCACTACCTGCCCAACCCCACAGAAATTGTGAACTATGGGCATGACCAGAAAAACAATGAAGCCAAAATTGTCCTGGACAGTGAGCCTGAAAAACCCTTCGTCGGCCTCGCCTTTAAACTCGAGGACGGACGCTATGGCCAACTCACCTATATGCGTATTTACCAGGGAAAACTGGCTAAGGGTGACTTTATTATTAACTGCAGCAACCAACAAAGACGCGTCAAAGTGCCACGCATCGTCCGCATGCACTCCAATGAAATGCATGACGTGGAAGAAGCTCGCTGCGGCGATATTATTGCCCTCTTCGGCGTTGAGTGCGCTTCGGGCGACACCTTCACAGACGGCCAAGTCGACGTCACCATGACTTCCATGCATGTGCCCGACGCCGTCATCTCCCTGGCCATTGCACCCAAAGACAGAGGCAGCCAAGCCAATTTCTCAAAAGCACTGGGCCGCTTCTGCCGCGAGGACCCTACCTTCCGCGTCCGCAGAGACGAAGAGTCCGGACAAACCATTATTGACGGCATGGGTGAGTTGCACCTTGAAATTTATATTGAGCGGATGAAGCGCGAATATAACTGCGAGGTGGTTGCAGGCAAACCCCAAGTCGCCTATCGCGAAACCATCAGCCAACGCGGCGAGTTTGCTTATACGCACAAAAAACAAACCGGCGGCGCAGGCCAGTTTGCCCGCGTCTGCGGCTATATGGAGCCCCTCCCCGCCGACGCCGTTATGACTTATGAGTTTGTAGACGAAATTGTCGGCGGCGCCATTCCCCGCGAGTTTATTCCCGCCTGCGACAAAGGCTTCACCGAAGCCCTCAAAAAAGGCTCCCTCATCGGCTTCCCTGTCGTCGGTGTACGTTGCGTCATTAATGACGGCCTCCACCACCCCGTTGACTCCTCGGAGCAAGCCTTCAAAACCGCCGCCCTCATGGCCTTCCGCGAAGGTTATGCCGCCGCTAAAGCCACCATCCTCGAGCCAATGATGAAAGTCGAAGTCCAAGGCCCCTCGGACTTCCAAGGCTCCATTGTGGGACAAATTAACCAAAGACGCGGCACCATCATGGAAACCACAGCCATAGAAAACAGCTATGTCTCCATCGTCGCCGAAGTCCCTCTCAATAACATGTTCGGCTACTCCACGGACTTGCGCTCGGCTACCCAGGGTAAAGGGGAATTTACCATGGAATTCGCAAAATATGCGCCTGTGCCCAAAACAGAGCAAGAGGCGATGATGAAAGCCTATAAAGAGCGCCTCGCCGCTGAAGCAGCTGCACGTAAATAACCGCACGTCAATAACCGTTTTCCATCGGAAGTGCCGGAAGTCAGGAGTGTCGTATGCCCCCACAGTTTCAAAGCATTCCAGAGCTCCTTTTTCACCGCATCCACTCCACCCCGCAAAAAACGGCCTACCTCTTTCCCAAAGGCGACTCCTGGGAGTCCGTCTCTTGGGAAAACTTCGGTAACCAAGTCAAAGCCCTCGCTATGGGCCTGCGTGCCTTGGGCCTCAAGGACAGCGAGTGTTGCGCCATTCAGGCAGGCACCTGCTATTCGTGGATTTTGTCTGAAGTCGCCATCTCCTGCGCCGCAGGCGTCACCACCACCGTCTATCCAACCGCCTCCTGGGAAGAAACCCTCTTCATCCTCAAAGACGCCAACATCCGCTTCCTCTTCGTCGAAAATGAAGAGAAATTGGCCCAACTGCGTGCATGCAAAACACAGCTTCCTCACCTCCAACACGTCATCTATTTTGAGGGGCAAACCTCCGCTGACAACTGGGCCCTCCCCCTTGAGTATGTCGCCTCCCTCGGCCACTCGGCCAGCCAAACCGAATTCCAACAAGTCTGGCAGGGCCTGCAACCTTCCTCCCTCGCTACCATTATTTATACCTCGGGCACCACCGGCGTCCCCAAAGGCGTTGAGCTCACCCATGACGGCTGGCTCTATGAGGCCGAAGGTATTGACGCTGTCAACGTCCTCACTTCAGAGGACGTCCACTTCCTCTGGCTGCCCCTCTCACATGTCTTCGGAAAAGTCCTCGAAATGCTGCAGTTCCGGGTGGGCTTCAGCACCGCCATCGACGGCCGCGTCGACAAAATCGTCGACAACATCGCCCATATCCAACCTACTTTCTTCGCCGTCGTCCCACGTATCTTGGAAAAAATCCGCAACAAAGTCATCCAAAACGCCAAACAGGGCGGCGTTGCTAAATATAAATTGTTTAAGTGGGCTATCCAGGTTGGTAAAAAAGTGAAGGCCCGCCCCAAAACCGGGCCCCTCCTCTCCTCCCAATATAAACTGGCTAAAAAACTCGTCCTCAATAAAGTCAAAGCCCTCTTCGGCAACCGCCTCTACTTCATCCTCTGCGGCGGCGCACCCCTCTCCGTCGAAGTCGCTGAGTTCTTCCACGCCTGCAATGTCCTCATCCTCGAAGGTTATGGCCTCACGGAAACCAGCGCCGTTACCTCCGTCAACCTCCCCTATAACCTCCAATTCGGTACCGTCGGACCACCCCTCCCGGGTACCCAAATTAAAATTTCAGAGGACGGAGAAATCCTCGTCAAAAGCCGCGCCGTTATGCGCGGCTACCATAACCAGCCCGAGGCCAGCGCCCAAGCCCTCCAAAATGGCTGGCTCCATACGGGAGACATCGGCAGCCTCGTCGAAGGTAGGCTCCAAATCCTCGACAGAAGAAAGGAGCTTATTAAAACCTCCGGGGGGAAATATATCGCCCCACAAGCCCTCGAAAATACCCTCAAAGCCATGTGCCCCTATGTCAACCAGGTGCTCGTTCATGGCAACAACCGTAGCTTCTGCTCCGCCCTCGTCACCCTCGAAACCGAGTCCATCCACCGCTGGGCACGCCAAAACAACGTCCCTACGGACAAAGCCTTCCACCACCACCCTAAAATCATCGAGCTTATCATCTCCTATATCAACCGCTTTAACTCTAAACTCGCTAACTTCGAAAAAATTCGAAAATTCCATATCCTCGAAAAAGAGTTCAGCGTCGAAACCGGAGAGCTTACCCATAGCCTTAAACTGAAACGTAAGTTTATTGAGAAAAAATACCAGGCCATTCTGGACAACATGTATGCAGGAAATGTGTTGTCCGCGGACTAAACAACAAGGCCGTCGGTTACAAAACACAATACAACAAGCCTAACTTCCCTCCCCACCTGGGGCCTCGCCAACAAAACAACAGCACAGCCTCCCCCTCCCACTTGTAGGTAAACATGTGGGGTGGTAAAAGAGTGTAGGGCCAAAGTCGCACAAAAACCATATACGTTCGAAAGTTAGCGCTGCATTCCCAGAGGAAACCAAATGAAAACATGGAAATTGTGGAGCCTGGGTATATTTTGGATAACGGCTGCCTCTTGCGGCGGAACCAGCAATCTGCTCTCTGCCCTAAAAGTGTGTAGGGTGGGCGTCGAGGCCACCTGTGGCCCCGGTAAGCAATGCGTTCCCAGCGGGGAATTGGGTGAGGGGGTTTGCCAACCTGTCGGTTTTGCCCTGTGTACCCATGCTCAAGTCTCATGCGGTGCGAAGTGCTGCAACAACACAACCGAATTCTGTGACGAGGAAAGCAACACGTGTCAGTCGAAAATATGCGGGGTGGGCCAGAGGGTGTGCGGTACGCAGTGTTGCCAAGCCCTACCCCTCACCCTCACCGGCTTTTCCCCCTCTGAGGGAGGCTATGACACCCTGCTCTCCCTTCAGGGGACGGGCTTTAGCACCCTTCCCTCTGAAAACAGCGTCACCTTGGGAAAAATTCAAATCCCTGCTGCCCATATTCTCTCTGCCACACCCACCCAGCTTGAAGTGAAGGTGCCCAAAAACACGCTTTGCTCCGGCCTCATACAAGTGACGGTGGGCGACAAAACCACCACCTCCTCCACCCCCTTCGCTTATTTGCTGACAGCCACCGTCAGTACGCTTGCCGGCAACAGCGCATATGGCCATGTCGAGGCTACTGGGGAGCTCGCGCAGTTTCGCCTCCCCGAGGGCATGAGCATCGACGCGCAAGGCACCCTCTATGTGGCGGACAATGAAAACCACCGCATTCGCAAGGTAACACCAGGGGGGGGGGTCAGCACGCTTGCGGGTGGAGCGATAGGAGC
>WQTM01000089.1 GCA_009786315.1 Pseudomonadota bacterium | reverse complement strand
GTGCGGCCATAGTGGCAGCCGCCGCAGAAAAGACGCCCGTATACGAATATACCGCCTCCCGCATAAAGAGGGCCGTAGGGGCCGGGGGGGGTGGCAGCAAGGGGGCGGTGGAGCGGATGGTGAGGATGTTGTTGGAACTACCCGAGAAGCAGATGAGGGCCGACGCCTATGATGGGTTAGCGATTGCGCTTTGCCATGCGCATGTTGTTTTGGGAATGGGAAGCCACAACGCCAAAGCCCCCATGGTGAAGGCAGCCGCTTCTCCGTTTGCCGAACGTTTGAGAAGGAGTTATGTCGCTCCGGAGGAAGCCAAATGATAGCCCGACTCTCAGGGGTGCTTGAAGACAAAGCGAAGGATGAAGTGGTGATTGACGTTGGGGGCGTAGGCTACCGCATATTCTGCTCCGCACAAACTTTGTCTTGTTTGCCTGCTTTGCAGGAGCCAGTGAGTGTGAGGATACGCACGCTTGTGCGCGAGGACGCCATAGACTTATATGGTTTTGCAGAGCAAGCCGAAGAAGCGATGTTTATGTTGCTGACTTCAGTGTCTCACATAGGCCCCAAACTGGCTTTAGGCATTCTTTCCGGCATAGCCATTGACGAGCTTTGCGCGGCGTTGAACAGGGGGGATGTTGCGCGATTGACGCATTTGCATGGGGTGGGGAAGAAGACGGCCGAGCGGTTGGTTTTGGAGTTGAAGGACAAGGTAGCCGCCATGCCTGCAACCTCCATGGCGATGAGCCTACCCAGCGTGGGCACAGCCGCCCCCATGGTACCCACGGATGTTGTTTCCGCGCTCGTCAATTTGGGCTACAAAGAGAACAAGGCACGTGCAGCGGTGTTGTTGGCGGTGGACAGTTTAGGCGAAGGAGCTGGACTTGAAGCCCTTCTGAAAGAGTCTTTGAGGCATTGCAGGCGATAGAAGAGGCGTTGAAAGAGGACGGTGAAGCACATTGGCAAAACGAAAAACCCCTGAATTAGAGTCTGAATGCTCCAAAGAGGATGTACGCACAGAGTTGTCCTTGCGTCCCAAGAGCTTTAAAGACTATGTGGGGCAAGCGGAAGTTATAGAAAAAATTAAAATTTATATAAAAGCTGCGCGAGAGCGGCGGGAAGCTTTGGACCATTGTTTATTTTCAGGTCCTCCGGGGCTTGGGAAGACCTCCTTGGCGCACATTTTAGCAGCGGAGATGGGGGTGGGGTTGCACATTAGCTCGGGGCCTGCATTGGAGAAGAAGGGGGACTTAGCGGGGATACTGACCAATTTAGCGTCTGGGGATATTTTGTTTGTTGATGAAATTCACCGATTGAGCTCTGTGGTTGAAGAATATTTATACCCGGCGATGGAAGACTACCGTTTGGACATTACCATAGACTCTGGCCCGTCGGCGCGGGCGATGAAGATAGAGTTGGCGCCTTTCACATTGGTTGCCGCGACGACGCGTGTGGGGTTATTGACTTCGCCGCTGAGGAACCGTTTTCAGATACAGGAGCGTTTGGAATTTTACACTCGCGAAGAGTTGGTGCATATTTTACGGCGTTCTGCGAAGATGTTGGGTGTGCAATTGGAAGCGGAAGGGGCC
The DNA here is from genome assembly GCA_009786315.1 of Pseudomonadota bacterium. Classification (GTDB taxonomy): domain Bacteria; phylum Myxococcota; class Myxococcia; order Myxococcales; family Myxococcaceae; genus WRKR01. Next base: position 3,652 of record WQTM01000089.1, on the reverse strand, counting down.
ATGGAGGTTGCGCGGCGTTCGCGAGGGACGCCGCGGATAGCCATTCGATTGCTTCGGCGCATACGGGATTTTGCTCAAATACAGAGCCAAGGTCGCATACACCTTGCATTGGCATGTCAGGTTTTGGATCGCCTTCAAGTTGACAAGCAGGGGTTGGATTTGATGGATAGGCGGTTTTTGAAAACTTTGGTTGAAAAATTTGGAGGAGGCCCTGTTGGGATAGATACTTTGTCTGCGGCATTAGGGGAGGAGAGGGAGACGTTGGAGGATGTATGCGAGCCTTTTCTATTGCAGCAGGGTTTGCTACAGAGGACGCCGAGGGGGCGTGTTGCCACGGAGAGGACTTGGGAATATATAGGCTATTTGGGTATTGGCAAGGGAGAAGCCTGACAGGGTGGCAGCCGTCATGCGGGTATCATTCGTTGGGTTTCATAGAGGTGTGTAGACTACAATAAGGAACAGCAGATTCGGTTTTATTGGAATGAAGTGGAAAAACGGGCGTGATAATTATATGCTCTTTGTGGGCTTAGGAGGGTTGGTTTTTTTATGATTTCTGGTTGGCAGTTGACATTGAGACGGCCTATTTCTTGTTCAGGCATAGGGTTGCATTCCGGGAAGCCAGTACATTTGGTTATTTCACCTGCTTCTGTGGACAGTGGGATTGTTTTTGTGCGAGAGGATTTGCCGAACAAACCCGTGATACCTGCGCGTTCCGAGAAGGTGTTGGACACCTCATTGGCGACGACATTAGGGAGGAAGGGTGAGAGTATTGGCACGGTGGAGCATTTAATGGCGGCGTTTTGGGGTTTGGGGATTGACAATGCGCGGATAGAGGTTGACGGTCCGGAGCTCCCCATATTGGATGGGAGTGCAGCGCCTTTTGTCGCATTGTTGAAGGAGGCGGGGGTGAGGGAGCAGGGGGCGCCCAAGACGTACATGCTGATAAAGAAGGCCGTCACCGTTAGGAGTGGCGACAAGTTTGCGTCGTTGGCGCCGGCCTCTGAGTTTAGGGTAGACTGTACCATTGACTTTCAACACCCACTCATTACGGACCAGACTTGTGGGATGAAAATAACCCCTGAGGCTTTTGTGAATGAGCTGGCGAGGGCCAGGACGTTTTGTTTTTTGCAGGACATAGAGAAACTGAAGCACATTGGCCTAGCGCAAGGAGGGAGTTTGGAGAATGCGGTGGTTATCGACAAATTCTCCATTCTCAATTCCGAAGGGCTTCGCTTTCCGGATGAGTTTGTTCGCCACAAGCTGCTGGATGCTTTGGGGGATTTGGCTTTATTGGGCAAGCCTTTGCTGGCTCATTTGACTGCCTACAAGACGGGGCACACGTTGAATCAGCAACTGGTTCAAGCCGTCCTGGCGGATGCGAGTGCATTCGAGCTGGTGAGGTTGAAGCCAGAAGAAGCGGTTTCTGCGTGGATTCACGGTGTATTTTTGCCTTCGCCACACATTGCATAGAAGCAAAAAACACCTGAAATTATCATTGCGGTTGGCCATATTTCGGCATATGAGCCCTAGGCATGTCGAAACATTCTCATGTGGTTGTATTGGTTGCTTCGTTGGTTTTTGTTTTTGGGTTGAATGCGTGCACGCCTCCCCAAGGCAAGGGTGCAGTGAGTCGTTCCGCGCAAACAACGGTTGCTGCTACGTTTAACAACAAGACACTCACGCTCAAAGAGATAGACACAGAGCTTGGAGAGTCTTTGCATGAGGCCAGGAAACGTGCTGCATCCAGCATGGCATTCAAGGCCATTCTTGAGGAGAAGGCAAAGCAAGCGGGGGTTTCCGCCAAGGAGATGATGGATACGGAAATTCAGGCACGCACGAAGCCTCCGACAGAGGCAGAGGTGATGGCTGTGTTTGAGGCCAGTCGAGCTCGTTTGCCGCCAGAGACGAAGTTTGAGGACGTGAGAGGGGACATTGAGAACTACCTTAGAAGCCAATCCGGCGCGAAAGTGGCGCAAGAGCTTCAAGATGCTTGGTTAGCGGACGCCCAGTTTAAATTCAGCTTGGTTTTTGAGCCGAAGCGTGTAGAGGTGGAGGCCATAGGGCCCTCCATGGGGGCGGAGAAGGCCAAAGTGACCATTGTGGAGTTTTCGGATTTTGAATGTCCCTATTGTCGGCAAGGGGCCAAGACGGTTGCGGAAGTTGTGAAGGCCTACCCGGAGCAGGTGAAGTTGTATTTCCGTCAATTCCCCTTGGATTTTCACCCGAAGGCGCCCAAGGCTGCCCAAGCGGCACTTTGTGCGCATGAGCAAGGCAAGTTTTGGGAATACCATGATGTTTTGTTTGAGAACCAAGACAAGTTAGAGGTTGGAGAATTGAAGGAGCATGCCAAGGCTTTGTCCTTGGATGATGCCAAATTTGCCGAATGTTTGGACTCTGAGCGTCATGCTGAAACCGTCCAAAAGGACATGGAGGCGGGAAGGGCGATGGGGATTAGCGGGACGCCGGCATTTTTCATTAACGGCATATTGTTAGGTGGTGCCTACCCCATAGAGAAATTCAAAGAAATGATAGAGCAAGAGTTGCAAGCCAAGTGAGTGATGCACCCGCAAAGTTGGTTTTGGCGGCAGACTTTCCTTTAAATTTGGCGCAGCGGCTTTATTCTGAAGTTGCTGTGCATTTGGGGGTTGTGAAAGTTGGTTTGTCTCTTTTTGTTGAGCATGGCCCCAAGGCTGTGGAGGTTTTCCGCAAGCTTGGGGCGCGTGTTTTTTTGGACCTCAAGTTGCACGACATTCCCAACACCGTCCACCTGGCTGCGCAGCGTGCAGCCGCCATGGGGGTGGACTACTTGACGGTGCATGCTTTTGGTGGGAAGGCCATGCTTTGTGCTGCATTGGAAGGGGCGGCCAAAGGAGCAGCGCAGGGTGGCCATTTGCCCCCTCAATTGTTGGCTGTAACAGTATTGACTTCCATGGGTGGGGCGGACATGGAGGCATTGGGGGTTTTGGGAGGGGTGGGCGGGCTATACCCTCAGGTGGAGCGTTTGGCTTTGTTGGCCCATGAAGCTGGGGTAGGGGGGGTGGTGTGCTCCGTGGAAGAAGCGGCGGCTTTGAGGCAGCGTTTGGGCAAGCATATGGTGTTGTGCACCCCTGGCATAAGGCCCCGAGGGGTACAAAAGGCAGACCAATGCAGGACACAAACACCGAGGCAAGCCATTCTCTCTGGAGCGGACTTATTGGTAGTGGGCCGCCCAGTCTATGAAGCGGAGGACCCGAAGCGGGCCGCCAGCCTATTGGAGGCGGAAGTAGCGGAGGCTTTAGAGGAGGCGAGGGTGGGTGCTAAACCGTTTCCACTTTGACACTTTCTCTTTGTTGGACTCGTTTTTGTTCAGTCCGAATAGCAGGGAAACAGCCACTCAGGTGCACTCCCTACCCCCTCCCTTCCGTTGTTTTTTCCTGGGCCTTGCCGGCCCCCGGGCCATTTTTGGAAACATTTCTTTTCACCCTCCGGGCAGGTTTATTTAACTGAGAATGTTTTTTTTGGGCCTGCGGCCCGGGCTTTTCTCTGAAACATTTCTCTTTGCCCTTCGGGCATTGTTCTCTCTGGGCCTGCGGCCCGGGCTTTTTTGCCCTCCGGGCATTTTGCCTCCGGCGGGGAACTTTTTGCTCGCCCAAAAAGTTCCTCAAAAACGGCT
>WQTM01000088.1 GCA_009786315.1 Pseudomonadota bacterium | reverse complement strand
AACATTCTTAGTTAAACAACCCGCCCGGAGGGCAAAGAGAAACATTTCAAAAAAAAGCCCGGGCCGCAGGCCCATAAAAACATTCTCAGTTAAGAGGGGGGCGGGCCGCCAGGCCCATAAACAACAAAAATTTATTTATTGAGACTTACGAATTCATGACAAAACAACGCAGAGAGTTGAGCGTTGTTGTCATTGCAACTTTTGCCATTTCTGCCTTGTCCTTGTTGGTTGGGGGCATTGGCATACTCAACATTATGTTGGCAGCCATAACAGAGCGCACCCAAGGAAGTGAGCATACGCAAAGCCTTTGGGGAACGCAAGCGGCGGGTTTTATTTTAATTTTAAAATGTTTATTTCTGCTGGGGGCTCTTTGGAGTTTTGGCATGGGTGCTGGGCTTCTCAAGCGGATTGAATGGGTTTACGTGCAGAACAGGTGTGCATATTCTGCATGCAGTTCACGACGACATGAACTATATCGACAGCATGACTTCCGAGTTGTTGTTTAAGGATTTTTTGAAACGTGTTGAGCATTCGTCTCATGCTTGGTTGCGTGATTCAGAGATGGGGGCGGGCAACGGAACACTCGTAGATGCCTTAAATGATTTTTTTGCTGTCCGCGGGAAGCATGTGCGGCCCATTTTGGTGCACTTATTTTGCGACATGTTGGGGGTAGAGGAGGACGAGAGGCAAGTGGAGGTAGCGGTGGCCGCGGAGTTTATACACAATGCGAGTTTGTTGCATGATGATGTTGTAGACAATGGCATGTTTCGCCGTGCATTGCCCACGGTGAATGCGCGGTGGGGGAACATTGTAGCGGTGATGGGGGGGGACCTCATGTTGTCCGGGGCGGCGTTAAAGTTGACACACATCAACAACCGGCTGACGCAAACGGCTTTGCGGGTGGTAGCGGAGATGACGCATGCGGCGATAGCGGAGGTAGAGGTGCGGGGGAATTTATTGCTTTCGGTTGAGCAGTTGTTGCGTATTGCGGAGGGGAAGACGGGGGCTTTGTTTGGTTGGTGTGGGGCGGCGGCGTCCATTTTAGCGAACGATGTTGTTGCGCAGGCGCGGTTGGATGCTTTTGGCCGCAAGTTGGGGGTGGTATTCCAAATGGCGGATGACGTAAAGGACATTACGGGGGTGGACGAGGGCAAGCCTCAGTTTGCAGACATTCAGTCCAAGACGCCTTCGCTTTTGGTTTTGCTAGCGGCGCAGAGAAACCCCTCTGTCATGAAGCGTTTCAAAGAGGCGTGGGGTTTTCCGACGGTGACGCGGGAGCGCACGCGCGAGTTGGGTTTGGCCGTCATGTGCTCCGGCGTATTAGACGAAGCCATGGAGTTGATGGAGCGGGAGATGGAGGCGGCCTTCAAGTTATTGGGGGACTATGCGCAGACGCCCAGTGGGGCGCAGTTGGTTTTGTGGACGAAGCACTTCACGAAGAACATGGTACCGAAGCGAGGGGCCGCATGAGGCAGGCCAACAAGGGGGCGCGCATATGTTTGGAGGAGTGGGAGGGGATAGCGGTGGACGCCGTAGGGGACGTCATAGAGTTTTGGGGATTCAAGCGGAACCTTGGGCGTGTATGGGCGTTGCTTTATTTATATAGCCAGCCTTTGTCCGCGGCGGAGGTGAGGGGGGCGCTTGGGCTTTCGAAGGGGGGTGTTTCCATGTTGCTTGGGGATTTGGAGCATTGGAAGGTGGTGGTGCGCGTAAGAGACAAGGGAGAAATAGCCTGGCGCTACAGGGCGGAGACAGACGTACTCAAGATGGCGCGGCGGGTATTGGAGGAGCGCGAATATATTCTCATGAAGCGCGTATGCAGTGACTTTGAGCAAGCCAAGTCCCTGGCTTTGGCTTTGGGGGATGCTCCGAAGGAGAAGCTGGAGCGGCTGGCGAATATGGCTGTTTTGGCGGAGCGGACGGCAAAGCTTGTCCAGCTGTTGATGAAGACGCCGCAGTTGGACTTGCGCTCTGTTTTCAAAGCGCTTGCCTCGAAGGTTGCGGCGAAGGGCAGGAGCCTAATGACGGGCTAAATAAACGACGCCCAGAGGAGGGAGGGTGAGGGAGAGGGAGGCCATTTGTCCATCCCACGGGGTAGGGGCCGCATCTTGCGGGGGGTTAGAGACGCCGGAGCCGCCGAAGCGAGTCCAGTCTGTGTTGAGGATTTCGTGGAAACGCCCCAGGGTTGGGCAGCCGATGCGATAATTTTCTCGGATGACGGGGGAGAGGTTGGCGACGCAGATGATTTCGCGGCCGATGTCGCCTCGTCTGAAGAAGGCATAGGTGTTAACGTCTGCGGCATTGGCCTGAAGCCAGCAAAACCCATCCGAGCGAAAGTCCCTTTGGTGGAGGGCAGGCTCCTCGCGATAGAGGCGATTGAGCTCCCGGACAAGCCCGGGAAGCTCCCTATGGCCGTTATACTCGAGCAAGTGCCAGTCCAGGCTTTGCTCATGGTTCCACTCGTCGAATTGAGCAAACTCACCGCCCATGAAGAGCAATTTTTTTCCTGGGTGAGCCCACATCCAAGCATAGAGGGAGCGGAGGTTGGCGAACTTTTGCCACAAGTCACCGGGCATACGGGAGATGAGGGAGCCTTTGCCGTGGACGACTTCGTCATGGGAGAGGGGGAGGACGAAGTTTTCGGTGAAGGCATAGAGGAGGCCGAAAGTCAGCTCATTGTGGTGGAAGCTCCGGTGTACTGGGTCTCGCTGGAAGAATTTGAGGTTGTCATGCATCCACCCCATATTCCACTTATGCGTAAACCCAAGTCCTCCGACAGAGGTTGGCCTGCTGACTTGTGGCCAGGCGGTGGACTCTTCGGCCATGACGAGGGTGCCGGGGTAGCGGGCCTGAATGGTTTCGTTGAGGTTTCTCAGGAAGTCAATGGCTTCGAGGTTTTCGCGGCCGCCATAGGTGTTGGGCATCCACTCGCCGGAGTTGCGGCTATAGTCCAAATAGAGCATGGAGGCGACGGCGTCGACGCGAAACCCGTCAATGTGGAATTCCTCAATCCAATAGAGTGCGCTGGAGAGCAAGAAATTGCGGACTTCATGGCGGCCATAGTTGAAAATGGCCGTACCCCAGTCAGGGTGCAAGCCGCGCCGGGGGTCTGCATGCTCATAGAGGGCGGTGCCGTCGAAATAGGCGAGGGCGAATTGGTCCCTGGGGAAATGTGCGGGGACCCAGTCGACAATGACGCCGATGCCGTGTTGGTGCAGGGTGTCGACGAAGAAGCGAAAATCATCCGGGCTTCCAAAGCGCGAAGTGGGAGCGAAATAGCCGCTGACTTGGTAGCCCCAGCTTCCGCTGAAGGGGTGCTCAGTGACAGGCATCAACTCCACATGCGTAAACCCGAGGCCTTTGACATAGTCAGCCAAAGCATGCGCGGCTTCCCGGCAGTTGAGGGAGCGGTTGTCCTCTTCGGGAATTTTGCGCCACGAGGACAAGTGGACTTCATAAACAGAGAGGGGTTTGTCGGAGCGCAGTTGTTGAGGCAAGCCGCAACGCCACGTGTTGTCTCCCCAGACATAGTGGCTTTGGTTGACGATGGAGGCGGTTTTAGGGGGGACTTCAAATTGGAAGGCGAAGGGGTCCGCCTTGGCATGCGTGGCTCCGCCTGGCAGTTGAAGCTGGAATTTATATTTGGCACCGGGTGTTATTTCGGGAACAAACAACTCCCAAATTCCAGAAGCGCCCATGCTTCGCATGGGGTGGAGGCGGGTGTCCCAGTTGTTGAAGTCCCCTATAACGGAGACGCCTTCTGCATTGGGTGCCCAGACAGAGAAGGCCACACCACTGGCGCCGAAAAAGTCATGGAGGAAGTGGGCCCCCATTTTTTTCCAGAGTTGTTGGTGGGAGCCTTCTCCGAAGAGGTGCAAATCCACCTCTCCCCAGAAGGGGAGGAAGCGATAGGGGTCCTCAATGACAAGCTCCTGCCCAGTGTTGGAATGGATTTTGAAGCGGTAGTGCAGGGGGGCCGTATTTTCGGGAAAGCAACATTCAAAAAGGCCATGTGCGACGGCCTGCATGGGCAAATGTTGCGAGTCAACAAGCAACTCAACAGTTCGAGCATCCGGACGCCAGGCACGAATCCAAACCCCCGAAGGCTCAACATGACGGCCTAAAAAAGAGTGTGGGTTTGCGTGGCGCAGCCGACACAGACTTTCAAGCATCGTTTGGGCTCCTTTGAACACACCCACCCCTTCAGCGGACAAAACCACCCATTCTAAAGACCACCGCAAAGGTTGGCAGTGTTATTATGAAGATTCGCGTTTTTTATAAAAGAGAATCAGCGAGAAACAATGGAACTCATTGTCGCTTGACTGGCGTACCTCCCTGTCGACGATTTGAAGATCAGGGTTACTTTTTATCCAACGGGAGACATTGCCTCCCAACTCTTCTCGTTCTTTTGCCTTGGTGGCAGAAAAAACCTTCACGCCCGTGAACATGAATGCTTTATGACAGGAGTGAAGTGGATTGTCAAAACATGCTAGAGGTTTTTTTATATGCTGATTGATCTACACGCGCATTCCTATCTGACATGTGGCTGTTCCCTGAACCCCAAAGAGGTGCTGGCCCGAGCCGAATTGCACGGACTTGACGGGGTTGCCTTCACAGAGAAGAACACTCAAGATGGCTGTGAAGAGTTGTTGGATTTGGGGAAGAGCTCGAAAATAAAGGTTTTTGTTGGGATGGAACTCGACACGGACAAGGGCCAATACATTTGTTTTTTTGAAAATCCGCTTTCAGCGCCCGAGCCCGTCCAAATGTGGGGGAGCAACCGGGAGAGGCCCTGGAGCATAGAGGAGTGCCTGCCCAAGTTGAAGTCTCTGGGGGCGGTCATTATTGCTGCGCGCCCGTTTGACGCGCAATTCCCCTACCCCGCGCGCGAGCACATACAAACGTTGAAGTGCCTTTGTGCCATTGAGGTATATAACCCCTCTGTCAGCCTTGGAGCGAATGAGCAAGCCATGGAGATGGCCAAGAAAATGCGCCTTCCAGGCATAGGGGGCAGCGACGCTCGAAACAGTTTGGATGAAATTGGCTATGCGGCCACTTTGTTTGAAAAGCCGATAAATACGCAGAGGGAGTTGGTGGAGGCCCTAGGGGAGGGGGCATTTTGGCCCATTATGATGGGGGAGTTGGCCAAACTCGTCAAGCCGGGGGCGGCGAGGGCGGCGGAGAAGACGAAGAAGAAGAAAAAGAAGCGGCGGTGGG
>WQTM01000087.1 GCA_009786315.1 Pseudomonadota bacterium | reverse complement strand
GGGGGGGGGGGACCGCGTCTTCAGCGAGCTCAACGCATGCCACCGCTGCGGCCTCTCCTTTCCTGAATTAAGTCCAGCCCGCTTCAGCTTCAACCACCCCCTGGGCATGTGTACCGAGTGCAATGGCCTGGGTACCAAACCTGAAATGGACGTGGAGCTCATCATCCCCAACAAAAAACTCTCCATACGTGAGGGGGCCGTGGAAGTATGGGCCACCTCCATGTCCAAAGGCGAAGGTTGGACGGCTGAACTCATAGAAAGCCTGGCGCGCTCCTTCCAATTTGACTTGGACTGCCCGTGGGAAAAACTCCCCCAAAAGACACGGACGCTCCTTTTGGAAGGGAGCCAAGGCGAGTCCTTCCGCGTCAAACATGCCTCCTGGGGGCAGTGGGAGCAGACGTGGGAGGGCATATTGCCCATGCTCATGCGTCGCTTTAAGGCCACCGGCTCCGAGTTGATGCGGCAATATTATATGCGCTTTTTCAGCAACAAAGCCTGCCAGAGTTGCCATGGCGAGCGCCTCAACCCCTCCTCCCGCTCCGTGAAACTCCATGAAATGAAACTCAGCGAGTTAACACGCTTGTCCATTGAGGAGGCCAAAGCGTTTTTGGAAAAACTTCAACTCTCCAAACACGAAACCTCCATTGCGCAGGAGTTGCTCAAAGAAATACGCCACCGCCTGGAATTTTTATGCAACGTCGGCCTCTCCTATTTAAGCCTGGACAGGAGCGCCGCCACACTCTCCGGGGGAGAGGGGCAACGCATTCGCCTGGCTTCACAAATGGGCAGCGAGTTGACGGGGGTACTTTATATATTGGATGAGCCTTCCATTGGTTTGCACCAACGCGACAATGCACGTTTGCTGGCAACGCTGAAGCAACTGAGGGACTTGGGCAACACCGTTTTGGTGGTGGAGCACGACGAAGAAACCATACGCGCTGCGGACCATATTGTGGACTTTGGCCCCCAGGCCGGCCAAGCAGGCGGCCACATTGTCGCAGAAGGCTCCTTGCAAGACATTCAAACCTGCGCCCAAAGCCTCACCGGCGGCTTCCTCTCCGGCCGCCTCAAAATTGAAACCCCCAGCCGCAGGCGCTCCCCCCTCCACCCTATGCAAAAACTCCAACTGCTGGGGGCCAGAGAGCACAACCTCAAAAACATTAGTGTGGAGTTTCCCTTGGGCACTCTCACCGCTATTACGGGTGTTTCGGGGGCAGGCAAAAGCACTCTGGTGAACAACATTCTGCTGCCGGCCCTCATGAAACACCTGCATGACAGTTTGACGGTGGTGGGGGCACACAAGGAGTTGCGGGGCCTTCAATTCCTCGACAAGGTTGTTTCCATTGACCAGAAACCCATTGGCCGTACGCCACGCTCCAACCCTGCAACCTATAGCAAAGTTTTTGACAGCATACGCGAGGTGCTGGCCCAAACGCCCGAGGCCAGAGCTTTTGGTTATGCCCCGGGCCGCTTCAGCTTCAACGTCAAAGGCGGACGCTGCGAAACCTGCCAGGGCGACGGCGTCAAACGTGTGGAAATGCATTTCCTCGCAGACGTCTTCGTTCCCTGCGAGGTGTGCGGCGGCAAACGCTTCAACGACGCCACCTTGCGTGTGAAATATAAGGGGAAGAATGTTTTTGAAATGTTGGAAATGACGGTGCAGGAGGCGGCGGGGTTTTTGGGGGTGCACAAGGAGATTGCGCGTATTTTGCAGACGCTTGAGGACGTGGGCCTCTCCTATTTGAAACTCGGGCAACCCAGCCCCACACTGTCGGGCGGCGAAGCCCAACGTTTGAAGCTTTCACGCGAGTTGGCCAAAGTCGCCACAGGCAAAACCCTCTATATTCTCGACGAGCCCACAACAGGGCTCCACTTTGACGACATTCAAAAACTGCTGCGGGTGTTGAGTCGGCTTGTGGAAGCACAAAACACCGTCCTGGTTATTGAGCACAACTTGGACGTTATTCGGTGTGCGGACTGGGTGGTGGACTTGGGCCCCGAGGGGGGCGACAAGGGGGGCTATTTGGTGGCCCAGGGGACACCGGAGGAGGTGGCGGGGGTGAAGCAGAGTTATACGGGGCAATACCTCAAGGCCCTTCTATAAACACACCCCCCGGGGGGGGCCTCCTCACCCCCCTACCGGAGGCCAAACGAAGTGCACCCAAACCAAGCGCACCCCACACAACCGCCTCCCGGAGGGGGGAAAGAAGCAAACCTCCACCGCCTAGCTGAGGAGGGAAAGCAACTGCTGGCGTATCAGCTCCAAAGTTTTGGGCATACGCGGGCCTATGCTTTCGAAGAAGGCTTTTTGGGACTCCAACTCCGTCTTCCACTCCTTCAGGCAAATGGAGGTTACCTCGCGCATGGCCTCAGGGGAAATGGCAAGCCCCTCCAACTCGAGTTGCCCCTCTTTGGGCACCCAGCCAAACAAGGTTTCGGTGGCGTCGCACTTGCCCTGGCAGCGCTCCAGTATCCACTTGAGGACGCGCATGTTTTCTCCATAGCCTGGCCAGAGGAATTTGCCGTCGGTATTTTTGCGAAACCAGTTGACTTGGAAAATGCGGGGCGGGTTTTTCAGTTTGGACTGCATGTCCAGCCAGTGTTGCCAATAGTCGCCCACGTTATAGCCGCAGAAGGGCAACATGGCCATCGGGTCCCTGCGGACAACACCCACTTGGCCTGTTGCAGCAGCGGTGGTTTCAGAGCCCAAGGTTGCACCCATAAAAACACCGTGCGCCCAGTTGAAGGACTCCAACACGAGGGGGGCGGTGTTGCTGCGGCGTCCGCCGAAAATGAGGGCGGAAATGGGGACGCCTTTGGGGTCATCCACATGTTTGGAGAGGACGGGGTTGTTTTTGGCCGGCGCCGTAAACCGGCTGTTGGGGTGGGCGGCTTTTTCGGTGGAGCCTTTTTTCCACGGGCGGCCTTGCCAGTCCGTCAACGCCTCCGGCACCTCACCGTCCATGCCCTCCCACCATACGGTGCCGTCCTCCGTCACCGCCACATTCGTAAATATGCTGTCCTTGTCCACGCAATGCATGGCGTTGGGGTTGGTGCTATAGTTGGTGCCGGGGGCCACACCAAAATAGCCGTTTTCAGGGTTGACGGCCCACAGGCGTCCGTCCTCGCCGACGCGAAGCCACGCAATGTCGTCCCCCACCGTATATATTTTCCACCCGGCAAAAGCTTTGGGCGGCACCATCATCGCAAAGTTGGTTTTGCCGCAGGCTGAAGGGAAAGCCGCTGCCACATAGAAGGTTTCGCCTTTGGGGTTTTCGACGCCGAGAATCAGCATGTGCTCCGCCATCCACCCCTCTGTACGCCCCAAATAACTGCCTATACGCAGTGCGAGGCATTTTTTGCCCAACAATGCGTTGCCGCCATAGCCGGAGCCGAAGGACCAAATGGTGTTGTCCTCGGGGAAGTGGCAAATATAGCGGCGCTCCGGGTTGACGTCGCCTGTGCAATGCAAGCCGCGGTTGAAGTCATTCTTGTCCCCGAGGAATTCCAACGCGGCCTTGCCCATGCGCGTCATAAGCCGCATGTTGAGGGCGACATAAACACTGTCCGTCAACTCAATGCCCACTTTGGAGTGTACGGAGCCCAGAGGCCCCATAACATAGGGGATGACATACATGGTACGGCCCTTCATGGAGGCTTTATAGAGGGGTTTGAGTTTGGCATAGGCCTCCTCGGGCGCCATCCAATGGTTGGTGGTGCCGGCGTCCTCTTTGTTGCGCGAGCAAATGAAGGTGAGGTGCTCCACGCGAGCAACGTCATTGGGGTTGGAGCGGTGCAAATAGCAGCCGGGGTGTTTTTTTGCGTTGAGTGGCAAAAACACTTTTTTGGCGAGAGCCTCCTCAACCATGCGTTTGTTTTCTGCGTCAGAGCCGTCCAACCAGAGGACATTGTCCGGCTCGCACATGGCCGCCATGTCGTTAACCCATTTGAGTAAATGCTGGTTGTTGGTGAGGGAAGTGGTGGTGGTAGTCATTGTGAAAACAACTCCTTTTTTCTGGGGCAGGTTGGGGACGGTGAAGCAACGGTTGTGGTATTGTATGAAGACAGCGAGCAGCGTAAAACTCTATGTTAATAACTTCACCACTGAAAATAAATGGAGATTGTGCGGAGGGGTTTTTCTTGAAAGCAACGGTTGGGGTGTATGCCCACAAAGGAGGAGAAGGCGGAGGGCGGGGTCCCCCTTGGGGTTTCTCCGAGGTGGCCTCTTGCCACACAACAAGCAACCCACCATAAAACCGAAGTTTTTGTCAAAATTCCCCCACCTGGCAAGCGCCTTGTCCTTTGGGGTGGGCATTTGCAAAGCCTAACCGGGAGGCCAAGCCATGGGCCTCCCCGCCAGCAGGTGGAGGTGGAGGTGGAAGACGGTTTGTCCCCCGTGGGCGTTGCAGTTGTATATGAGGCGGTAGCCGTCCTCCGCATAGCCTTGTTGGCGTGCAAGCTGCGCAGCCGCCCACACCAACCTGCCCACCAACCCACTGTCGGCTTCCGTCAGCGCGTCCACACTCGCAATGTGGCGTTTGGGAATAAACAGCGCATGCAAAGGCGCCTGCGGGCGCACGTCGGCAAAACCCAATACCTCGTTGTCCTCATAGAGTTTCTTCACCGGCAACTCGCCGCGTACTGCTTTGCAAAACAAACACTCCATATGTGTGTCCGCCATGGGGCCCCTCCTCGGGTGGTTTTCCCCCAGCTTAGCCCCTTGGCCCCGTTTGCACAGCCCTCTTTTTGCCCATTGGGGCGGGGTTTTTTAACTGAGAATGTTTTTTTGGGCCTGCGGCCCGGGCTTTTTTTTGAAATGTTTCTTTTCGCCCTCCGGGCGTTGCTCTCTTTGGGCCTGCGGCCCGGGCCATTTTTTGAAATGTTTCTCTTTGCCCTCCGGGCGTTGTTCTCTTCTGGGCCTGCGGCCCGGGCCTCTTAACTGAGAAATGTCTTTATGGGCCATGCGGCCCGGCATGTTTTTGCCCTCCGGGCGTTGTTCTCTTTGGGCCTGCGGCCCGGGCCGTTTTTTGAAAGGGTTCTTTTCGCCCTTCGGGCGTTGTTTTCTCCTGGG
>WQTM01000086.1 GCA_009786315.1 Pseudomonadota bacterium | reverse complement strand
TGTCAGCATCTCCTCCCTCTCAGAGCGCTTCTAGTTTGAAAAGTGAATCCCCCCCACCTCATAGCACAAAGCCGCCTGCATACTTTCGCCTGGTACCAACTGCTTGAGGCTACCCGCCGACGCCTCCTCCTCTATGCCCTCCTCTGGCACACAACCCTCACCCTCTCCTTCGCTACCACCACCACCCTCGCCGCCGCCCTCCTCGCCCACCTCCATGTCTTCTCCGCCTGGGCCCTGCTTGGCTCCTCTGCCCTCCTCCTCGCCACTGCCCTCTCTTGGAGCCTTGTCCATACTTATAAAACTTCAACACATGCACATGCCGCACGCCTCCTGGCCTCGCGCTTCCCCTCCTTTAACTTGGACTTCCTGTGCGCCTGGGAATTGGCCCTCCCCTCCTCCTCTCCTGTACAACCCCTGCAAAACTCCCCCACCCTCGTCCACGCCTTCTGGGAAAACCTCGAAAAACGCCTCCAACAAAATGCACCCCTGCTCCCCCCCAACAAACCCTTGCCCCCCCGGGGACTGCTCTGCCTCGGCGTCTCCCTTGGACTCTCCTGCTTCATCAGCACCTGCTTCTTCCCCACTTGGAAAACAGGCCTGGAAAAAATGCAAACCCTATGGACAGCTTCTGAAATAGAGACGAAAGAGGCCCTCGCCGGAGAATTCCGGCTCCACTATGGCTTCCCAAGTTATACGGGGCTTGCAGAGCGGGTGGTGCAAAACAACAACGGCGAAATCAGCACCCTCTATGGCACCACCATCACCTGGGAGGCCAGGGCTTCTCGCAAAGTACAAAAAGCTCGCCTGCTTATTAACGGCAACCCCCTCCCCCTTAAGGTGGACAAAAACCGAATGCTGCGCGGCCGTTGGGTGGCCTCCTCCAGCGGTGGTTACCAAATTGAGTTTTTAGGCCGAGGCAAAGTGCTTGCCCAAAGCCCCCCCCTCCCCCTCCACGTCGCAATGGACAACCCCCCCAATGTACGCCTCCTCTCCCCTGAAAGCCCCTTCGGCCTCCCCCCAGAGGAAAACCTCCTCCTCCTGCGCTTTGAGGCAAATGACGACTATGGCCTCCACTCCCTAGAGTTGCGTTATTCCGTCGACAACCAGCCCGTTGAAACTTTGCCCCTCCCTCTTCCCCCCTCCCCCTCCCGCTTTGTACAAACAGAATTTTTGTGGGACTTGGGCCCCCTGGCTTTGTTGCCCGGCCAAACCGTCCACTACTCGCTGGTGGCCAGGGACAATGACGCCGAAGCCGGCAACAAAGAGGGCTTGTCCCAAACCCAAGTCGTCCAAAAATTCAGCCAGGCCGTGCACCAAAAAATGGCTATGGACAAAACCCGCCACGCCTGGAAACAACTCCTCGCCCATACGGCAAACCGCATCGAAAGCGGTGAAATGTCCCCACCCCCCTCCTCCCTCAAACCCTCTACTGCAAAAAAAATGTTGGAGGAGCAGGCCATGGAGGTTGCCGCAGAGTTGGAGTTGGCCTCCAAAAACATTCTGCAAGACGAGCAGGCCCCCAAAACCCTGGCCGCCGCCTTTGGAAATGCCGCACAAAACCTCAGGCGCATGGCCAATAACACAACAAAAGCACGACAAAAATCCCAGGCTACCCAAAACCCGGAATTCCTCGCAAAAGCCGTCTCAGCAGAAGTCTCCAGCGCGGAGCACCACCTCCTCTATTTGGAGGACTTGCTGGGCCAATTCCGCTTGGAGGCCATTGCTGAGTTTGAAAAACTTTTGAAGTCCCACTTGGCGGAGCTCCAAACACTGCTGTCCCAACACGCGCTTGCTACAAAGCCTGAGCAAAAAGCCGCTTTGTTTTCCCAAATTCAAAAACTGAAAACCCGTGTTTTGGACTTGTTTGGACGCATTGCTGAAATGTCCAATACGGAAGAAAATGCAGACGCTGAAGCAGCCGACTGGAGTGCGCAGTTTCAGGAAAACGCCCAGCACGCCATGGCCTCCCTTGAAACCGCCCTCTCCGAGGGACATATGGAAGAGGCCCTCCGCCAAACCGAGTCCATGTTGGGCCAACTTGACAGCCCCTTGAGTGAAGAAACCCTCCCACCCCAATATGCAAAAACCAACACGGCACTTGCAGAAGAGTTTGAAAATTTTCGCCAAGCCCTTGAGTCCGTCCTGGCGGAGCAGGAAACCCTGCGCAACAAAACACAAACCCTGCAGGAGCAGCAACGCAAAAAAACAGCCAGAGAGTTTGCTCAAAAAAACCAGGCTGCACGCCCAGAGTTGAGTGCTCGCTTGGAAGAGTTGCGCTCCCAACTCAAAAACCTCAACCTGGAGCGCATGAGTGTGTATGAGCAAAACCTGCGCGAAAACGCACTCAAGGATTTGGAGATGATGAAGTCCGCACTCTCCTCCAACGAGGCCTCCTTGGCTTCTGAAATTGCCAGAGAGTTTGTGCAAAAAACCGACGCATTGGCCACTGCGGGCAAAAACCAAGAGTCCTTGGACCGCATGCTGGGCAACTCCCCTGAAGAGCGCCAACGCTCCAAAGAAACCAAAGAGGCCAGCCTCGAGGGCGCTGAAAAAGCCAGGGACTTTGAGGACCGCCTGCGCAGCCTCTTTGGCCACAAAAGCGGTGTCGCCGCTGAAGCGGATACCACAAGCTTCGCCCAACCTGTCAGTGAGCAAGAAGCCCTGGGCAAACGCATGCGTGAGGTGCAACGCCAAATGGAGGAGCTCTCAGAGAAAGCCCCTCTGTTTGACGAAGAAGCCAAAAACAACATGGAAACCGTGGCTCGCCACATGGAAAAAGCCGCCAGCCGCCTGCGCCTGGGCAATGCCCAAGAAGGCCAAAGCGAGCAAACCCAAGCCACCCAAGGCCTGCAAACTCTCAAAAAACAACTCCAAGCCGGCGGCATGGCCAAAACCTCCATGCCGCTGCCCTCCACCTCCGGAGGCCTCGGCCATGGCACGGGCCCCAACCCCAGACGGCTTGTACTCCCCAAAGAGGCCACCGCCCAACCCCACTTCCGCAAAGAGTTGCTGGAAACCATGCGCCAAGGCGTTCCCGAAGGTTATGTGGAGCCGGTACGGCGCTATTATGAGGAGCTTGTCAAATGAAGCGCCTCCTTCGCTTGACATGCCTCCTCTCCCTCCCCCTCGCGGCTATGCCTCCACCCCCTCCCCATGGGGACAACCTCTTGGACTCGCTGACAGAGTCCATTGAGAAAGCACTCCATGCCTGGGACTTGGACGAAGCACGCCTCCTCATGCTGCAGGTGGAGCAACTGAATTTGCACGGCCTTGCACTGCTGCATTATGTGCAGGGACGTATGGCCTTCCAACTGGGCCTCTATGAGGAAGCCGCTACGGAGTTTGTGTTGGCAGGCCAGGAGGACGTGCCCAACAGCTTTTTGCGCCTGGCCAAAACAGCCCAACGCTTTTTGAAAACCACCCAACGTTTTGAGAGTGCACATTTTGTCCTCTTCCTCCCTGAAGGCAAACACGCCGCTTTGGCCGCTTATGCGCTGGACACGCTGGAGTCCCAATATGAGGCCATACGGGTGGAATTGGGCTTTGCACCCAGAGAAAAATTGCGCGTGGAAATGGCAAACACCGCCTATGTCTCCGCTGGGCTTGCGGGGGTGCCTCTGGAAAAATGGCTGAATTCCAACATGACAGGTTTTTGTGCCTTCGGGAAAATGGTGGTGCTTTCTCCCAATATACACGGCAACTTTGAGTGGCAAAATAACCTCGCACGGGAATATGTACGCTTTGCCGTCATTCGGCAAACCCGGGGCCGGGCCCCCCCATGGCTGGAAGAAGCCCTCGCCTCCTATTTGCAAACCCGGTGGAATAGGCCACCACCTCCACCCCTCCCCCAAGTGGACTGGACTGCCCTCCAAAAACACATACGCGCCTCCCGCACCCTCCTCCTTGAAAAACCTTCCCCCCCGGCCTCTCAACTGGCCCTCGCCGAGGGCTTCTTATTCGCGGAATATTTGAAAAACCAACTCGGCCCCAATGCCTTCCCCCTCCTCCTGCAAAAACTCTCCCTGCACGGCGACGCAGGGCGCGCCATTGCGGAGCTTTCAGGCGTCTCTTGGACAAAATGGAAACAAACACTGCGCAACAGGGTGCTTTCCCGCCACTTCCCCAGGGGCCCTCCCTCCCCCTCCTCTGGGAAAAACCCCCCTGGCCCTAGGCTGCTGCATGCCTTACGCCTGGCCAAACTTTATGCCAGCCAACAACATTATGAGGCTGCCGCCCACCACTATGCCAAAGCCTGGGCCTTGGGTGGACAGGGCCAAGTCTCGGCAGCACAAGCTTATGTGCAAGTGCTGCTCGCGCTCTCGCGCTTTGAGGAGGCTGAGCGCGTGTTGGCAATCAGCTTGGAGGCGTCGGCACCTGCCTCTGTCTGGCTTAGTTTGGGCAAGCTGCGCCTCTTTCAGTCCCAATGGGCCAAAGCCCAACAGGCCTTTGAGCGTGCACTGGCGCAAAACCCCTTCTCGCCTGAGGTGCACCTGGGCCTCTATGTCGCAGCCCAAGCGCAAAATAACCCCCCACTGGCTCAACGGGCAAAAGAAGCTGCGGCTATTTTGTTACAAACTTCCCCCGAGGCCATTGTGGACATGGCCCACACCTTCTCCTCCCCAGAGGAAATGAGGGGGGTGCCCTCCGGGCGGGGCTCTGTTGCCAACTGACAATGTTTTTTTGGGCCTGCGGCCCGGGCTTTTTTTTAAGGGTTCTTTCTGCCCTTCGGGCGGGGTTTATTTAACTGACAATGTTTTTATGGGCCATGCGGCCCGAGCTTTTTTTTGAAAGGGTTCTTTCTGCCCTCCGGGCGGGGTTTATTTAACTGAGAATGTTTTTATGGGCCATGCGGCCCGGCTTTCTTCGCCCTCCGGGCGTTGTTCTCTTTGGGCCTGCGGCCCGGGCTTTTTCGCCCTCCGGGCGTCTTGCCTCCGGCGGGGAACTTTTTGCTCG